>CAYRMU010000076.1:0-1563 GCA_964425655.1 uncultured Candidatus Saccharibacteria bacterium | reverse complement strand
ATGGAGTTTTTATATTTGACACTAAACCGCATCTGGACGAACGGAGTACGGCCATGTACCCTACCTTCAGTTGTTCTCTCTATCGATAGAAACCTGGAGTCCCACATGTATCGATGTCTTCTCTCGCTGCTGTGCCTACCGGTTGTTCTAATGTTTGTGCTGCTCTCATCCTCAATCGCGTCTGCAGAGAGTGCTATCAAGCAATACCTTAGAGACCACCGAACAGCCGAACTGCGCATCGCTCGAGGTATCGAAACTGGAACCATCACCGTCCGAGACGATACCGGCGGTTACATCAGTAGCTACACGCGTACTGTTGCAGGACTGCCAAAGACAACGCAAATTCGCATTGCTGGTGATTGCAGGTCAGCTTGCACCTTATTTCTTGGGCATCCTGGTGCATGTGTGCTGCCGGGTGCTCGCTTCATTTTTCACGGTCCGAGCCGTAATGGTGTACCCCTGTCACCCGAAGCGTTCGAAGCGACGAGTCGAGAAATGGCACGTTACTACCCCGAACCGCTCAAGAGTGAATTCATGTCCAGCTACCGTTACCTGATTGCCAAACACAAACAGAAGACTATCCGCGGTACATCACTGGTAGACGCTGGCATCATTCGCCCATGCTAAGCGAGCCGCACGTTCCGTAACTATAAACGCACCATCATTCCAACCTTCGACTCATCAATCGAAGGTTTTTTGCACTGAAGTCATAACAGGGGACATCCGATGTCCCCTGTTATGATATCTGTGGCTTATTTCTCTGCTGCACCACGCCACTTTTCTATTTCGGCGTGATTACCATTCACGAGCACCTCAGGTACGACATACTCAGCTTTTTTATATTTCAAAACTTCTGGGCGAGTGTAGGAAACTCCTTCGGTAGCACGTTCATCTTCGAGTGATTCAAAGGTACCAAGAACACCCGGAATCTGCCGTGATACTGAATCAATGATTGTGAGTGCCGGGAGTTCACCACCAGTCAGCACATAGTCCCCTACACTCACCTCTTCGGCATTGAGAATTTCTTTTACGCGAGCATCAATGCCTTCATAACGACCACTAATTAGCACGAGGTGCTTGTATTCCTTCGCCCACTCTTTGGCCAGCTCGTTCGTAAACACGGTACCGCGCGGAGACATAATGAGCGTCTTGACAGTATTTTTACTATTTTCTTTTTTATTTTTTATTTTCCTCCCCACGGCTTTCTCCCAGGCTTTCAAAATCGGTTCAGCAATCATCACCATACCTGGACCACCGCCATACGGACGGTCGTCAACCTTCTTGTGCTTATCGGTCGAAAAGTCGCGTGGGTTGTAGTAGCTCACTTCAATCTTCTTCCCACGTACTTTAGCCCCCTTCCCTTTCTCGGTTTTCTGGGCGCGCCCTAAGACACTTGCGTTTGTATACACTTCGCAAACTTCAGGGAAAATTGTAATCACGTGAAAATGCATACAAAAAGCGTAGCATACCTGGTCTCAAAAAGAAAAAGGCCGGAGCGATCTCCGGCCTATTTCTTATTTACTTACCAGAAAGAGTAACAAGGACACGAGCATAATCGGCATG
>CAYRMU010000075.1:0-1728 GCA_964425655.1 uncultured Candidatus Saccharibacteria bacterium | reverse complement strand
TACTTACGTACCTCGCTGGCAAGATGCGACGTTTCCGTATTCGTGTACTCGTTGGGGATAGAGTAGCTATTGTGCCCGAGCCATATGGCGGGAAAGGTAGGATAACCAAACGCCTTTAAGAACAAACAACACACATATTATGAAAGTACGATCATCAGTAAAAAAAATGAGTCCTGACGACATCATCGTCCGCCGACGCGGCCGTGTGTACGTTATTAACAAGTTAAAGCCGCGCCATAAGCAGCGCCAAGGTTAAATTCTATGCGTATCTCTGGTATCACCATTCCGGATCACAAGCACCTCGAGTTTGGTCTCACTGCTATTCATGGTGTTGGTCGCCCTCGCGCAATGGCTATTTTGGCTGAACTCGGCATCGCTGAGCACACCAAGCCAACCGACATCACGACTGAGCAGGAAAATGCTATCCGTGAAAAAATTGAAGGCTTCACCACTGAAGGTGAACTGAAGCGTTCTATTGCAGCAAACATCAAGCGTCTTAAAGACATCAATTCCTACCGAGGCTCCCGACACGCTAAGCGTCTCCCATGCCGTGGCCAGCACACCAAGACCAATGCCCGCACCATGAAGGGTGTTAAGAAGACGATGGGATCTGGTCGCCGTAAGCTCGAAAAGACCTAAAAATTATTAATCCTTCATATTGATTTCCTATGGGTAAGAAACGAACCATCAATAAGGGCGGCGGTAGCGATGTAGCGGGAAGTTCTCGCGCACTTAACCGTATTCCAAAGCGTAAGCTCGCGGACGGTAAGCTCAACATTCTCGCCACCTTTAACAACACCATCGTTACCTTGACCGACAGTAAGGGTAACGCAGTTATGGCCGCCAGTAGTGGTGCGCTCGGCTTTAAGGGTTCTCGCAAGAGTACCCCATTTGCAGCTGCAAAGGTGGGTGAAATTATCGGCGAGAAGGCCCTCCAGATGGGCATGAAAGAAGCGGAAGTCGTGATTCGTGGCATTGGTGCCGGTCGAGAGTCAGCGCTCCGCGCATTTGCTGGAAAAGGTATTTCAGTCACCAAGATTAGTGACCGAACTCCAGTTCCGCATAACGGCACACGTCCTCCACGTGCTCGTCGCATCTAATCCTGCGTAATATATTTTCGTATGAAAATCGGACCTAAATTCAAAATTGCCAAGCGCCTTGGAGCACCTATTTTTGCCAAGACTCAGTCTCCAAAGTTTGCCTTGAGCCAGCAGCGTGCTGGACGTGTGAAGAAGCGCATGAGCCAGTCAAGTGACTACAAGAAGCAGCTCATTGAAAAGCAGAAGATGCGATTCACCTACGGTATCGCCGAGAAGCAGCTTCGCCGCTACGTCGACGAAGCGGTAGAGAAGAGCCACCAGCCAATCACTGGTCTCATGGTTCGTCTCGAGTCTCGCCTCGACAACGTGGTGTTCCGCCTCGGACTCGCGAAGACCCGTCAAATGGCTCGCCAGATGGTAGGTCATGGACACATCCATGTGAACGGGAAGAAAATGTCTATTCCTTCATACAAGGTGCGTGAAAATGATGTTATTACTGTCCGTGAGGGCAGTAAGGACTCGATCATGTTTACGAGCCTTCTTGAAGCAACCGACACCAACACAGTACCAGCGTGGCTTTCGTTCGATGTAAAGAAGTTCACCGGTACCGTAAAGACCACACCAACCTTCGATCCTGCAGAAGCGATGTTTGACCCAGCTCAGGTACTTGAATACTACAGCCGCTAAG
>CAYRMU010000074.1:0-2096 GCA_964425655.1 uncultured Candidatus Saccharibacteria bacterium | reverse complement strand
CAGGAGAGTCCTAGGGGGAAATTCCCCTAGGACTCTCCTGGGGTAAGGGGTTGTATCCTCATTTTTTCTACAGTTGCTTTTTTCATCTGTTATACTAATGGCACTATGAAGCTTTTTAATAAAACATTTTACAAGTTCGTGTTCAGCTTTGTGGCGGTAATCGCGACCACGCTGATGCTCGTGTTGGTAGTTGGGGTAATGAGTGCGTAATACTAGTAACCTATGATTCGTCTCACTGATCAATATTTTTGGAACATTGTTTTCGGAGTGTTCTTTTTCTGCCTTCTTGCCATGGGGGCAATTATCTTAGAAACCGAAAGTTACCGTGATGTAGCGTCGCTCACTCTGATTGACTTCGCGCTCGTAGCGCTCGCGAGTCATCGACTCATTCGTCTATTTGTGTACGACGCTATCACCAAGTTTTTCCGTGAGCAGTTTTATGACACGACGCAGAACAAGCGTGGGGAAGTGGTGCTCGTGAAGCCTTCACATGGTCCACGCCGCACGCTGGCAGACCTCCTCTCGTGCCCGTGGTGCTTCGGTATCTGGGCGGCTGCCACAGTGACCTTTTTCTACCTCCTGACGCCCTATGCCTACGTTCCGGTCGTTATTCTGGCGATTGCCTCGGTAGCCTCCACCTTGCAGCTTTTGACGAACCTCATTGGGCATAAGGCCGAGCAGCTCAAGCGCCAAAACGAGGAATTATAGTTTCTCTTTAAGTTAGTAAATCCGCCCAGGGAAAATATCCCGGTTAATCTGGTGTGACCGAGACTAGACAAATTGCATAAATTAGTGTCAAATGTCCACAGACAGCAATTGGAGGTAGATAATGACGGATGTTACTTCTCTCGAAAACCGACTGAAGGCCGAAAGCCTTGAAATAGTCGACTTTGCGCCAATCTTTGTGAGGTGGGTACAGCAGAAATTTCCCAACATTGATCATGTTTGGATGCTGAAATTTGCCCGCCCCTTCACGGCGCGGACTGTCTTCGGAGCTGTAGGTGTAGGTGTTCTCGCTACGACTGCACTTTTGCTTTTCATGGTGCTGGTACAAGAAGAACCCTATTCAGTGTCACGTCATGCGTTGCTCACTTCGTTTTCTGTTGGGGCTGTTTTGGCTCTTCATTGGGGAGGAAACTGGGCAGCACGGAAGATGGCGACAGCGCACGGTCGGGAGCTGATGATGCAGGTGCTGCCGAAAGGTCGATACGTAGATCCAGAAATGCATACGCGTATCAAGCGAGTGTCACATTGGTTTGAACCGGTGGGGCAGTTTGTCTCAGACGTACCGAGCATGTCTGGGATTTTGATTGGGGTGCTTTCTCCAGTTGAACCAAAGCTTTTCTTCGTCAGAGAGATTCAGAGACAGGCGGAGGGGAATGAATGAGATAGTGTTGACTGGCACCAGCGGTGCCAGTCTTTTCTTTTTTGATACTTCTGGTATAGTACCCCTCGTCAGGCTTAAGACAGCGGGTTGAAACGAGTCACGTTTCAGTAATGCGCTACAGCGTAGCGCGCCAGCCGAGGTCCACTTTCACTATTTGAATGTTGGGGTCGAACTGCCTCCGTCACACCCGTGACGTGTGGCCTGATACTTATTTACAGCGTAATCCCATCTATTGTGGCAATTACAAAAGCAAAGAAGGAGGTTATCCTCGCTAAGCTCAATGAGGTTAAGGCATCAGCCGACTCAATTGTGTTCGTTAATTTCAAGGGCATGACGGTGGCAAACACCACTGCAATGCGCCGGAAGATGCGTGAAGAAGGAGTCGGTTACTTCGTAGCCAAGAAGACTCTTTTGGAACGAGTTTTTGGTTCTGCCTTTGAAGGTACGATGCCAGAGCTCCCAGGTGAAATTGCGATCGCGTACAGTACCGATCCAATGGCGCCAGCTCAAAACGTTAAAGAGTTTGCTACAAAGCACAAGGAAAGTATTGCCATTGCTGGCGGTATCTTCCAGGGAGTATACAAGGACAAAGCTGAGATGATCGAAATTGCATCTATCCCAGCCCTCCCAGTACTCCGCGGCATGTTTGCACAGCTCATTAACTCACCACGTCAGCGATTCGCTGTCGTTCTCAGTAAGGTGGCTGAAA
>CAYRMU010000073.1:0-2113 GCA_964425655.1 uncultured Candidatus Saccharibacteria bacterium | reverse complement strand
TTACAGTCTGCCCTCGTTGACCGCTTGAGTACCGACGCGTATTACATTTTCTAGTTTAAGGACATTTCGGTCTCGTCGCTTTGTGCTCACCGAAGTGAGTAGCCCATAAGTTATCACAAAATTATTGGTTGGGGAAGGGCTCCTTTGTGGTAGGATTTTGGTATGTTGCGGAAGTTTTTCGCCCCCATTGTACTCTGCTGCGTAGTAGCTGCAGTCTTGATGGTACTACCTGCAGAGGAAGTGGTTGCGCAAGGGTTGGTTCCGGCGTGTCCAGTAGGTGAGCCTGGTTGTGCTGAAGCCTATGCTCCTGATAACTACGGAGTTTGTGAGTTGGTCCAGCTTTCAAATAATATAGTTCGTTTTCTCATAGGTCTCATTGCTGTACTGGGGGCGCTCATTATGGTGTATGCCGGATACCTCCTCGTGTCTTCGCGGGGAAATGTGAGTCAGATGGAACGCGCGAAGCAGATGTTTTCCAACATTTTGATTGGTATTGTCATCATGTTGAGTGCGTTCTTGGTCGTCAACACCGTCATGAGTATTTTGGTCGGCAGTAATACATCGTTACTAAACTGGAATAATATAGACTGCGGGTATGCGCGCGATGCTGGTACTAGTAATGTCACCTTCGATCCGATTACTACCCATACCAACCGTATTCTTAGCGATGCTGAGTATGCCGTTATTCTCAGTTCGGTTAGTAGCGTATCGCTCGCTTCAGCTGCCGGCGCATGTACCGATGGGAACATTGCGCGTATTTGGGGCAATCTGTCGTCGCAAGCCAACTGTATCATCACGCAGGAAAGTTCTTGTGGAGCTTCACCAATCAGTCGGTCAGACATTGGGGCTGATAATAACCCGTTCTCCTTTGGTGCGATGCAAATCAATACCACCGTTCATGTAATTCGTGGCTGTGGGCACTTGAATATACCTGATTTAAATTGCCATGATGCATGGGGAGGTACTGATTATGCAGCTCGCGTTACCAATCCGGCTTTGTACCAGCAGTGCCGCAACGCACTCTTAAATAACGAGTGTAATATGATTAATGGTCGACGAATTTATAGAGAAGCAGGTAACTCGTGGCGACCGTGGTCAACCGCTCGTGCGTGTGGCTTGCGCTAAAATAATATATGCAACAGAAACTTTTTATACTCGCACTCACATTCTGCCTTATAGCTGTTCTCGTGTTCGCTGTTGGTGTGTACTTGCTACTGAGTACACGCACACCAGACCCCGTCTATACTGAACTACCTGCAGGAGCGCCAGCTACTTCGACGTACCAAGTAGTTGCCGAGAACGCGTACATTGCAGTAGCTACTCCTACCGGCGACATACTGATTTCTGATCCACGCCAGCGCGATAGCACTGTGCAGATGGGTGATGGTCTCTACGCGCTGACGACACTGGCAAATGAAACAAGTACAACCTTTGGTGTAATTTTCAATGAAGCAGACGGATCGTTTGCGGTGGGCCTTGAAGCCGAGCCACTTGGCGAGACACGCCGTCAGGCTGAGCAGTACCTCCTGTCACTTTTAGGTGTACCTGAGGCTGAGCTCTGTCAGCTCAACGTGTACGTGGGAACGACGGTGTATGTTAATGCATTTTATTCTGGTAAAAATCTAGGTCTTTCGTTCTGTCCCGGTAGTGTACAATTACCCTAACCATGCGCTTCCTCACGCTCCTCACCCTCATACTGGCATTCCTCTGGCTTCCTGCAACAGCCTCAGCCCAGATCCTTGCCTGCACCGGGGTTGACTGCAACTTCTGTTCACTCGTCACCACCATCGACAACATCATCGACTTTGTCATCCAACTCGCTGTGGTCCTAGCGACTATTATGCTCGCTATTACCGGCTTTAAGATGGTGGCTTCCAAAGGCAACCCAGGAGCTATGCAAGCAGCGAAAGATCTTCTCATGAATATCTGTATCGGGGTACTCCTTATCTTGGCAGCATGGACGCTCGTCGATACCCTGATGAAACTCCTTGTGAGTGACCAGATCGTCGCGCAGTATGGCCCGTGGTATGACATTGATGGGTCACGGTGTGGTTCCATGTTGGCACCTGGAAATGTGAATACTACGTTTGAGACACCGGGGGTGAGTGAGAAT
>CAYRMU010000072.1:0-2155 GCA_964425655.1 uncultured Candidatus Saccharibacteria bacterium | reverse complement strand
TATGGATACAAATGAACAAGAAGCCGAGCTCGATATCGACCTAGAACCGACTGGTGACGACCATACGGTCGAGCCTGAGCTTGAAGACAGCGAAGCAACTAGTAATAATAAATTGAAAGACCTACGCACGAAGCTCAAGGCGTGTGAAGCGGAAAAGATGGAACACCTTGAGCAGGTACAGC
Source organism: uncultured Candidatus Saccharibacteria bacterium (assembly GCA_964425655.1). Classification (GTDB taxonomy): domain Bacteria; phylum Patescibacteriota; class Minisyncoccia; order Phycocordibacterales; family UBA918; genus OLB19. The sequence continues at coordinate 1,973 of CAYRMU010000072.1, read as the reverse complement.
GCGCAAAAGCAGACTTCCTCAACGCCCGCAAACGACTCGAGGAAGACCGCGTGCGCGACAAAGAACGAATGGTAGAGAAGCACGTTGAAGAGCTCATCCCGCTCTATGACAGTTTTGCTATGGCGATGAGCAACAAAGCAGCCTGGGAAGCGATTGATACAAACTGGCGCATTGGCGTCGAAGGTATCTTTGCTCAGCTCCAAGGCCTTTTTGCATCGTACAACGTAACGATAGATGTACCGACCGGCAAAGCCTTTAATCCCGAACTTCACGAAGCACTCAGCAATCAGGCGGTGACAGAAGCATCTCAGCACGACGTCATTCTCCAGGTGGTACAAGCTGGATTCGTCCGCAATGGAAGTACCGGCACCATCACGATTCGCCCAGCGCGCGTTATTGTAGGAACATTTACTGAATAGCTAATACTTGAACTATATGGCAAAGATTCTTGGTATCGACCTTGGAACCACCAACTCAGCAATGGCTATCATTGAAGCTGGTGAACCAACGATTATTGAAAACAACGAAGGTAACCGTACGACACCGTCGGTGGTTGCTATCTCAAAGACTGGTGAACGACTCGTGGGGCAAATCGCCAAGCGCCAGTCAGTCACCAACCCAAAGAACACCGTGTATGGCATCAAGCGCTTCATGGGGCACAACTTCTCTGAAGACGCAGTGCAGAAAGATAAAGCGATTGTCCCGTACGAGGTGAAAGCCGGAGCTGACGGTGGCGTGGTGGTACACCTCGGCGAGAAGGATATGCGTCCAGAGGAAGTATCAGCGATGATCCTCTCAAAGCTCAAGGCAGATGCTGAAGCAAAGACCGGTGAGAAAATCACCGAGGCGGTTATTACCGTACCAGCCTACTTCAATGACGCACAGCGTAAGGCTACCCAAGACGCAGGGAAGATTGCTGGCCTCGACGTAAAGCGCATCATTAACGAACCAACCGCTGCAGCCCTTGCCTACGGCTTCAACCGAAAGAAGGACGAAAAGATTGTCGTCTACGACTTCGGCGGCGGTACCTTTGACGTAACCGTGCTTGAAGTAGGGGATGATGTGGTAGAAGTGCAGTCAACCGACGGTGACGCCCACATGGGTGGCCGCGACATTGACCAGGAAATCGTCCGTCACCTCATCGCTGAGTTTAAGAAGAGTGAAGGTATCGACCTCGGTAAGGACCCGCTCGCGCTCCAGCGCCTCGATGAGGCAGCTGAGAAGGCAAAGCATGAGCTCTCAACCTCAGGCACGTCTGAAATCAATATTCCGTTCATCACCTCAGGTGAGGATGGTCCAAAGCACTTGATGCTCACCCTCACCCGCGCGAAGCTCGAAGAACTCGCACACGAGTACATCGACCGCTCAATTGAAATCACCAAGCGTGCTATGGAAGCGTCAGGTCTCAAGAAGGAAGACATCAACGAAATCATCATGGTGGGCGGTCAGACCCGCATGCCAGCAATTGTTGACGCGGTACGCAACCTCTTCGGCAAGGAGCCAAACAAGAGTGTGAACCCTGACGAAGTAGTAGCCCTCGGCGCAGCTATCCAGGCCGGGATCTTCCAAGGTGATGTACAGAACATCACGCTGGTTGACGTTATCCCACTCTCACTCGGTATCGAAACTATGGGTGGAGTGGCAACCAAGCTCATTGAGAAGAACACCCATATTCCAACCAAGAAGTCACAGGTATTCTCAACCGCTGCAGATAACCAGACTTCAACTGAAATTCACATCACCCAGGGTGAACGCCCAATGGCTAATGACAACAAGTCACTCGGCCGCTTTATCCTCGATGGCATTCCACCAGCGCCGCGTGGCGTACCGCAGGTAGAGGTAACCTTCGATGTTGATAGTAACGGTGTTTTGAGCGTAACGGCAAAAGACAAGTCTACCGGTAAAGAGCAGACGATTCGCATTGAAGCAAACTCAGGTCTTTCAAAAGATGACATCGAGCGCATGAAGGCCGA
>CAYRMU010000071.1:0-2210 GCA_964425655.1 uncultured Candidatus Saccharibacteria bacterium | reverse complement strand
TGGATGATGATGAGACGTACGTCGATGCCAAAGGCTTCAATGAGTTGCTCCATAGAGAGTGATTAAAATTGTAAGGTTGTTAATTTTGTAGACTGCGTAATTGATTCACGTCACTCCATCTAGAACTTTCTGGGATGTGCCAAATGCGCGGCGGGCAAACCTAGTATTGCGAGACGTACTCAATGTACGGTGAGCAATACTTGGTGCAGCCCAACAAAGCAGTTGGCATATATCCAGGAAGGACTAGGCGAACTTGATGATGAAGGCGACAACGAGTGCAAAGATACCAAGCGCTTCCACGAACGCGATACCAAGAATCATAGTTGACTGAATCTTTGGTGCAGCTTCTGGGTTGCGGGCGATACCTTCAAGTGCCTTTGATACGAGGATACCGATACCGATACCTGGACCAAACACACCAAGGCCAGCTGCCAATGCCATAGCGATTGACTTGATTGCGTCAGCACTCAACTGTGATGCCTGAAGGGCGAATTCCATTTCTGGGGTCATATAATGTTTTGTATTTACGTCTTCTAATGGACAAATGCGAGCCAACTGTCAGCAGACTCGTTCTTATCCATTAGGATTACTAATGGTGCGGCTCCTCAATTGCCAACTTTATAAAGAAGAGCGTGAGGATAGCGAACACTGCGGCCTGAATCAAGCCCACAAAGAGCTCGTAGGCGTAAATCGGTACCGGCAAGATGTACGGCACGAAGAACATAGCCACGAGGAGCAGCGTCTTTCCGGCAAAGATGTTTCCGAAAAGACGGAATGAGAACGACACGAGGCGCGCAAGCTCAGAGATAAGCTCAATCAAACCAAGGATGAAGCCCATTGGTGAGTGGAAGTTAATGAACTTGCCCGCGTACTTCCATACGCCGATCGCGAGTACACCCGCCACTTCGATAGTCACAAACGCCACAATGGCGAGGCCAATGGTGATGTTGAGGTCGGTTGAGCCTGGGTAGAGCCACGGTACGAGGTGGCCATCGTGGTAGCTCCCGAACGCACCAACACCCGGGATCAAACCAATCCAGTTGATACCAAGGATGAAAATGAAGATAGTCGCAATAATCGGAAAGTAGCGATCGGTTACTTTCTTGTCTTCGAGTACGTCGTGCACGTAGTCGTAGGCACCACCAACGAGGAGTTCAAAAAAGCTCTGAAGTTTGCCAGGAACGAGTGAAATACGTCCCTTGAGGAGTACCGCAGTCCCGATAAGGAGAACCATCACGAGCCAGACTGTAATAAGCGTGGCCGTAATCGGCATATCACCGATATGCCCCACAATGTATGGGTCAAGGTGCACGGAGAGACCGGCTTTTTCTTCGGCTGCGTAAGCTGTAGCGATAAGGTTCATAACAAACAGAGCAAGTCAGGGGTATGGCTCTAAATAGCCATTACTTCCCTTTTGCGGGCGTATAGTAGCACAGAAAGATGAAAAAATAAAACCAAAATGGGGATTCGCTTTCCGCCACTTTTAGAGCCGTGCTAGAGTTACAGAACCTATGCAATACAAACACATATTCTTCGATATGGACGGGACGGTTACCTTTACCCGCAGTAAGATAACTCCCCACATGAAGGAAGCGCTGGCGGAGCTTATGAAAGTCGCTACCGTAGGGGTGATTTCGGGTTCAACCAATCAGCAGATGGCGTTTCAGGTAGACGGGCTCCCGGTCATCCGCATGGGGCAAAACGGCAACCATGTCATCGACCCTGAAGAAGGCGAGCTGTGGTTTGATGCACTCACTGAAGCCGAGCGTGAGGAAGTATTCGCCCACGGCGCCCTCTTGCGCGATAAGTTCACCCACGAGGTACCCGATGAAGAAGACCTCATCGAAGACCGCGGTTCACAGATCTCCTTCAGTATCTATGGGCATCACGCAGACCCTGCCACCAAGAAAGCGTTCGATGGCGACTTCAAAAAGCGCACTGCGCTCCTTGCGTCCACGCCGTTTAACTCCAACACACTTGAGGTGCGCATGGGCGGAAGTACTACCTTCGACTACTTCCGCAAGGGGAGTAATAAGGGGTTCAACATTGCAAAGCTCCTCAAACACAAAGGCTGGGACGCCAACGACTGCTTGTTCTTCGGCGACGCCCTCTTCCCCGGCGGCAACGACGAAAGCGTAAAGGGTGTGATTGAAACAGTTTCAGTGACCGATGAAGAAGACTGCTACGAGAAAGTGAAAGCGCTTCTGGCT
>CAYRMU010000070.1:0-2506 GCA_964425655.1 uncultured Candidatus Saccharibacteria bacterium | reverse complement strand
CTAGGACCTTTCGAGTATCAGTCGAATGCTCTAGCCAACTGAGCTAAGCGCGCACACGGGCTTCTATGTAGCCTCGTTTTGTGCCCGCTACTATAGCAAATAATATCTAAAAATGTAAGGGGTTCTGCTACGTACCAAAAATAAGCGTATTTAGTGTAGCCCAGGTTGTTACCAAAACCTTTTAATCGATTAAAAGGTTGGTAACTAATGACACCAACTCCTACTGAGACTGAAGTCCGACTATCGTACCTGGGCATGAGATGATAGTCGGACTTCAGTCAAATTGAAAAAAGAAATCCCCCGCTCGCGCTATGCGTGCGGGGGGGGGTTGATGATATGAGGTTCAATGCGGCTTCAGTGCAACAAGCAGTTGAACCCAACCAGGATTGCGATGACGGCAGGGATAGCCACCGCAGCTGCGGTCCAAACCTTCGAATGCAGTGAAACGTTGTCGAGGAAGTCGACAAACGCTTCCTCCCGCGGCTTCTGTGACATTTTGTCGTACTGCGGGTTGTAACCGTTGTAGTCTTCCATGAGCTCGTCCTCTCAAATATCAGTGCTCTTTGGCACTTGTAGCAGTGCGTCTGCACTAGCTTTCCTATTTATTATAATAGCACATTATAAGCTTTTTGTCAAACTGTTATTTATCGCCGTATGTAGGGCGCTCGTACGGTATGATTAGCGTATGAAATTGTTCTATAAGGTATGTATTTGGGTGTTTGCCCTCGGGGTGGCATTTACCCTTGGACCAGATGCCGCCTTCGCCCAAGATAAGTCTACTGCCCAGGGCTTTGTGGTGACCTTTAGTCGTTTTTTAGAGGCGGTCATTCTCCCTCTCCTCTTCTCAATTGCCTTCCTCTTTTTTATCTACAACACGGCAAAGTACTTCATATTTCATGGAGATGAAGATGGTTCTCGCGAAGAAGGCCGACGCAATGCGATTTATGGCATTGCCGCATTTGTATTCCTGATCTCGATTTGGTTTATCGTGGGGCTATTTATTCAAGGCCTTGATCTCACTGAACGTGAGTCAATTTGCGCCGATTACTTCAGTATATTTGACCAAAACTGCAACAGCCAAACCGGTGGTGGTTTTGGGAGTGGCGGCGCCATTATCCCTGGCGGAGGTACCGGCACCACCGGCGGAGGGAGTACCGGAGCAGGAACAGGTGGTAGTACCACAGGTGGCGGTACCGGTGGTGGTGCAAGTACCGGTGGCGGCGCTACCGGTGGCGGTAGCGGATCAAGTAGCGGAGGAAGTACCGGCGGCGGAACTGCCGGCAGTGACGCACCGTTGGCGGAACTTATTTTTGGTACCGGGAAAGACGCTGCTGGGTATCACCGTTCGCTCGTTGTTTCAACAGCTCTCGCAAGTACACCCAACATCCCCCAAACAACAAGCTGCATTGACGGCGTAAACACCCTCAAGCTTGCAGCCCGCGCTGAGGGTACCCAAGCCGCCTATGTCTACTACGAAAATAGTGCCGGGCAAAAGCGGTGGCAAAACATCACCGACCGCACCAGCGCCAACTACATTGGCTACGACCGCGACGTCCTTGATGGTATCTTGAACGCTGGTGCACGCAATGTGCACATCGTGCATCTGCACCCCGATAGTCGGGTTGACGGCTTAGGCCTTCCGATGAACGGACACGGACCATCAGCAGCAGATATGCAGCTCATGTGCACCATAAACAACCCCGCCATTACCTACGTCACTATTGATGAAACAAACGTCTGGACAGTGCAGCAAACTGCGACCACGTGCCCCTACACTGCAAGTACCCTACCCGAGCTTGCGACGCTTGAAACCTACATCACACTCGCCAGCCTTGATGCAGCAGAACGTGCTCCTCGGTTAACCGCCTTTCTTGCGAGTACGCTGGTCCCAGCCGGCCCCAAGGCCCATTTTAACGGGATTGATCGTGCCAGCCTTACAAACCGCAGTAGCAGCGAAATTATGGCCCTTTCCACCCCCATCCAGACTGCACTCGCAACTACCGTTACCCTTTTTGGAACCTCTGAAGCCTTCTGTAGTGGCCGCTAGTACGTCCAAAAAAATCCTCATACTACGTTGTGCTTCGTTCAGAAAAACTCACCGTATATGTAATACGTTTCGTCTTTCCTCACATGCACGCCTCGTCTGATGCGTTTTTGATACGCACTAGGTATGACTGCACCATATAGAGGCTAAGACGCATCACATCTAAGGAAAAAGCACACCCAATGGGTGTGCTTTTTCGTTACATTGAAATTTTGAATACTTGTTGTTGCATCGAAAGCTTCTACACTTTATTTTGCCTTACCTTTGACTAGGTCTTACCCTAGAGTCAGATACCATTTCAGAGAATTGAGTATCATTTCTCGTTATGTGCTCAATTGAGGCACATAACACCGACCAATTAGCAAACAGTATTCCGAAGAATAGTTGCGTTGTCCAATTGGAATTATTCCACGACCAGCTTCCGCTAGCCGTGCCTTGTTACGACTTACTCCCTGTCATCGA
>CAYRMU010000069.1:0-2592 GCA_964425655.1 uncultured Candidatus Saccharibacteria bacterium | reverse complement strand
TCTGGCGGAGAGAAAAAAGCCCGTGAATACGCTGACCGAATTATTGATAATGGTGAGGATTATGAATTTCTCGTGCAGGGTCTTGGACCAGTAATGGTGGCATCAATTAATGCAGCGATTGAGCGACGTGGGTATAACGTCCCCGCATCAGAACATTCATCTGAAGCGAATGAGTCTGCCATAGATAATGACAACCTTGAGTCACCGACAACTACGCTTGAGCAGTACAGTGCAGAAATAGCAGCAGACCGCTCAGCAGGAGTTCAGGCGCTCTACCAAGATTTGTTGGTTCATAAGAATGACCCGGAAAAACGAGTCGCTTTAGCAAAGGCATTGATTGGCGATACCTACCGAACGCTGAGAACAGCCGACTACGGGATTGATCCGGAGGAGCAGCAAACCTGGGATACTGTTCGTCTGAATGCACCCGTTTCTGTAAAGGAACAAAACGATTGGATGTACCGTGGTGTGTTTCCCCAAAATGGACAAGAAACAGTTACGCGGGGTTCGTTCAATGTGCACGTTACTCCAGCGCTTGTTTTGGCGCTCGATACATACATTGCTTCAGGGAAGGTTGCGGCGAACTATAAATTTGGTGCTCCGCAAACATCAGCTTCACCACAAGAGCGTCATGACGCAATTTCAATCTATTTTCTAGAGCAGCCATCTGATGAGGTGCTTCAAGATTTAGCAGCTATCACCAAACCATTTGTGCGTGGCAATAATTTACTCGGTACAAAAGTGGCCGAAGGGTTTTACCTATCGGATGTCGGTTCTATAAAAGATGAACACATTGGTTTGCTCGTAGCAGCTCTTGATGGTGTAGATCCTTCATTTGCGCAGGCAATTAAAAGTGAAACAACAGGGAGGGATGGCAGGATTGCTATGTCAGAGGCGCAGTTCTATGCTATTGCAAAAGTGGCTGCTGTGTTTGGGTATGAGGTTACGTACGATACCGCTGAAGGTTTTTCAGTGGTAGTACGCGAGTAGGGTGCCGCGCTGGTGTTCGTGACCAAACCCTCCCGGTCCCGTATACTATTTCTATGCCCACTATTATCGATCAATCGTACGGAGTCATTCCCTTCTACAAAACAGACGTAGAAACAAAGGTGCTCTTGGTGCACCAAATTGGCCGACGCGGCGATCGCTTCTGGACGCTTCCCAAGGGGCACCCCGAGGCAGGGGAGACACCTGAGGTGGCAGCACTTCGTGAATTAAGGGAAGAGACAGGGGTAACGGAGGTGCAGCTTACGCCTGAGCATGCCTTTTCGATGCACTACCAATTTATCTTTGAGGGAAATACGATTGATAAGACGGTGACATTTTTCCTGGGTCATGTGGAAAGCCCGGAAACCACTATTTCACAACCAGAAGAAATTGCCGATCTTGGTTGGTTTAGCGAGGCGGAAGCACTGGCAAAGGTGAGTCACGCCGAGGTGCGACGGATTCTTGAGGACGCTTTTTCCATTCTCTCCTAGGTTACGCAGGAAATCCCTCGCCTGGTATACTTACGCGCATATGGAATACATCTTACCTCCCGCCTACAAAAAAGCCTTTAAAGACGCTGATATTCGTGGGGTATACCCCCTAGAAATTAACGAAGCCACTGCCTATTTTGTGGCCCGCGCGTTCGTTGAAGAATTTTCCTATACAACGGTGGTTGTGGGGTACGACATGCGTCTTTCGACCCCTGCACTGCATGCGGCATTTGTTTCGGGTGCTCGTGAGGCTGGGGCAGACGTGGTAGATGTGGGGATGGTGGCAACTCCGCAGCTCTACTTTGCGTCTGGTTCATTGAGTCTGCCAGGCGTGATGATTACCGCTTCGCATAGTCCAAAAGAGTACAACGGGATGAAGCTTGTGCACGCACAGGCTATTCCGCTCACCAAGAAAACTGGTCTCGCAGCAATTGAGAAGCGCCTTCGTCTTGGGAAATTTGCGGCACCTAAAAAGCGAGGGGCACTGAAGAAAAAAAATATCGATGCCGCATATATCAAGTTTGTGCTTGCCGGCGTAAAACCCAAACGATACACTGGGCTTAAGCTCGCAGTTGATATTGGGAACGGGATGGGGAGTGAAATTGTGCCACTCTTGGCTAAGAAGTTGCCGATAACCTTTTCAACGCTGTTTGCGAAGCCTGATGGTCATTTCCCAAATCGTGACTCCGATCCAAACCTGCGTGAGAACCAGGTAGCACTCGATACTAAAATTGATCACGGTCACTTTGACTTCGGCATTTCCTTTGACGGTGACGCTGACCGTATTGCGTTCCTCGATGAGCACGGCAACTACGTCAATAGCGCCGCCATTGGTGCACTGATTGCACAGCGTATCTTGGCACGTGAACCGAAGGCAACAATTGTGAGTACCAATCTCAATAGCAAGGTATACGCTGAGACCGTGAAGGCGTCTGGCGGTAAGCTCATTATGGCGCGGACGGGGCATACTTTTGTGAAAGCAAAGATGCGAGAACACAAAGCAGTTTTTGGGTGTGAGTACTCAGGCCACTTCTTCTTCCGCGATTTTTTCTATACTGATTCTGTGGTACTCACGCTGCGCGAAGTTCTTGATGCGTACGTCGAAGCCAAGGCG
>CAYRMU010000068.1:0-2675 GCA_964425655.1 uncultured Candidatus Saccharibacteria bacterium | reverse complement strand
GTTGGCACCTGGAAATGTGAATACTACGTTTGAGACACCGGGGGTGAGTGAGAATAATATTGATTTAGGTCGTGACGCACTTGGTATCGCTGTGCAAGGTTCTTCAGTCAGCTTGTCGGGTGTTAATGCTAATCCTGGATTGAGCTCTGGGAGCAGTGGCTCAGCAGTGAGCTTGTCTGGTGGTAGCACAGCTCCAGTGCGTGCGTGTAACTCGGCTGATTTACGAACGATAAACTTTTTAGGTTCATCAGTTACTATTCATAAAAACTTTGTAGCGAGTGCACAGCGGATTGATCAGCGCTGGCGCGCACGAGGTGGTGACCGTCTCTATCGAGTAACCTCAGTAGGAGGCTACAGTTGTCGAAACATCGCTGGCTCAAGTCGCTACTCGGCTCACGCGTACGGCCTTGCTATCGACATTAATCCGGCGCAAAACCCGCATACCTTCCCGCCACGAGGATTGGTAACGAACATGCCAGCTGAGTTTGTAAATTTATTTATTTTTGAAGGTTGGGGCTGGGGAGGTAACTGGAGTTCTTCCAAAGATGCTATGCACTTCAGTAAGTCTTCAGGAGAAGGTGGTAACATGCGCGGGGATTAAATACTTCAAATTTGTATGAAAAAATTAATCATGATTAGTGTTGGGTTACTCCTCCTTGTGCTTTCAGGATTGCTTTGGGTTGTAAGCAAAGAGGAGGTTACGAACACTCCGAATGAGTCTGATGCAGCTGTATTGCCGTACACGCCACCAGCGTCGACCGAACCTCCAGCTCTGTTTGATGAGTTGGTTGATGCAACACCAGATCTGCCGCTGCAAAATGTACTTAACCTGTTGTACCTCGATGTCTATGAGGAGTACCAGTGCCCGCAGGTAGGTGCCGGTGAGCAGGCGCTGTTGGTGACAGCAAAATACACACCCAATGCCGAAGGGCTCAACACCCTCGATGAGGCACAGCGTGCAGTAGCACAATGGGAATCCTCGATGCTCGCTGACGTAGGTCACCTGCTGTTTCCGTCATACCAAATTGGAGAGCTTGATGCCGAACTTGTCTTTGCTGCTGTACCAGGCACAAGTATGCGGTCTGCAGCGACAAACATTGGTGGTAAGGATGTCACTATTGCGTATAGCTGGCTCTTGAACTACGTTGTCATTGCCACGTCACTTGATTGCCTCGAAGCAACCATGAAAGAAGTCTACGAGTACGCTATTTAGTTGCGAGGAATGTGTGCACGAGTCTGCTGATGGTATCCGTGTCGTCTTTGTCTACCCAGTGAGTACTTGAGTCGCGTTTCAACCAAGTTTTTTGGCGTTTAGCGAATTGGTGAATCTTGATTTCGAGTTCGTGGATAGCGACTTCGTAGTCAAGTTCGCCGCGCAAGAAGCGTGAGATGTAGCGAGATTCAAGGCCGAGTGCTTCAAGGCGCTCGTGTGATACACCGCTCGCGAGCAGGTGTTCCACTTCTGCCACCATGCCGGCTTGCAGCCGTTCGTGGAGTCGTAGGTGAATATTGTGTCGTAGTGCGTCCGTGGGTACCTGAATGCCAATCGTGAGCGTGTCGTACGGACTGGTTTGCACTGTCAGGGGGACATGACCAAGCTCGGTAGCAATTTCAATCGCACGAATTAAGCGACGAGGATTTTTTTGATCAATTGCTTCAGTGCGCGCTGGGTCAAGCTGGTTCAGTATGTCGGTCAGCTCCGCAAGGGGTTTATTTTCAAGTTGTACGCGAAGGGCAGGGTTTGGTGGTACTGCTGGGGCACTCATTTTGCCGAGGAAGGTGTCGATATAGAAAAACGTACCACCGGCAAGAATCGGCAGCGCAGTACGTTCCGTGACTGCCGCTACGGCTGCCCCTGCATCCTGTACAAAATCACTTACGGTGTAGGTGGTTGTAGGTGCTGCGACATTAAGGAGGTGGTGGGGGACACCTTCCATTTCATCCTCCGTCACCTTGCCACTACAGAGATCGAGTCCTTGGTATACTTGGCGTGAATCGGCTGAGATGACCTCACCAGAAAATTCCTTCGCCAGTTGTATAGCGAGTGAAGTTTTTCCTGAACTGGTTGGTCCGACAATAACAAGTACTTTTGGCTTCATAGGTAGGGGGAGTGTAGCAGAAGTTGGCCATAAAAGAAAACAGCACCACTGATGGTGCTGTATGGGGATTTGTCTTACACCTCAAGTTTGGACCCACGTATGCGCACCAGCTACGTCAGTGGCTCAAGAACCCGCGTGATGAAGTATGGGTTGATGGGGTGACCTGGAAGCGACCGGAGTAAACGCAAAACCGCACCAGGTAAGGTGCGGTTTTTAGATGAGGATGGGAAGTCGAAACTACAGTTTCAGTACAGGTTGTCGATATTTCTTTTCGTCCCTCAAAAAATATCAGGCAACCTTTTCGACTCCCTCCGAAACAGTGCGTAGGCACTGTTTCTCCCGAGGCACAAACAACATCAGGGAGTCGGTCTCAGATAAATTTCTTTCAGAAATTTTCCGCGACCCCGGCTCGCTTACCTCCGGTATCGCTCCGCTTTTCGACTCCCTCACGCAAGCAAAGCAGTTTGCTTGCTCCGAGGCACAAACAACATCAGGGAGTCGGTCACAGATAAATTTCTTTCAGAAATTTTCCGCGACCCCGGCTCGCCGGCCCAAAGGGTCCCCGGCTCCGCCTTT
>CAYRMU010000067.1:0-2698 GCA_964425655.1 uncultured Candidatus Saccharibacteria bacterium | reverse complement strand
CGCCGCACGCACATGAGCCTCAAGGATCAGCGTGATTTCGCTCGATCAGTGAAGCGAGCTCGCTTCATGGCCTTGATTCCATTTGTGAGTCACTAGGCAAACGAGGAAAAAGGGCCGGAAAGCAAAGCTTTCCGGCCCTTTTTCTAGGTGGTAATTTTTGACTTTTTGCAAAAATATGCTACTATATAGGTTAGTAGCAAAAAAGGAGGCCTTTATGGCACTCGGATATGTGGTGTTTGTACACCTGTGCCTGGTCGTTCTACTTGTGTTGGATTTCCTGTTTGGAACGCTAACCTTCGGCCGAGTGTTCATGTGGTATCTGGTGTCGATGGCTATCACGTTTGGCATTGGGCTTATCAATGGTCTTATGCCAGAGAACGGTTGGCGCCTGCGACACCGGGTTAACTACGTTCGTCGACGTATACAGCGGCGCTGGTGCGAAAAAAGTAGGGGAGGCGATCTTTGATCGCCTCCTTTTTTAGTCCGTATAGGCGAGCCACGAAACAAAAATGGCGACAGATATACTGTCGCCATTTTCTATATTGCCTAGGCCTTTTCAACTCGTTCTGCGTACAACCCGGTTTCGGTGTTGATGGCAATCACGTCGCCTTGGTTGATGAACTGCGGTACAAAGACTGTTGCTCCCGTCTCAACCGTTACTTCCTTGAGAGCGTTACCGCTGGTGTTCCCCTTAACCGCTTCTGAGGCCTCGGTGACGGTAAGCTCTACTTTGATTGGAATCTTCACTCCGATAATCTTTTCGTCGTAGATGAGTGCTTCAAGCTCGCTTTTCTCTTTAATAAACTTAGCTTGGTCACCGATGAGGTCTTCCGTGAGGGCGAAGCGCTCTCCAGGCTTACCAACCTTATGGAACATGTACTCACCCTTGTTCTTAAAGATGTACACAATCATTTCCTTATCGAGGTCAGCTTCGTCAGCGGTCTCGTTAACGTGGAAGGTATTTTCAACCACGCGTCCAGAAATGAGGCTCTTCAATTTCGTCACGTTAACCGGCTTGCGCTGCTGCTTGCGGAATACGTGGTGCGAGAGTACGAGAAATGGCTCATCATCAAAGATGATAACTTTCTTTGCCAAAATTTCACTATATGAGAGTACAGCCACAATATTTTAAATTAGTAGACTAAATAAGCGTAAGCACATACCCATCAGTCGAAAATGACTGTTGTGAGAGTGCGTAAACACGCCCACCGTTATACCAAAATTACACGCTAAAAGCAAAGTCTGTATAGCAACCACGGGCTCCTTTTAGTGGTATTATGAGTGAACCTATGTTTGGATTTAGCTCGACTGAGGACGCTCGCTCGCTTACTGACGAAGAAGTATTACTGCGTAGCCAGGCAGAACCATGGGTGTTTACGGTCCTCGTTGAGCGCTACCAAGAAGCCTTTCTCCGCAAGGCCAACACTATTCTCCGCAATCAGCTCGATGCTGAAGAGGTGGTACAAGACGCCTTTACCAAAATCTACCTCAATGCCCACCGCTTTAGTCCGCAAGAGGGGGCGAAGTTCACTTCCTGGGCGTACCGCATCGTAATGAATACTGCGTTTACTCGGTACCAAAAGAAAGTAAAAGAAGGGCAGCGGTTTCAAAATATTGACCCCGAGTTTGAAGAGTTCGTTGCCGATCAATCAATGCGCACCGACGCCGCCGAACGAACCGACGCCATCGAGCGAGTGTTGGCACGGCTCCCGGGCCACTTTGTGGCCGTGCTACGCCTCCATTACCTCGAACGCTGGTCGCACCAAGACATTGCCGATGAGACCGGTGAGAACGTCGGTACCGTAAAGGCGCGTATTCATCGCGCCAAGGCCGCTTTCCGCCAAGAAGCCAAAGACGGGGAAGTGGAGCTCCTCTTGCAGGATAGGTAAGTCGTACGGTGTAACCTTTCTGTCGTAGTGACAGTAATAGAAAGTGCTCTATGTTGTATATATGAAAACCAATCAATTACAAAAAAATATCATGCGTCGCGTGTACTATGCGTTTGTGCTTCGTCTTGCTACCCATCCACTCCTGGTATCCACCGTTGTGTTTGGCGGAGCACTCGTAGCCTTTGCGCGCAATGTGCACGTTGAACGCGTCGTTGACGCCTTACTTTCGATTCCAGTTGGCAGTGTGCCGCAGTTTGTCTTTAGTACCCTGGCGCACGGGGAGTTGGTAACCCTACTTTCCTTGGCTGCGATGGGCTGGGCAACCTACCACGTGCTCCGCTACCTACGCACCCTTTCGGTTGCCTTCCCGCACAGTCACTACGCCACAAACTAACGAAGAACAGAACACTAATCTGCCCCAGGAAAGGCCTAGGGCAAAAAGGAATAGGGAATAGGGAACAAAATAAAACAGCTGGCGCCCATAGGGCGCCAGCTGTTTTTTTGTGTCTACTTGGCCCTATCGAGCCAGACTATTCTGCGTCAGGAGCATCACTACCTTCGTCATCGCTACTACTGCCCTTACTTGAAACTGTCGCCGTAGCACCTTCTTCTTTCAGTGCCTTGCGGATATGCTTCATGATTTCGGCTGAGAGCTTCTTATCGCCGCGCAAGAAGGTGCGTGAGGCATCGTACCCACGACCTAGCTTCACTTCGGCTGAGTCGTCACCACCAGGAGGGAGGTAGGAGTATGAAGAGCCTGACTTCTTGATGAATTTAAACTTCTCACCAAGTGCGAGCATTTCACCTTC
>CAYRMU010000066.1:2092-2743 GCA_964425655.1 uncultured Candidatus Saccharibacteria bacterium | reverse complement strand
CGTTTGGATCTTGCGCTATGTCTTTTATGACAGGAAATTGGTCAATGTGTCTAAAAAAAGTAACGACATTCTTAAGTGGCAACCCCGGTCCGCTGCCTGGACCATAGGTCTGTACATACACGGGATACTGTAGGGCATACAAACGTCCAACTGAAACCGACACGAACAGGCCAATGCCAATTATGAAGAAGATCATGGATATGCCCATCGGGACTGCGTGCAATCGCCAGACCAAACGTATGAAAAAAAATAGCGACGCAGTAATAGCCATGCCCAGGCCAAAGGCTTGGATCAGAGAGACCTTGAGAAAGCGAAATAAATCGATACCACCGAGTGCAAATACGCCGATCACTACAACGAGTGAGCCAATAATAAACATGAGTACCAACGCCCACGACAGGCGCTCAAGGCTGTGAAAATCATGAGATTTCATGTGAAGCATTATAGCAGCCAAACTCGCGGATACACTGAGCCGCAGTGTATACTGCAACTAAACAGAAACAATTGTGAGCCACTCAAGTTCAGTACAGCGTGGTAAAGTGCCGTCGGACATGCACTTGTCTTAACTTATGCCTGGAGACGTAGGTGCTCGTGTCATCCGATACTAAAACTTCGTGTGGGGACGATCAAAACTACTTTTTGAACTTTGGG
>CAYRMU010000066.1:0-2082 GCA_964425655.1 uncultured Candidatus Saccharibacteria bacterium | reverse complement strand
GGGTTCTATCACAGCATCTTCTAAAGCATTCGCTGGCGAAAATGCGCTGCCCAATACGGTAGTAATCTACTTTGGCTTTCTGGTAACGAGATACGCTCGCACCTTAATCCAAAGGTGGTAGTTACTTTGTGGTGTAGTTTTTGAAAACGCCGTACTGTGCTAAAATTACAGAAATGTTTGCATTTTTAAACGTAAAAAAGGCGAAGACTCTCATAAGTGCAACAATACTGACTGCTTTGGTCACTGGTTTTTTTTGTATCAGTCTTATTTATACTGCGCCAACCCATGCGGGGATGGCTGAAGTGCATGCCCATTCGCCACACACAGCTTCACTCAGTAACTGCTGTGATTTAAGAGCTAGTGACCACATGGAGCTGTGGAAGAGTACCCTTATTGGCATCCCACAAGGCTTCGAAGATTTGGTCCTATTAATAGTCTTTGCTGTTACTGTTTCCTTTGCGTTTACGGGTTTTCTTTCGATAGCTCGTTTTGACACTAGCCTTTTTTCAATCCGCTTCAGACAATACGCTCGAGAGCATCCGAATATATCCTTGTACAACCCGCTACGCCTCGCGTTCGCACGGGGCCTTCTCCATCCTAAGACCTTCTAACGTCTCATTCATGAAAGCGGGTGTTTTCGCACGCTGCTTTTTGACGTTATTATGTAATCAACTATCACATGAATGAATCGATCCACACATTCAAAATCAAAGGCATGCACTGTGCTTCATGTGCAAGCATTATTGAACGGACGCTCAAGAAATCAGGAGATGTCGCATCGGTTGAAGTGAACTACGGGACCGAGAAAGCCAAAGTTGCATTCAACTCCGCAAAAGTCACCGCTCACGACCTCTCTAAGCACATTGAGCCACTTGGCTACTCTCTCGAGATCCCGCAAACTGCTCACGAAATGGGCATGTCAGAAAATGAGCATGGCTCACCTCGGGCTAGGTCAAACGAAGAAGGAAAAACTTGCTGAGCTCGCAGATATGCGCACCAAGGTGCTTTCAGCACTACCTCTTGCTCTCTTCAGCATTATCGTCATGGGCTGGGATATCGGTGCTAAGTTTGGCGTCTTTGCCGAAATGTCTGAAACGCTCTATGAGTTCTTCCACCACTTGATGCCAATCTTCGCTACCTATGTGCTCTTCGTCGTTGGCAAGCCGTATCTCCTGGGGTTCTACCGTTTTCTTCGCTACGGCAAGGCGAACATGGATACGCTCATCGGTATCGGTACCTCAGTGGCGTTCCTGTACAGCTTCCTGATTGCCGCCTTCGAGGAGACGTTTGCGCCGTTTATCAACGTCCAAGATAGCTACTACGACGTCACCATCGTCGTTATTACCTTCATTGCGCTTGGAAAATATCTTGAAGCGCGCTCAAAGCTAAAGACCGGTGACGCCATTGAAGCATTGCTCAATCTGCAGGCGAAGACAGCGCTGGTGCTCCGCAATGGTGTTGAAACAGAAATACCAATTGATCAGGTGGTGCATGGCGACAGCATCGTCATAAAGCCAGGAGCAAAGATTCCGGTGGATGGTACCATCAGCGACGGCACATCGTTTATCGATGAATCAATGGTGACTGGTGAGCCAATTCCGGTTGAAAAATCGATTGGCGACACGGTTGTCGCTGGGACGCTCAATACCAATAGCACCTTCACCTTCGCCGCCACTAAAGTGGGTTCAGAGACGCTGCTGGCGAGTATCATCAGAATGGTTGAAGACGCACAAGGTAGCCGTGCACCGATTCAGGCACTCGCAGACAAAATATCGAGCGTGTTTGTACCTATAGTACTTGTCTTTGCGTTTCTCACGCTCGGAGCATGGCTTCTCATCGGTACCGAATACTTTGGCTTTGCGAAGGCACTATCATACGGGCTCACCTCATTTGTGGGTATCCTTGTGATTGCGTGCCCGTGTGCGCTTGGACTTGCTACACCAACGGCTATCATCGTGGGTGTTGGCAAAGGAGCTAAAGAAGGCATCTTAATCAAAGATGCGGCCACCCTTGAGAAACTATACAAAGTTGATACGGTCGTCGTTGACAAGACGGGCACCATCACCAAAGGAAAGCCAGAAC
>CAYRMU010000065.1:0-2762 GCA_964425655.1 uncultured Candidatus Saccharibacteria bacterium | reverse complement strand
AGCGCCTTGGCGTGCTCACGCTTGGCGAGGGTGGGGAAGACGCCACCGTAGGGGGCGTGGAGGGCAATTTGGGAGAAAAGGGCGTTACCCACCACTTCGTACGTGGCCAGCGGAAAATCACCATCAGCGGTGATAATGCTGACTGCAGTTTCGTCGCATGAGGTTTCGATTGAGAGGATGCGCATGTTGGAGCACTATACAAAAAAAGCGTATAAATAACCAGCCTTCTACCCTAGGAAATGCCTAGGGAGGGGAGCGTTGTTTAATTTATGAAAGTAAACGGGAGTTCAGCAAAGCTCGCTACTTCAATACCAGCCGCGCGCTTATGCCCGCCGCCACCATACTTTTCCGCCAACGCTGCAACGTCGACGTCGCCACGGCTACGCAGCGAAATATTGACTCGTCCATGACTGTGGTAGTAGACGATACCGATAGCGATGTTGCCTTCAGCTTCATTGAGTTCTGCAAGCTTGTTACCAAGAATAGAGCGGTAGATGCGTTCGGCATTGATTGCCCATACTTCATTACCTTCAAACAAGACACGCTCACGTGTTTTCATGATGGTGGCAATGAGTTTGTCTTCAAACTTTGCAATGAGGGCACCTTTTGCAATGAAGTTGATTTTCTGGTTTTCGTTTTTGAGTTCCTCAATGAGTGCATCCCAGACTTCAAATGAAACCTCGTACTGGCCAAGGGCGACGTTGTACTCGCGGTTTTCAGTAAGCGCAAAGCGCCAGAGGTCGTGATCTTCGATGTAGTACAGCAGTTCAGGGACCTCGGTACCAGGGTGGAAGTACTGCCACGCTAAGACGCATCCTGAGTGGTTGTTATCAAAAACGTTTTGTGGGTAGGCTACCACATCGGCTTCAGCAGTTTGGTGGTGGTCAATAACGACAACACTTTTGTTCTCGGCAATGAGCACTTCAATGGTGCTGCGCACAAAGCTAAAGTCGACGATGTAGATTTCCTTATCCGTGAGTCCTTCGGGAGCTACCGTGTGGTCGCGCCAGGGAAGGTAGCTTGCTGTGTCGCCAAACTTCTTCCACGCCGCGTATGCAGCGCCAAAGCCGTCACGACAATCAGCATGGTAAATAATTACTATATTTTTAAGTGGTTCCATAGGGGTGAGTATAGCATTTGTTGCAGCTGTCTTTAATTTTGTAGGGATATAGACAAATTGTAAAAAAGTTGTATTGTTTCATCAGGAAAACAACTTCTGAAAGGTCTTTGAAATGTATGATCCGTATGCTGAATTCCAGATACTGTATCTCAAGTGTGGCGCGCCGGTTCATATCTTCTACAAGCCTGACTGTGGGTTTGCACACCTGGACTTTGTAGTGAGTTCAGGAGCCTATCATGACGGACCTGAAGACGTTGGTCTGGCACATTTTGTTGAACACATGGTGTGTGCTAATAGCGGTCTTGATCTTGCTGCATCAAAGAATTTTTTTGCTTCGGCAGGAGGCTATGGTGGTGCCGCTACCTACCATAGCGGAACCCGTTATGGTTTCAAGTTGCCGGTACAGCATCCACGGTTTGATGAGGCCATAGCGTATTGGGTACATGCCATGTTTGGTACCAGCCTCAATCAACACTTCGAGCGGGAGATGTCGGTTATTGAAAGCGAAATCAAACGGAAGTATGCATCGGCGGCACACATGCACATGAAAACTGAGTCAAATGCACTCAACTTTCGGGGTACATCATATGCGTGGGCACCTTCACCGGCAGGGAGACTTGATACACTATCAAACCTTACTCTGGAGAAAGTCCAGGTATTTCACCGTCAGTACTATAGTCTGGCAAATCTTTCGATTGTATGTGTGGGAGGGATTGCTCCTGATGTGCTGCTCGAAAAACTTGAAAGAGCACTCAAGGCCGCTCCCTTGGGTGTTGCACATAACATCACTGTTCCCATGGTACATCAGGTTGCCCCACTCACTGTCGACGTTGCTGAGTATCAATTAGTCGAGACAAATCCCTTGAATCGTTCAACGGTGAGTCTTACGACAATGTTGCCGGGAACAATTTCCACAGCGTTGCTTAATATTGTGTGCGGTGTTTTATCTGATGCAGTTATTCACGAAGTGCGTGATATTAATGGTCTTGCCTATAGTGCGGGTGCTAGCGGTGGGTCTCGCGGCTCAGTTTGTGGAATGGAAGTGGTTGCTCAGGATGTGCCAACTGAAAAGGTTTCTCACGTCACTGAAATCCTTAGTGCGTGCATAGGTGCGTTACCAACTCAGGTTGAACAGTTTATGGAGCAGCAAGAACAGCAGTTGCTAAGATTTGCCATGTTCGATACGACGCTCAATCGCATACATGAGGTTGCTTGCGAAGAGCTTATCAAGTACGGCCGAATCATCGCGCGTATAGAGGATTACAATTACTACAATATGTGTACACCAGGAGATGTTGAGATATTGATGCCATTTCTGGCTTCTCCAAACCTACTTACCCTGGTGACACATGGTTAGTGCGTAGTTGCGTATAGCTGGACATTATGTCCAGCTATTTTTAAATATAAACGTAGAGTAGTTTGCGTGTTGTGGTCACGAATCACTAACTATAATTGTTCGTTACACTCCAATTCTAGTAAGTGTTCGCGACTACGACGTTTGGCGCAAGTTACTAAGTAAAATATTCACTTCGTAAATATTTTACTAAGTACTTAGCTGCCCCGACTCGACTGTTTCTGCCCTAGGAAAGGCAGAAACATGTCTCCGTCTCACCACCAGGTACGGAAGCAAAGCAGTTTGCTG
>CAYRMU010000064.1:0-2812 GCA_964425655.1 uncultured Candidatus Saccharibacteria bacterium | reverse complement strand
AGACTTCCTTCCAGAACATATGAACGAAGTTGCTCAACATCTTCCACAATCATTTCACTACTCGCATCAATACGCTCAACAATACGCCGTATTGACTGCAGAATTCTTACAACGTGGTAGAGGGCAAGACACAAAAGCAGCGTGAATAGTACCACCGCCACACTTGTGATAAAGAAAAATATATTTGCGTGCAATACTTCGTCCATCCCTATAGTGTATCAGGGTTCACTAGGTGCGAAGCCTACTTACGGAGAAAAGCGTGGACAATCGGCTCCATTTCAGCTGAGGAGTTGCAGGCCATGAGCTCAGCGCGAAGATCAGCCGCTCCCGGAAAGCCGTTGACGTAGGCCTTGTAGTGCTTCTTCATGGTGGCAAAGTTCTTATGTGGCAGGAGCTCCTCAAAGAGCTTGGTGTGCTCAAGGAGCACAGAGAAACGCTCCTCCAAACCAACATACGAAATCTCCGCCTCAAGTTCGAGTTCGGATCTCGAACTTGAGGTACGATTTCCCGTATCGGCAACAAGTATTGTACTAACATCTACCCCATGGGTCGGGAGTGCAGTGAGACGAGTTGGAAGTCGACGAGCCGGATTAAAAAACCAAGGGTTACCAAAGAGTGCCCGGCCTATCATGACGCCATCAACACCATAGGTCGCCGCCTTATGCACTGCGTCTTCACGCGAGAGTACGTCACCATTCCCAATAACGAGGGTCTCAGGTGATAGCTCGTTACGAAGCTCAATTACGCGAGTAATGCGCTCCCAGCGCGCCGGCACCTTACTCATGTCTTTGCGAGTGCGCGCATGAATAGTTAATGCCGCTGGCTGCTCAGCTAAAATAACCGGAATCCAATCCTCTACCTGATCAACGTTATAGCCGAGGCGTGTCTTTACCGACACCGGGATTCCTCCATTATCGGTCTTAGCGCCGCGCTTGGCCGCTCGAATCACCTCAACCGCAATCTCTGGGGTTTTAATCATCGCCGCCCCACAGCCCTGGTCGATAATCGCACCGGCCGGGCACCCCATATTGATATCAATGCCATCAAACCCGAGCTCAAGACAGAGCTTGGCTGCGTACTCCATATGTTCGACGTTGCGCGTAAAAAGCTGCGCCACTATCGGCCGCTCTTCTTCTGCGTAGAGGAGATCAGCCATGAGCTTCTCCTTCCCTTCTGGCGTTGCCCGCACCAGCCCGTCGGCCGCCACAAACTCCGTCCACATCACATCAGGCCCGCCCACCGTGCCGTTCCCTCGTTCATGCTTGGAGTACTTCGCAATCATCCGACGAAAGGCCACGTCAGTGACGTCTGCCATTGGAGCGACTGCAAAAAAGGGTTTTGGGAGTTGTTGCCAGAAGTTCATAGTTGTTGTACTGTACCGAAAGTTCTCATAAACGCAAGGGAAAAGTTCATGTACAGGTTGTTTGGAGTCATCGCCCTGGTAATCGGACTGAGTCTTATCTTCGGTAGCGTTGTCTGCTACGCCGAGTACGGGCTTGGACCCGCCATCTTTTGGGTTCTCGTTGGAGGTGCATTCACCTGGATGGGTATTGGCATTATCACCGACCCCTAAACCACACCAACACCACAATGCCCGTCACGTGTGACGGGCATTTTTAGTTCAACGCGGCAGTGTCTTCATCACTCGTCGTAGCGGTTGTACTGGTAGCGATTACCTCAACCTCACTTACAAATACCTTGTCACCAAAGCGCAGGTCGATATAGTGAAATTCACCCGTAGCAATATCGGCAAAATCTTCAGAGGCAAAAATCGTTTGCAGGTTTGTGAAAGTCTCATCAGCCGTCATCCGCTCCGACACCTTAATCTCTGCCCCACTCGCTAAAAAGTACGACGTATCAACCGCATCACTTTGCACGACATGCGTTACGTACAAGTTAAGCTCTTGCTCGAGTCGCAGAGCCAAGCTACCGGTTGTATCGATAAAGCTCTGGCTAAAACCAACCGTTCGCTCCTGAGGTGCAACCCCCTCTTTGACATAGCGCACAAATGCACTGCCAGTTAGGTACGGCGCTTCAGTAAACGCGTACCCTGAGTCATCAATAAACAAACAGCTCGTCGCCTCTGTATCACCGCACCAGAGGGCGAAGGGCTGGTACTCCTCAAAGACCACCGTGAGCACCTGGTCATTCACCTCGGTGTACACCTGCTTTAAACGTGGCAGTTGTGCCAGCTGGGCTTCAATGTGTGCCTTTGGGTACCACCACGAGAATGTGTACGGCACGAGGCGGTAGTGCGCCCCAACGAGTGACTGCCACACGGTTGCCTCAATGGTGTCGTGAGAAATCGTGCTTCCACCCAC
Organism: uncultured Candidatus Saccharibacteria bacterium; assembly: GCA_964425655.1. GTDB lineage: Bacteria > Patescibacteriota > Minisyncoccia > Phycocordibacterales > UBA918 > OLB19. Next base: position 491 of record CAYRMU010000064.1, on the reverse strand, counting down.
CACCTCCACGTCGGTAATCTGGAACGATGCCAACCGCGTACCGTACCACAACACAGTGACGAGAAGTGCAATAAGGAGCGTAAGGACTACCCCTACAATAATCTGCCTCCGCCACGGCGCAATGGCCACACTGAAGCGACTGGGTGGAGTAATTTTCTTTCGCTTTTTTTCAAGCCGAAATTTCATTCCGCATAGTGTAGCACAACAGGGAGTAGGCAAAATACCAAAACCGGGCGGCACCTTTGGTGCCGCCCGGTTTTGTCCACTGTACACCTACGTGCTTTCTACCCAATCTTCTCTTTACCCATGTATGGACGGAGTGCCTCAGGAATCACAATCGAGCCATCTGCCTGCTGGAAGTTTTCCACGAGTGAGACCAAGATACGCGGTGTCGGAATAGCCGTACAGTTGAGTGAGTGCGCATAGCGAACCTTCCCTTCGCCATCGCGGTAGCGAATATTGAAGCGACGTGTCTGGAAGTCATGGAAGTA
>CAYRMU010000063.1:0-3023 GCA_964425655.1 uncultured Candidatus Saccharibacteria bacterium | reverse complement strand
GGGAATCGAAAGACGGAGCCGGGGACCCTCTGGGCCGGCGAGTCGGGGTCGAGAGTACTTACTAGAATTGAAGCGTAGCGAACAATTATAGTTAGTAACTCGTGACCGATTCCTAGTCCACGAATAAATATGCTGGGAGCATGTTTACGTGGGAATCGAAGACCTTGCGAGCTAAATTATGAGCTTGCGAAATAATTTAGCCACAAGGTATACCGTTCATGTAATGACAGATCTTCCCCGAGCTCAAGGAATAAGTACACTATTAAAAAACACCCCACCACCATGACGGAAGCGGGGCGATTACTAAGAGTTAGAGTGTGTCAGCTATGAAAGATATCAAGCTTTTCGCTCGTTACCCGTTCAATCAAGCCAACTTCGACGGCTTCTTCGGCTGACATCCAGTCATCGAAGCGTTGGTCGCCCCTACCAATGAGTTCATGAACATACTTGCGGCGATCGTCTTGTGACGTTTGCTCAGTCCACCTTACAGGGGTAAGTCGGCTCATGTAGAGTTTGGTCACCATCTCTTCAGTTGCCTTCACGTCACGGAGCAGTTGCTCGAGATTCTCCGAAGTTGTTTGGTTAATTGGGATTGTGATCTTACTCCGAGTGCCAGAATGAATCAGGAAACGAGAATAAGGTGTCCCTATCCGTTCCTTGCAGTAAAGCATAACAAACGTCGCGGCTGAGCCGCATTCCCCGAGAGCAATACCACGCACCGGCGCCGTCATGATAGTAGTCATCAGATCACACAGTCGCAGAGCTGCGTCCATGCTCCCACCGCCGCTGTCGATAATGAGATTAATTGGGCTGTTCGACTGCATCTGCAAACTGATTAGTCGTTGGCCGACTTCACTGGTAGATGCGTGGTTAATCTCTCCACTAAGGATGACGGTGCGACGCTCCATCATTCCGTCAAGGATAGAGTTGCTAGGTCTATCTTCTTTCGACATGTACTACTCTCCTGGTAAAGGTTGGGTGAACTACTTTTTTTATAGTACAACATAATAATATCTTTGTCTATATACGTATGTCGTAATGTAACTAGTTAATTACTTCTGCAGGGCACGCTTGACCTGCGTTCAAGAACGTTAGTACATACTCTGTATACTCCTTCGAAACATCCCCCCTAAGCCCACCGCAGCAAATAAAAAACAGCACCACTTGACGTGGTGCTGTTTTTTAATATTACTCCCCCGCTAAAAACTCATGCTCGTGCTGGCGAGCCATCGCTACCCCTCTATCAATCTCAGCTAACTCTTCTTTCAAACCTGTAACCTCGGCTCGGCATTCAGCGAGCAGATTTACCCGCATCTCTTCTTGTCGATCTTGGTCGAGCACCTCCTCAAAACTGGCGAGCACATCACGCACATCATCACAGTACTCTTCTAAATCTTTCTTTCGCTCTTCTAAGATACTGAGTGAGGTGTGGTACAAGTACGCAATACTAACCTGCAGCTCACGCTCATCCTCACTCGTTTCAGACGATAGTACCCGAAACGTTTCGTACTGGCGCGCATAGGTTGCCAAGCGAACTTCTGTCCGCTCAATTTGCGTACGTAGCTGGCTGATGATTATCTGATTGCTCGTCCCCATACACTTATTATGGCACACCCTTTTCCCGGTAAAGGCCAGTAAAGCACACCTAGGTTGCGTAGGCTGGCAAAACGGCCACTTTACCAAAATAAGCCATATTTTTAGCCAAAATGTGCATATGTGTAAGAAACCCCACCCTGACCCGTCTTAAAAAACGGAGAAGCTCACCCTGAGCTAGGGAGATCATTGAAACGACTGAAGGAAGTACAGAATGATGAGACTTGTGACCACGCTCACTGCCGCAATCCTTGTAGCAACGAGCGCCGCCGCAAGCCCGAATACCGGTCTTGAAGCAATGACAAAACAGAAGCTAAAGGAAGCTGGCGCAACCGCCATGATTCCGATAGTCGACTGTGAGTCAGACTTCCGTCATTACGATGAAAACGGCAGCCTGCTGCGCAACCCAACCGTCCGCGACGTCGTTGGCATTATGCAGCTGCGGGAAAAATACCATCCCGACCCTGCCATCATCGATCGGTACAATGCCAAGCATGGCACCAACCTTGAGCCTGATGACTTCAACATCCGTGAACCGGAAGAAAATGTTGAATACGGCATCATCCTCTACAAGGTTGAAGGCCTTGGGCCTTGGACTGAATGCGTGGGGTAACACCCATACTACCCGGGCGCACCACGTGCGCCCGGTTTTTCTTTTACCAACCGAACTACTTTTTGTATACTTAGAAGACTATGAAACAAGTCTTCTACGCCGTACTGGCCTTTATTGCACTCCTCATCGTGCACCGCTTCGTATCCTAAATACAAACACAGGTGGCCAAACGCCACCTGTGTTTTTCTCTATGTACCTATCGCACTGTTTTTGAAACGCGAGATACTTTCTTTGGCACAACCTCTGGAGGAGCTACCTGTTTTTTAATTTTCGTAACCTTTGGTCGCTGTCGTGGTGTGGACGCAACAGTAGCAGCTACTTCTCGAATCGCTTCTTCAGGCGTCGTATCTACCGGAGCGAGTCGTTCGAGAATCGCGCGCGCATGGTACCGAAGCGCATACACTGCAAAGAACGCAGCAGCCGTGAGTGCGAGCACAAACTGCATATGGTCACTGTACGCGACACTATTGAACAAAAGCTCAAGCGCGGCAGCCACGATAAAGAGCTCAACCACTGCACGCACATCAATAGTGTGTTGACGCATGTAGCCGGTAAGCACACCAAACGCCTTCATGAGCACAATCAAGAACGCAATGTTGTAGAGGAAGTCGCCATTGAGAACTACGAAGATACTCTGTCGCTCTTCTGAAGACATAAAGATTGTCTCCGACATGAGCATGACTACATCAAACGCACCCGCAATAAATGCCACGAGCATGTAGAGCACGAGTGAAAGAGCAACGATGAATGCTACAAGCGAAATGCAGCCATTCAAAAAAGGAACGGTTCTCTCCATATAGTAGGCATTCTACCATGC
>CAYRMU010000062.1:0-3125 GCA_964425655.1 uncultured Candidatus Saccharibacteria bacterium | reverse complement strand
TCCTAGTATTCGCATAGGGGTAGGATAGCAAATTATGAGGTGGGTCACCAGAAGAGAGGGTGACGAATATTCTCACTAGGAAGTTCGATCCTTACAGGACCAGTACCCCAATTGGGCTTCGATTCCTGACGCAGAGCCTCCCAGGTTTTGCTGTGAGAGCACGTTGTTTGGCGCAAGTTACTAATTCGCTATGCTCATAAGTACTTGCTGCCCCAACTCGACTGTTTTTGTTCTAGGAAGAACAGAAACATGTCTCCGTTTCACAATCAAGCACGAAAGCAAAGCAGTTTGCTTTCTAAACAAAAGAACCATCATTCTTAGAATGATGGTTCTTTTGTTTACTTGATTGTGCTCTCACCAGGAATCGAACCTAGATCGCAGGAACCGCAATCCTGCATTCTATCCATTAAACTATGAGAGCGTGGACACGATGTTAGCATATTGTCTACACTCTGTCACCTATCTTTTAGCTAACCTCAAAAAATGATTAGAAGCCAAAAAATTCAAATAATTTGATATGGAAGGGTTCCTCAAGGTGCTCCTCTGGGAGACGGGCAGCAATCAAAGCCTCAACATCATCTACATATTCTTCCGGGAGCGGGATAACAAATAACGGCATGAACATCTTTCCTGAACGAACCAGAAGCTGTGGTCCACTCTCGTTAGCCTCATCAATATAAAATGTCTCGAGGGTACTGTAGGGGTAGACTATATCGTCAACGCGAATCCCGCGCGTTGTGACTGCATAGGGAATAACGTGCGGTGGCCTGGTGGCAGCAATACCCACAGTTATTCCAGCCAGCAAGACCACCACTCCAAATAGGGTGTTACCGAGCAGAATCGCTGCTACCGCTATTGCAAGCGTCACAATACCAAGCACCCAAAACCAATCGGAGGCTTTTGGGGCGTGGGTGTGCTCAAGTGCTTCCCAGGTAATACTGGTAACGGTTTCATCCATAGATAGGTAGATTGTAGCATGACCCTAGTGTACTTTTTCCACCTAATCTGGTAGTATCGTGCACATTCAATCGAATGAATATTTGGAGGGATGGCAGAGTGGATGAAATATGAACTACTTCATATTTCATCCGTTCCGCGATCGCTAGAGCGCGGATGCACCGATGTTTACGAGGTGCAAGGAGGACGATGCAAATCGACCACCTACATACAGTAGACACTGGAGGGATGGCAGAGTGGTCGATTGCACCTGTCTTGAAAACAGGAGACTCTTTACGGGGTCCGAGAGTTCGAATCTCTCTCCCTCCGCGAGCACCAAAAGCAACGCGTTATGCGTTGTTTTTGTTTGTGCGAGCGAGAGGGAGAGAGATTCGAACAGCGGAGCCGGGGACCCTTTGGGCCGGCGAGCTGCGCCCAGCGTTCTTATGAGCGCAGCGAATTAGAAAAAGCGGGGCGAATCTCTCTTTGCTTGCGGGAGAGATTCGAACAGCGGAGCCAATAAATATTACCAAACCTGTACAATTCCCCACTTCGGTGTAGAGTAGGCGCAGATTTGCAACCTTATTGGAGGAAGTGAGCATGACCACCGTCGCGCCACCTATCTTGATTCAATCGCGGCATCCGCGAGCCAGGAATGACTATAGCTGCCACAATTGTGGCGGGACTATCCCTAAGGGCACGTACTACGATGAGTCTGTGGTACGTATCGGAACCACGAAGTACAAGGACCCTATCCAGCACTGGCGTATGCATAGTGATTGTCAGGCACCCTGGTGGCAACCCTGGGCACCGCGAAAGCTTACCTGGTTCGGCGCCATGCCGAAGCGTGCCAGTAGCACAGCTGAAGCAGATAGTCTGGCCTACCCCATACGGGTGACCGCGCACCACCCTTCCATTAAGCAGATTGGTTGGGATTTGCCGGACACACTGGTGGCACGACTGTACCAAAGCAAACGACCGGATATGTTTGAAAAAGCCACTACGGAGATTGATGAGGTACTCGCGCTCGTAGCCCATGCGCTCACGGCAGTGGCAGGCGACCGAAAGCGTGCTATGCAGCTCTCACATGTACTCAATGAAATGGTGTTTATTGCCCACGGTGTGACCAAACCGGTACCACGGGCACGAAAGAAGAGCGTGAAGATTGAAGCCGCTGAGCAGTGACTCAGCGGCTTTTTACTGCCCGGCATGTAACGTTTTCCCCCTACGCGCCCATTAGTAAGATGTAGCGGATTCGCTATTAATATTTACTCCCTTACGTATACACTACATAATTTCTATGACACGCTTTCTACTTCTCGCCCTACTGACGATTGCAATGGTAGTACCTACAGCAACCTACGCAAAAGACGGTCGGGACTACGATGATGATTCACGTATTGAAGACTACGATGATGAAGACGAGGATGAAGATGAAGATGATGACTACGACGATTCAGATGACCGCGATCATCACCGCCACGGGGATGACGATGATGAGGATGAAGAGGATGAAGATGATCGCGATGAAGATGAGGATCGCGAGGATAACTCTAACGATGGCCTCGAAGTGGAAGCCGACGTATTTACTGACACCACCATTGTTAAGGTAGAGCTTGAAAACGGCCGTAAAACTGTTTTTGACACCGACGCAGACACTCGAGAAGAGGTCGTGGATGAGGTAGCAGAGCGTTTTAACCTTACTGAAGCTGAGGTTGATGATGTACTCAACTTCGAGATTGAAGACCGTGCTAGTCGAGCAAAGGATCGTGCTCGCATTAATGGCGAGTCACACAATGACCAAGTAGCGATTGATGAGGCAGTCCTCCGCGCATACATTGTGCGCCTTGAAGCACTCCTTGAAGCACTCCTTGCACGTCTCCAGAATCAATAAACTTTCCCTGCAAAACGCGCACCAGTACTGGTGACGCGTTTTGTTGTATTTGGGGAGGGTGCGGGAATTTCGGTCATTACTTTTGCAAGTGAGTAAGCAAAACAAAGTTTACTTTGTTTTGAGTTGCGAACGCAGCGAAAGCAAGCTTTGCTTACTGGCCAGTATACCTTGTAAGCGAAGCTTCCTGACTGCTTTCACTCAAAAATGAAAACTCAGAGGTTTTCATTTTACTCGTTCAATTGTCAGTCAGTATTTTGTTTCGCTTCACTCACAAAATACTAGGCAAGGTCTTCGA
>CAYRMU010000061.1:0-3187 GCA_964425655.1 uncultured Candidatus Saccharibacteria bacterium | reverse complement strand
CAAACCACCATTGGCACCCTGGTCTACGCCACCATTCCCAAAGGGAAGACTGCGACGTTTCGACTCAATATAACGACGAGGGGTCAGCTTGGCAAAGAGTACAAAGTAATCATCAACCGTATTAACTACAAGCTTGGTCTAACCGACCCGCGGTACCAACAGTACTTGAAACCTATCGTCAGTGACCCGGTGAAGTTTTCAAATTAGCTACAGAGCCATTTTCGATACCTATGAGTTGGTGATGTGCGCGGTAACGCCTTCGATGTCAGCAATGACTTCCTTTGTATCGCCAGCGATATCAAACAAGGTGAACTTGCCGTCGGCTTCGCACACGAGTGCGAACGGAATACCGCGTTCTTTTGCCTGATCGATTTGCTTGCCTAAGGCCACGGTATGCTTGAAGTTTTGTTCGGTCTTAATGCCGTACGAGCGCAACGCTTCGGCTGTTTTGAGTGATGGAACGAGCTGGTCTTCGTGGGCGAGGCAGACAGTTACCTGTGCACTCGATTGCACACTGAAGTCTTTAAGCTTTTCCTCTTTGAGAATTGAAAGCAGGCGGGTGAGGCCGATAGACATACCGACGCCCGGGAGGCGCTGGTTGGTGAAACGACTCGCCAAATCGGCGTACCGGCCACCTGAACAGATGCTGCCGTACTTCTCAAGACCATCGATGGTGGTTTCGTAGACGGTGCCGGTGTAGTAATCAAGGCCACGAGCGATGCGTGGGTTGAAGACAAACTGCACATTTGCCCGTGGAGCAGCAGCCGTGAGGAGAGTGAACACTTCCTTCACTTCAGCCTTGCCTTCACTGAGGAGCTCATTGTCGCCCGGTACGCCATCGAGGAAGGCTGTAACGCCCGCTGCAGCAACAGGCGAGCCAATCACGCTAAAGAGCGTATCAAGGGCAGCAGGGGAGACGCCGAGCTCTGAGAGGAGTTCACGCACCTTCGCTTCACCAATCTTATCGAGCTTATCGATAGCTTGGAGGGCTTCGGTGGTGTGCTCAATTTCAAGGGAGGCAAACAAGCCGTTCAAAAACTTGCGGTTGTTAATGTGCATGGTGATAGAACCAAGCGCAAATGAGCTGAGGATTTCAGCCATCACGAGCGGTACTTCGGCATCAAACGCCAGCGCGAGGTTCTCACGCGCGACGACGTCTACGTCGGCCTGGTAGAACTCACGGAAGCGGCCTTTCTGGGGGCGTTCACCACGCCAGACTTTCTGCACCTGGAAGCGACGGTAGGGGAAGGTGAGCTGGCCTTGGTTCTGGGCGACGTACCGCGCAAAGGGCACGGTTAAATCGAAGTGGAGGCCACGCTGGGCTTCTTCACTGTTTTCACCTTCAGCGAGCGCACGGCCGATGGTGTAGATCTCCTTACTTACGTCACCCTTTGAAGCGAGCGTGTCCATGTACTCGACCGAAGCGGTTTCGAGGTGGGTGTAGCCATAGGCGGAAGCGGTATCGGCAAAGGTGGCCTTCATGGCGTCTTCAACGAGCTGCTCAGCAGGAAGATTCTCCGGAAACCCACTCGGGTTGATATAACGATTGTTTGACATAGCCCTAATACTACCCTAATTGAGCCGTATGTTAAATGCAGAACTGCGGAAGTGCGAGCTGGTAGCTATGTCATAAATATCATTACTAAGTGTCAGTATTTTGACACACTACGTGTATACTGAGGGTATGAAAACAACCTACGGCACATTTTTAAAACAACTCCGCGAAGAACGTGATCTCTCCCAGGCAGCAGTAGCAGCCGTCCTTGAGATGTCACGCGCATCGTACGTAGCGCTCGAGAAAGGCACGAAGGAACTCAGCCTAGCTGAAGCTGTTGCGGTCGTGTCACTCTTCTCCATTACGCTCGATGAGCTCTTGCGTATGCAGGTACCGGACGAAGCGAAGTACAAGGCCATGCTCTTAGCCTTCTTGCGTGAAGCGAAGCGCACCGATACACCGGTGAAGAAAACCAAGCTTGCGAAGCTCCTCTACCTGGCTGACTTTGCTTGGTACTACGCGCACAAAACGAGTATGAGCGGTATGACGTACCGCAAGCTCGACTTTGGCCCGGTCGCTGATGCCTACTTTGCGCTCGTCGAGCAGCTTGAGGAGCGTGGTGAGCTCAACATCACCCAGGTGCTCCGGGAGGACTACCATATGTACGTGATTGAAGAGACGCGCACATCGCAAAAGACGAAGCTCTCACAGCTCTCTAAAGAAGAGCTCCAACTCATTAAAACCATTTGGAAGAAGTGGAAGGAGGCCGATACGAAGGAGATCGTCGGCTTCACGCAACGCCAAGCCCCGTATATGACTGCTGAAGCTGGTGCTCCGCTCCCGTACCAAGCGATTTTGAAAGAAGACGCTGCGTTTATCTACTAGTTCATACATACAAAAAACCTTTTGCCAGAGGCAAAAGGTTAGCTACTTGTTTTGTCGTGCATATTTTCAAGGAGGTACGTCTCGAGGTTGTCGACCGCATCGAGGAGCAAGACGAGCATACGAGCAATGGTGAGATCAGTCAGGTTGGCTTTGGTGCGACGCTGGAGCTTCGCGGTGTGCTTCTTGGCCTTATTTGATTCCTGAACTAATTCGGCACAAATGATATCGATGTAGGTGATGTAGATCACCTCAGCTTTGGCGCACTGGTGGCGACTCCACGGAGAGGCATCACTGGTGGTTTGTTTGCTACCAGTGGGTGGCGTGTGTTCATCAATGATGGACAAAAACTCGGGCTCAAGCTGAAGAACAGCCACATGCTGAAAGATGCCATGAGGCATCACTGCCGAAGCCTGCAAGCGTTGATGCTCATCAAACAACTCTGGCAGAAGTGCTTCGTAGGAGAAGTCATCAATATCGGGGATACGAACGGTGAGTCCACCGAGAACAATCGTGTCAGTCATGGCAGCCTCCGTTACTGTGTGGTGAAGAGCTCTACTGTGAACGATAGCAGTCACAGACTATTCGTCAACAGCACCTTTGTGCGAGCGAGTGTTTGGTATACTAGGTGCACATGAAGACACGTTTGTTCGATGGAAAGGTGTACATTAAAGCCAGTGAACTGGCGCGTGAGCACCGGTATACCTCCGACTACGTGGGGCAGCTGGCTCGGGGCGGCAAAGTGGAGGCGCGACTCGCTGGGCGCTCGTGGTACATCTACGAGCCGTCACTGATGGCCTACATCAAGCG
>CAYRMU010000060.1:1628-3188 GCA_964425655.1 uncultured Candidatus Saccharibacteria bacterium | reverse complement strand
GGGTCACAGTTTCCTATGAGCCTCCCGAGGTACCTCTCCTCTACCCCGCTGTATACATAGTAGGGGAGTAAAAGCGTTACTCCACCTACAGCGCGCTCTCGTTCATAACGATTCGAGCAGCCGTCACTTTACAACATTACGGCTAATTATGCAAATTTTAACGAATTATGGTGCTGCGTAGTATACTAGGGGTATATGCAATGTGTTATTTTGGCGGCCGGAAAAGGGTCGCGTCTTCGTCCATTAACCGATGATTGTCCAAAACCGCTCGTTAAAGTGTGCGGAAAGCCCCTTATTGACCATATCGTTGCAGCCTTTCCGAGTGCCATCAAGGAAATCATTATGGTGGTTGGGTATCGCGGTGACATGATTCGCGAGTACTGTGGTGACACTTTTCATGGTCGACCTGTCACCTACGTTGAGCAGGTCGAAATCAATGGTCCAGCAACTGCGCTCTGGCTCGCGAAAGACCTCATCCGCGGTCGTTTCCTCTTTATGTTTGCCGATGATATTCATGGTAAGGACGACATTGCGCGGGCCGTCTCGTATAGCCGTTCTATTCTGGCCACCACGAGTGATACTCCCGAGCGCTTTGGCGTAATTGTCCGTAACCCAGACGGCACTATTGCTGAGATGGTCGAAAAGCCAAGTGCACCATCTTCAAACTTAGTGGCTACGGGGCCAATGGTACTTGATCAGCACGTGTTTGATTTCCCGCCTCAGGCACCGATCAATAACGAATTCTTTATGCCAGAAATTATCATGCGCTACAAAGAAAAGTATCCGATTGCGGTGGTGGAGGAACAGCTGTGGCTGGCGATTGGTTACCCGGAAGATGTCACGCGCGCCGAGGCAAAGATTTGTCCGGCGGTCTAAGAAACTTCTATGCAGTGTGTCATACTCGCCGCTGGAAAGGGGACGCGCATGCGTCCGTTAACCGAACATACACCGAAGCCGCTTATTCTCGTGTGCGGTAAACCGTTACTGCAACATATCGTTGAGGCCCTACCTCCAGAAATTGATGAAATCATTCTGGTAGTTGGGTACCTCGAAGAACAAATCAGGGCATTCTGTGGGAGCAAATTTTGTGGGCGAAACGTGATATACGTAACCCAAGATAATTTTTCTGGTGGGACAGGTGATGCCCTCAAAAAGGCAGAACCACATATAACCGGGAGGTTTCTCTTTATGTACGCCGATGATATTCATGGCGCAGCTGCCCTTAAAACAGTGGTCTCGTACCCATACGCGATGCTGGCCGCTCGTTCAAGTACTCCATCGCTCTTTGGGGTACTGGAACTCAATGCTGACGGCACACTGGCAGCCATCGTTGAGAAGCCGCAGGTTCCACCCTCAAACCTCATCAATATTGGCGGTATGGTGCTTGACCTAAGTATCTTCTCCTACGATGTACCGGTCTCTGAAAGTGGTGAATTGTACGCCACTGACATGGTGACCGCGTTTGCGCAGGATAATCAGGTGGCAGTGGTAGAGCAATCACTCTGGCTTCCAGTGGGGAAGCCAGAGGATATTGGGGTTGCTGAGGGAGTGTTGTGTCCA
>CAYRMU010000060.1:0-1528 GCA_964425655.1 uncultured Candidatus Saccharibacteria bacterium | reverse complement strand
TCCATCGACACAAAACAAAGAACCGCCTAATGGCGGTTCTTTGTTTTGTGTCGATGGGAGGGAACGATCCTCCGACCTCAGCTTTATGAGTGCTGCGCTCTAACCAACTGAGCTACATCGACAAATGAACGGCAAGGCGATTAGCCTTGGGTTATCTTCAGAAAACTAAGTGCGGAAGCTTGCTTACGTATCTAGTTTTTCTGGAGATAAGCACGATGACGGTAGGCATCTTTCGTGAATGCCGTCGATGCAAGCTCTGCTTACAGGGACACCTGAAATACAAACTTCAGGTGCCTCACAGACTACTACACTCAGCACTTTTTTTCAACGGCAGTATAGAGAGTTACTGCTTTGGCCACCACGGAATAAACACACTGGTAGTCCGTTTGTACTCAGCAAATTCAGGATGCTTGGCAAGCCCCGCTTCGAGAAGTGGGATACCGGAGACAAAGAGAATGAGACCGGTGATGGTGAATGGACTCACTAGAGCTAAGGCAGAGAGGGGGAGGGGAAGAATCATGAGCCAAATACCCCACCACATGGTGACTTCACCAAAGTAGTTTGGGTGGCGTGAGTACTGCCAGAGTCCGTAGCGCATGAGGCGACCTTTGTTCTCTGGATTTTTGAGGAACGTATCGAGCTGTGCGTCGCCAACACTTTCAAAAAAGAAACCTATGAGCCAGAGTGCACCACCGAGAATGAGCAGGGGAAGGCTGCCAGAAACTTCGATGGCATAGATGCTCGCATGGATAGCGCTGTACGCTACCACAACCATGAGTGCACCCTGGAGGAGGTATACCTGAAGATAGCTACGGAAGTAAAAACTACGCCCCCAGTCTGCCCGCCAGCGTGCGTAACGAGCATCCTCACCTTTGCGCTTGTTCTTGCGGTAAATGCGTACACCAAGCCTGGTGGCCCAGATGCTCACGAGACCAAGGACTACGAGTGTTGTTGTAGTGGCTGGTTGTCCAGCAAGGTACCAAGCGCTCCAGCTAGCGAGTGCTATGCCCGGGCCCCAGGCAACGTCAGCGATATCATTTCGCTTAAGCCATACAGAAATGATAAACAACGTTGATACGAAGCATATAATAACGGCACTGACCCCTATGAGAATGCTTAGCATAGTTTAGTACAAGAAGGTCTTGCCGAGGTAGTAACTAACAGTTGCCACAGAACCCGTTAACACCGTGCCCCAAATAATATCAACCACGACGACCAGCACCGGCCAGTCTTTGAGGGTAGCCAGGTTGGTGAAGTCATAGGTGGCGTAGCAGAAGAAGCCAAAGAGGGCGCCGAGGATAAGGGCTTTTTGCCATGAACCAGCCTCAAGGCCAGGGATGACGGCAAAAATGAGAATACCAACAATGTAGATAAGGTAGAACACAATGGCAGCAGTCCAATTAATTGGGCCGAGCAAGTGGTACAGCTGACTTTGGTAGAACTTGTTGGCTACAAAGCCAAGCCAGATCATATCAATAATAAAGAAGGCGGGCACGGTGAGCAGGTATAAGTATATGTATGTCATATG
>CAYRMU010000059.1:0-3309 GCA_964425655.1 uncultured Candidatus Saccharibacteria bacterium | reverse complement strand
CTGCCATATCTCTTTCCAGCCAGAAACTCTTTAATCCCTGACGTGAAGCCACTCGTACGTGTTCCAGCATCCTTGAGTGTTGCGGTCGTGCTGAAGTTGTTTTGAAACAAGAGAAATGCAAAACCAAGAATCAGCAGTCCCACCGCAATCTTGTTTACCTTTCCCACCGCATCGTCAAAGTCGAACTGGTACTTAAGCATAGTGGCCACCGCATAGGTGGCAGCCACCGAGACCAGGATAACGAGAAGCCACGTGTCCCTGGTTGAAAGGCTGTCAGCCATCAACGAGGGGATGACGAATCCTGCAATCAGAAAACTGTACAGGAAGAGCCACCAAGACCAGGTGACTTCAAACTTTTTCTCCTTCACCTTCTTTTTTTCAGGCTCGGCAGCTTTCGCTGCGGGTTTTGATTTGTCGTCTCCAGCGCCCGTGGTGGGCGCTGTCCCGCTATTGCTAGTGTCCTGCTTCCTTTTGAAGCTCATCATGACGGCTGGTAAAGTTAAGGCAACCAGCAGTACGATAACTATGAGTACAATCAAAAGTGCGTAATAGTAATAGTTCATCGTTTAGCCCTTTTTGTTGAGCTGCTTCAGTTCACCTAGGATGGCTGCCTGAGCAGGGTCAATAGTGTTAGTGCCAGGGGCGGTCAGGATGACAATCCCACCGCCTTTACCGGCGGCTTCTGCGGCACGAACCATCGCTTCGGTTTCCATCGTCTTGATGGAGAGTTCGCCAGCTTCTTTGTTGGCGGCATTAATGCTCCGAATCACGTCACTTCTGGCGGCACCGTCTTCACGGGTCGCCTTGGCTTGCTGTTTGGCGAGTGCCTCGGCAGCAAGGATACGAAGGCCTTCTTCGTCGAGGTTGGGGTTGATTTCAAGAACGTCAAACCCACCGATTTCGATACCAGTATCTTTCAAGTCGGACTGAATGCCTTTGACAGCCTTAGCGACCGTTTTTGCTCCGTCTGCCGACGAGGCAGTCAGGGACTTATCGAGGGTGAGCGTTTTGGTCTTCTCGCCGATAGCGTTGGTGGTCAGGTTAACCACCGCTGCGTCCCAGCGATCAGTTCCGTACGCTGCACGATGCGGGTTCTTGACCTCCATCTTCGCAACACCAATGATGTCGAGCGGAATCTTGTCCTTGGTCTCGGCACCAGTGATATGCATCGGGTAGAGGAACTGACGAAGCCGGTAGTGATCACTGTAGTCTTCAGTGACTTCAAGGTGGAGATTACTCATCCCAACCTGACGATCACCAGTCGGTTCCTTACGCTTGATCTTGGTACGCTCCAGTCGGTACTCCCGTACCTGTTGGTAGGGATAGATACCGGTGAATACAGCACCCGTTGTCTTGAAGACATATCTGGCCCACGGTTTGATGAAGGGATTAACTCCTTCAAGTGGGTCATTGACTCCATCGACGATGGTCCAGCGTTCTACCGGGTCAGCGCCTCCCTGGAAGCTTTTTCCGTCAGTGTTCATAACCATACGAACGAGGCTCTCACCACGTTCGATAAGTTTTACCTGACCCGGCTCGATAAACGTGAAGAGGTGAAAACCGCTTCGTTGGCCGTTCATCGGTTTGTTGGTAAGTGCCGGTGCGTAGAGCGGAGAAACCAGTGCAAGGATGAAGATGACAATCATGAGGGCGGTCACGACACCCATGACGATTTGTCCGAGGGGGTGGAGCATTGTGAGGCTGAAGAGAATGATGCCTCCAGCTACATAGAATAGATATTTAGTGGACATTAGGTATTCCTTTGTCAAAGAGCGGGAGGGGAGCGAAGGCTCCGGCCGCAGGTTTCTTCTCTGGTTAGTATAATAGCACAGAATGAGCTAAAAGTCAATAAATGTACGCTCATAATAGCTAAGTTTTGCAACGTATTTTCACGCTCTATGGCTAAAATTGGCTTGTCAGGGGTGCTTTCCGGGTGTATTCTTGGGCCCATGAAACGAGACCTGCGTCCACGAGAGGAAAAAAAGGCAGCGGTACAAAACGATGGTATTCCACGCGTTACCCTGTCGTTCTATAAGTACGTGCGTATTGCCGACCCAGTAGCGCTCCAAAAGGAGTTATTTGAGCGCTTTAGCCTGCTTGGTTGCTTTGGACGTATCTATGTCGCCAGCGAGGGAATTAATGCCCAAATGAACGTTCCTCGAGCGCACTGGGATCAGTTTGACGCGTACATGAAGAGTAAGTCTGAATTCTACGGAATTCCGTACAAGTTTGCCGTAGAGGAAGGGCAGATTCCGTCGTTCTATAAACTAGATATCAAAGTACGCAAGAAAGTAGTGGCTGACGGGCTCGATGACGCAAGCTTTGATGTGACGAACACCGGTGAGTACCTCACTGCAAAAGAGATGAATGAGTATATCAATAATCCCGATGCAGTGGTGGTTGATATGCGTAATGCCTACGAAAGCGAGATTGGGCACTTTGAAGGGGCGATTCGCCCGGACGTTGATACGTTTCGTGAAGAGCTCGCGATTGTGCCGAAGATTTTGGCCGAGCATAAAGGGAAGAAGGTAGCGCTCTACTGCACCGGGGGTATTCGCTGCGAGAAGGCGAGTGCGTGGCTAAAGCACAATGGCTTTGAAGATGTGAAGCACCTTAAAGGTGGGGTGATTGACTACAAGCACCAAGTGGAGCGGGAGGGCTTAGAGAACAAGTTTAAAGGCAAAAACTTCGTCTTCGATGAACGCCTAGGTGAAAAGATAGGGGACGAGGTCATCTCGTACTGCCACCTTTGCCGCACCAATAAAACTGATGAACACTTCCACTGCAAGAACCAAGTCTGCCATGTGCTCTTTTTAGGCTGTGGGGACTGTATCGAAAAGAAGCACGGCTACTGCTCGTACTGGTGCATTGCGTTTGATAAACTTCCCGAGACCTGGAAGAAGAAGTATGCGCGTTGGTATAACGCCAACCGAAGGCCGGTACATTTCAAGAAAACAAAGCTGCGGGCTAGCTAACACCAAAAACATAAACAAGAAAACCTTTCAATCGATTGAAAGGTTTTTTGTGAACACTCAAGGGGTCACCCCATCCTTCACATATGGCCGCCAGGTTCGTAATTCGCTCACGCTCTTAACGACCTCCAGCCCGGACCCGACCGTTTATATTTCTAGGAAGGAAATAGAAACATATCTCCGTCTCGCACCAGAGCCGTACGAGACGCAGGTCTCGTACTAAAACTAAGACCCTCAGACTTGTGTCTGAGGGTCTTAGTTTTGCTCTGGTGCGCCTTCAAGGGCTCGAACCTTGGACCGTCTCCTTAAGAGGGAGCTGCTCTACCAACTGAGCTAA
>CAYRMU010000058.1:0-3377 GCA_964425655.1 uncultured Candidatus Saccharibacteria bacterium | reverse complement strand
AGAAGAATGACTTCCGTCGACTCTTCATCGTCCGCATCAGTGCTGCCCTTCGTCCGTTTGACTTGAAGTACAGTCGCTTCGTTAAGGCACTCTCTGATAAGAACATCATCCTCGACCGAAAGATTCTCGCTATTCTTGCAAAAGACCGACCAGAATCATTCGCTAAGGTAGTAGAAGCTGCTAAATAGTTTCAAACTAAAACAACAATAAAACCCGGAGCATTCGCTCCGGGTTTTATTGTTGTTTCGGTCAGTGTCTAAAAATCAATTGCCACCTCTTCATTTTGACTCGGAGCCTTGGCATTGAGCCCAAGGTAGTCACGTAGGCGCTGAACCAAGAACAATGACGAACGCTCCTCACCCATCACCACAAATACTTCCTTTGCTCTATCTCCCCCGCCAGCGACTAAGTTAACGAGCTGGTCACGGTCAGCGTGCCCTGAGTAGCCACGAATCTTCGCTACTTTGGCGCGCACTTTTACCCATTCACCATCGACCTTCACGCGCTTGGCGCCGTCATGAATAAGACGCCCAAGGCTCCCAACTGCTTGGTAGCCAACGAGGAGTACAGTGGTCTTTGGGTCATCGAGCAAGTTCTGCTCGTGGCGCAAGATACGACCACCGTGGCTCATACCACTGCCGGCAATAATCACCTTTGGCCCTGGCGTGCTATCGATTTCGTGTGAGTCTTTCACCGTTTTGGCAAACGTGAGCCCATCGAAGTTGAAGATATCATCGCCGCCAGCAATCTGCTCCTGCACCGCTGTTTTGAGGTAATCACCATACTTGCGGTATATTTCGGTAACGGAGATAGCTAGTGGTGAATCGAGGAAAACCGGCATTGCAGGCACCTCGCCCTGCTCCACCAGGTTATTGATTTCAAGCAGCATCCCCTGCGTTCGCTCAAGACTGAAGGCAGGGATAATCAAGGTACCCTTCGAACGTTGCGTTTCAAGAAGCTGATACTTTAAGAGGTCAGTCCGCTCTTTAACCTCTTCGTGAAGACGGTCGCCATAGACGCTCTCCATCACGAGATAGTCATACTCTTTTGGTACCGTAGGAGGATTGAGGAGCGGCTGTGGCACGTTGCCGATGTCGCCGGTAAAGACAATCTTCTTTCCCTCACGCACGAGGTGTACCATGGCTGAACCAAGAATGTGCCCAGCATCTTCAAAATGGACCTGGATACCATCGGGCAGCTGAAATTCAGTATGGTATGGCTGGACTTGCCAGAGCTTCAAGCTCGCGTCGACGTCACCCTCGTCGTAGAGCACCGTGGTGCCGTATCGTTCGTGTTCATACTGCATCACCTTTACGGCGTCGCGGAGCATGATATTTGCCAAGTCTCGAGTTGGCGGCGTTGAGTAGATAACGCCATGAAAACCATCCTTTACGAGCTTTGGAATGCGTCCAATGTGATCGGCATGCGCATGGGTCACGATGAGTACATCGATGTCAGCCGGTGTATACACAAAAGGCTCAGCATTGAAATCATCGGCAAATTTATCCCCCTGCACAAGACCGCAGTCAACCATAATAGCGACGGCACCGGTATCAAGGACAAAGTTCGCTCCCGTCACACTCCCCACCCCTCCGTAAAAGCCCAGTGTTGTTGTCATATAGGTTCTATTATAACGTATCTAACCGTTGGCCAAGATGGTAGCCGAGGAAGCCGCCCAAGAGCCCCATCACGAGGTCAATTCCGGTATCGAGGAGGAAGTCAGGCTCAATTGGTATGCCTGCCCATAGCTCAAAGCCTTCCCAGATAAGCGCCACGATAAGTACAGCCAGCAAAAAAGGTGTCAGCCGAAACATTATTTTAGGGAGCGGGAAACGTATATCGCGCAAGGTGTACAAACCGAGCGCTACAATAGTACCTCCAAAAAAGTGCATCGGGATATCAAACCACCAAAAATGCCAGTAGAGCGAGAGCTCAATGGCGAGAATATGCAGCGCTGCCAAAGTGGCAAAGGTGATTAAAAGTAGCTTCGTTTGGACCGTGATACTCATAAACGTATGGTAGCACATAACAGCCTCAATCTCTGCCTAGGAAAGCCCTAGGCAAAACTGTTATTCTGACCAAGGATTCTCCTTGGTCAGAATAGGCATTGTTTCCCCTAGGAGAGTCCGAGGGGAAACAACAAACCCCTCACCGAAGTGAGGGGTACATTGCTGGAACCACAACCGTATGCTCATAACTTGAGAAAACAAGTGGGCACCATTTCCAATCGGACTATTTGAAATCTCTGTTCGAGTTCTCAGCACCAATTGCGACTACAGGCAGCCCTGAGCAATACTTAAGAAAAACATACGTTAATGTGGTTCCGCTGGTGAGTATAGCACGCACTTTTTTAAGAAGTAGTAATTTTATAAAGATTTACCCAATACGCCACAAAAAGCTGTCAAAGGTGAAGATGGGGACAGTTTATATACTACGAAATAGCTATCTTTTGACCAAGGGGAACCCTTGGTCAAAACAAGTATGATAGTCGGACTTTAGTATAAATTTAGAGCAGCTCACAAAGTGCACAGAGAAGCGAGGAAGGCAAACAAAAGCGCCCGACTGGGACATAGGTCCAGGGAGGGCGCTTTGTTTTGTATCTGGCTTTTGTGCCAAAGAGTAGATTTTTAGATGAGATACGCGGCGGGCAAAGAAAATTTTGCGAGCCGTATTCAATATACGGTGAGCTAAATTTTACTGCAGCCCAACAAAGTAGCTCGCTAAAAACTACTCTTTAGTGCCGTCGAAGTTTACGTCGTACATGATGCGCTCCTGCGCGGTCACATAGTTCATCACCTCTTCATCCTTGAACCAAATGGCAATCTCGCGTTCTGCTTCTTCTGGCGACTCTGATTGGTGCACCAAGTTACGAACTGCGCGGTTTTCAAAGGTGGCATGCGCGTATGAGTCTACGGTGTAGTCACCACGGATAGTACCAACATCTGAGGTTGAAGGCTCGGTTGAACCAACAATTTTCGTTACCACCCCTACTGCCTTGTTCCCCTCAAGGATCATAGCGACTACCGGTGCTGCGGTCATGTAGCGAACAATGGTAAGAATGATGTCTTTCCCATACTCGATTGGCTCCTTGGTAATCTCTTTCCCCTGACTCTTGAGCTCTTCTACGATACCCTTTCCTTTGCGCTCGTACCACGCATCGTCCTTGTTGTAATGGGTCAAAAGCTGCTCTTCTGTCGGAACAACCATCTTCATTGCTGAAATCTTGAGCCCAGTCTGCTCAAAACGCTTGATGACTTCGCCAACGAGTGAGCGCTGGACTGTATCAGGCTTTAAGAGGACTAATGAACGTTCTTGGTGTGGTAATTTGGCCATAAAAATGTAAAAAGTGTTTATTTTAAGCCCTGGCAGTATACCTA
>CAYRMU010000057.1:0-3429 GCA_964425655.1 uncultured Candidatus Saccharibacteria bacterium | reverse complement strand
TGTGTCAGGGTAGAGGTACGTTAGATAACTTTAGATGATGCATCGGTGCGACGGCTCGCGAAGACCAACGTAGGTTCTTCAGCTTGTTCAGCAGTCAATCGCATCGAGGCTTGGAAGAGGAGCATGAGGAGCACGCCCCAAATCATCCCGAAGAAGCCGCTCCCCAAGGCCCAGATGAGAATGGTCGAGACCATCTGCATCTTGGTGAGGTTGAGCTTTTTCCCAATCACGCTCGGGGTGAAGTTGTAGGCTTCAAGTAACCCCAAAACTTTGGAGATGATGAGGATTGCCGTCACCTTGATGAGGATGTCCGGGAAGAACCCAAAGCTGAAGTAGCCAAGACCAAACCAGCTCAAGCCCGCTTCGAAGTTGAGCAGGATGAGCAAGGCTCCCACTACCATCGCAATCGCGCCACCAATCTTCCAGACTGCAGTGATAGCGCCGAGCGTGAGCGCAATCAAGAGGATGGCGCCGAAGCTCAGGTTGAACGGAAAGATAACCATGGCAGCAATGTAGAGGACCGTCAGTGTCGCGAAGACCTCAAGAAAGCCAATCATCAAGACTGAAAGGCCGTCTTGGTAGAGCTCGAGGAAGCGTAGGGTGCTCTGCCGGAGGCGATCATTGCTGATGCCGCCTGAAACAATGCTCCGAAACCGGGTCACTTCCGTATCCCAGTTGCCGAGCAAGGTGGCGATGAGGAGCGCACTGATACCCAAGAGAACCCAGTCCTTCAAGATTACCGAGGTAAGTTTGAGGCCTTGTTCAGCTACGGCCAGAGTGACATTCTTGAGGTCACCAAAGAGCTGGCTTACAACACCCCCAAAGACACTGCCGATATCACCTTCGGGGATGATGGTGGGTGCAAAGCTTTGTGCCCAGATGAGCAGGCTGTTAGCCTGTTCACGAATAAGCACTTCTTGGTCTTGCAGTCTCGAAGCAAAGGTGACACCTTGCTTTTGGAGCACGTACGCCATGACTGGCACGATGGCAACGACGAGGAGTCCAGCCGACCAGCTAAAGAGGGCACGTGCCATCGCTTCGCTTCTCACCTGGAGTCGGAATGTACGCTCGAAGCGTTTCTTGCGCCAACTCCAAGCAAACGAAATACGGTGTCCTTCAGTTGCAAGCTGCTTCACGTGCGGTTGGACACCGACCCCGAAGAGGATAGTGCCAAGCATGTACGCAAAGCCGTGCCAAGAGAAAACCATCGCCATGACCCCGAAGGTCATGACAAACAAAATCAGGGTAACCGTCCCGCTGCGGGGGAGGGATAGTTGCGGCATTGGGGATGTCCTTGTTGTGGAGAACAGACTGCGCGCAACAATACAACGAAAATAAGAAAATGCAACATCGTGGCAGAGCTGTATTGACTTTTTATATTAAAATGTCATTATAAAAATAAGAGAAAAGTTCACTCGTTCTTTATACATCAAAAGAACTAACGCAGCCGCAGGGAGTACGCATGGGAACCTTAGGTCGCCTGGTGCTGCTCCTCGGGGCAGTGCTTTCAATTGGATACGGTGGATATTGGACGATTAAGCACGATTTGCACCAATTGCTCCACGCCCTGTGGACTGACCTGGTGTTTTTTGTGCAGACGTTTGATATCACAGTCGTCATTCGAGCCGCCATGATTTGGGTTAAGAAAATGGGTGCGCATTGGCTCCTCATCGAGGTGCCGAAGCGCGTCATCATCATTTCATTTCTCCCGTACGTGGTGCTGTGGCTGCTGCCACCAAGGCAACGTCGACGGTTTAAGCTTTGGATTCAACGTAAGCGGTTGATCCTCTTAGCGTCGCGTGATCGCTTTATGGCTTGGCTGCGTGCCGAACACATGTTTGGTGACTACGCCGGATGGGCAATCGGCCTCCTCTTCGCGCTCATCTTCTTTATCTTCTTCTACTCCGCCTTCTGGGTATACCTGGCGTTGTGGTTGGGATTCATTAAGATTCCAGCGCTTGTGACTACACTGTTCTCCTATCTATGGGGAAAGATTCTCTTCTTGGCGCAAAAGATTCCCTTTGCCAACTTGCTCTTCAAGTGGGTAAATGGATTCTCGGCCTTGTTGGCGAGGTTTATGCCACGTTTTCGTCGGCGGACTCCTGCTGAACGAAAGCGACGGGCAATCGCGCGTGTCGAGTACGTGATTCGTAAACGCTACGACCGGCAGCTGTTTATGCGGGTTGGTTGGCGTGAGTACCATCGACTGAAGAAAGCTGAGCGGCTGGCGAAAGCCGCGAAGG
Organism: uncultured Candidatus Saccharibacteria bacterium; assembly: GCA_964425655.1. Taxonomy (GTDB): domain Bacteria; phylum Patescibacteriota; class Minisyncoccia; order Phycocordibacterales; family UBA918; genus OLB19. The sequence continues at coordinate 1,186 of CAYRMU010000057.1, read as the reverse complement.
CTGCAGAGCAGGCTAAGGCTCCGCCTCAGCCCAAACCTGAAACCAATGAAAGGACGAACGATGGAATCCGAAACGAGCTTTCTTGACTACCTCATCCCGTACTGGCCCTTCCTGACCCTCTTTCTTGGGTTTATGGGTGGCTACATGCGGATGACGTACGGCGTCATGAACCACCGCATCTTCTGGTGGACGTCAACACTGCTGTTTTGGTTCAGTGTTGGGGTGCTTATCCCTGACACACTACACCCGTCGATTTGGTGGACCGCACCAGCGGTAACCACCGCATTCGCGCTGGTTGTACTTTGTTTCCATGGTGTACGCGATTGGCTGAATCGCAAAGAGCAGAATCTGCAACGGCGGATCGCTCGGCGTCGCGACAACTAACCTCCTTCCTGTAAACAAAGAAAGGGAAGATACATGCTCTACATGGGGATCATCCTCGTGGTGGCCGGTGTCATCGTCTACGTCTTGCAGCGGACCAATGGTCTCTTTATGCGGACAGCGATGCACCGCACTTTGCCCAAGTTCCTGATCGCCAACGGCGTCTTTCTGCCGATTCCTTGGCACTGGGTAGCTGATGGACTCCTGGCCTACCTCCTGTGGGTAGTGCTGGCAGAGATTTACCATCACACCGGTAGAGGACGCTCGAACGTAGATTAAACTGATGAAACCCGACTCTTTGACGCACAAGGATTCCTTGTGCGTCTTTTTTTATAAAAACGCCCAAAAACGCTTGTGTTTTTGCCAATCTAGGGTATATTTGTTCCCGACGCGACAAACGCTATCTCATACCATTTTTGGCTGAGTTATGAACGCACCCCGCTCACCTTGTATAAGGAGACCAGGGAATGCGAATTTCATGCTATGCGTTTGCGCTGAAGGCTCTAAAGAGCCGGATTATTAGGGAGTGTAGTCACCGATTCTCGGTGAAACAGCTCCAAACAAAATTCATAACAAAATACTGTGGCACGAAAATCAATTCTGCTACGCGCTAGTCGCGTACCAAAGTACAAGTCACGAGTTGTCCGCCGTTGCAGCACTTGCGGCCGCAAGCACGGATACCTCCGCGATTTCGACCTCTGCCGTATCTGCTTCCGTGAAGCAGCGCACGAGGGTCATATACCAGGTATTACAAAATCATCATGGTAAGCGACACAATCGGAGACTTCATCATCCAGCTCAAGAA
>CAYRMU010000056.1:0-3455 GCA_964425655.1 uncultured Candidatus Saccharibacteria bacterium | reverse complement strand
TTACGCTTTCTTTAAATGATGGCTGCTTCTAAGCCAACATCCTGACTGTTGATGAATCCTCACCTCCTCCGTTTGCACTGAGTATATATTTTGGGACCTTAACTGGCGATCTGGGCTGTTTCCCTTTTGACCAACGGAGCTTCTCCCCCGTAGTCTAACTGCCGTGCTTATACTACCTGGTATTCGGAGTTTGATAGGTCTAACGAGATTTCTCCCTATTTAGACCTTCCAGTGCTCTACCCCCAGGAGGAACACACGACGCCAACCCAAAAGCTGTTTCGGAGAGAACCAGCTATTACGGAATTCGATAAGCTTTTCACTCCTTACCACAAGTCATCCGATGGTTTTGAACGGCCAACCGGTTCGGGCCTCCACGACCTATTACAGTCGCTTCACCCTGCACATGGCAAGCTCATCCCGCTTCGGGTCGTATCCTTACCCTATATTCGCGCTATTCACACGCTCGCTTTCACTATGCCTACGTGGGGTTACCACTTAGACGAAGGACAAAGATACACTCGCCGGCTCATTCTTCAATAGGCACGCCGTCGGCCCGCAGGCCTCCGACTCCTTGTAGATGTATGGTTTCAGATCTATTTCACTCCCCTCTCCGGGGTTCTTTTCACCTTTCCCTCACGGTACTAGTTCACTATCGGTCTAGAAAAATATTTAGCCTTACCGGTTAGTGCCGGTAGATTCATTCGAGCTATTCATGTCTCGAACTACTCAGGAATAAAGTCAGGAGAGTCGTAAAAATTTCGCATACAGGACTATTACCTTCTAGGGTCTGTCTTCCCAGACAATTTTGCTATCTTTACGTTTTGTAACTCTCTGCAACTAAATGCAGACTCCATCCTACAACCCCGTACATGTAAACACGTACGGTTTGGGCTCATCCCGTTTCGCTCGCCGCTATTCAGGGAATCGCAAGAACCTTCTTCCTGATCACAATGGCACTCGTATTGCTACGAGTAGTGTAGACCAGAAAGAAAGTTCCGTTTATTGCTTTCTTTTCCTCTTGGTACTGAGATGTTTCACTTCCCAAGGTGCGCTCGTGCATACGCACGTCACTGCCGAAAAACAGTGGGGTTTCCCCATTCGGAAATCTCCGGATCGAAGGTTAATTGGCACCTCCCCGAAGCTTATCGCAGCCATTTGACGTCCTTCATCGCTTTTTCTAGCCTAGGCATCCACCATACACCCTTACATTCCTGTAGGGAATGCTGTACACCGCTGTACAATTTATTTGAGTGTTGTTGAAATCTACATTTCAACGTTTGTTGCAAAAAGAATAAATACTAACTTTTTGCAACTCGGTATGTTTTTGTTTGCTGGGGACGAAAAGACCCACGTATTGTGTATTGTCTTTACCCAGCAAACTACCTGATGTTTTCAACTTACATTGAAAACATACCTAGATGTGCGTCGAACACACTAGGATTTTAGTAGTTATGCAATTTTCAAAAATCGCATGTTCTCGTGAATTTTTGATTGAAACCTCCGTTGGTGCGCATGGCATTCTAGAAATCTAGAAGGCGATACGCACTGGTGTGTTTTTCTCTAAAACTCTAAACACGTGCCGGATATCTTATACGATAGAAAAATAAAGTCAAGCGCTTATTCTGGATATTCCTTACTTCTTATGAAGGTTCTGTCCCCAGTTTTATCCCCAAGACGAATTGGGGGCGGAAAGCGCAGCTTTCCGCCCCGTACCCCAACAACTAAATCGTCCCATTTGAGCATTATGCTACCCCATGGATTGGCAGTATCCGGCCACCAGTCACACGCGCAACAACCATGCGTGGCTCGGGTTGCTTGGGGTGCAGGTACACTCGATTGGAACAGTGCAATACGCACTTGTACAGAGCGTCGCGCACGCTCTGTGTACACGCATACTCGTGTGTACCAAGCAGTCTGTAGCGGTACGGCACGAAGCTGCAACAAAAAAAGCAGGAGGCATTGCCTCCTGCTTTTTTATGACCGTCGTAGCTCATCGGTCAGGTTGAGCTTATCCACCAAAATATCGGTTGGGTAGTCAAACACATCACGCATTAGCTTATCGTACATACCGACTCGATACTTGAGATCATCCGAAGAAAAAGCAGCAAAGCGAATCTCAATCCCGAGCTCGGCTTCGAGCGCGCGGATAGCGTTTTCTACCTTATTAACCGGCAGTTTTTTCATGGCAATCATGATGTCGATACGCTGCTCAAAGTTGCGCATGAAGATACCGGTGATGCAGACAAAATCGAGCGTACCGGCTTTACGCAACTGGTTCAAAACTGTCTTGCCGTTAATCGGTGCTGTCTCAAAGAGAAATGTCTGGAGGGCCTGGAGCTCAGGAAACTCTTTATTGACCGCGTAGCCAACCGCCTTCGTTTTCTTTGTACTTCCCTCTTTCGTGATAAGGATTTGCTTCTTCTTAATCACTTCAGCACGTTCAAGTGCGTTCATCTCGGTACGTGCGGTACGACGAACTAAACGAGCGCGACGACTGATTTCGTCAAACGTGAAATCTTTTGACGGATTGAATAGAAAAAAGCGAAGGAGTTTTACTCGTGCCGCGCTTCCAAACAGAATTGACAGTGGGTCAGCCATACCAGAATTTTGTCCATGCATTTTAGCACCAAACTGGTTACCCACAGTCTTTACAGGCTCTGTTGCTAGTGTTCTGGGTAGCTACCCTCTCCACCACCTACCGTCTGCCCTAGGGCACGTCCAAAACAAAAAGCCCCAGATGGGGGCTTTTTGTTTTTTGCTAAGAAATTTACTTAAGTTCAACCTTAGCACCGTCACCAGTCACTAACTAAAATTGTTCACTTCGTTCCAATTTTAGTAAGTGCTGTCGACCCCGCCTCAGCCCTACCTCGTCTCCCAGACGCGGGCTTCCGGCTCTGGTGCGAATGTTGAGCTCTCAAATACAAGAAAAGCCCGGGGTGGTTACCAGGCTTTCCTGTACATCTAAAATCGAACTTATTTAAGCTCAACTTTCGCACCAGCCTCCTCAAGCTTTGCCTTGAGGGCTTCAGCGTCTTCCTTCTTCATACCTGCCTTCACTTCTGAAGGTGAGTTATCAACGAGGTCCTTTGCTTCCTTGAGACCAAGGCCGAGAACTTCCTTAACAACCTTGATAACAGCAATCTTAGCTGCACCGCCGTCTGCGAGTACTACAGTGAATTCACTCTGTACGTCACCAGCGTCTGCTGCTGGACCGGCTGCTACTGCTACTGCAGCTGCAGAAACGCCCCACTTCTCTTCAATCGTCTTTACGAGCGTATTGAGCTCGAGAACAGTCATCTTTTCTACGGCTTCGATGATTTGATCGTTAGTCATGCCAATTTTTCTTAAATGCGAAGCATTTCTAGAAAAATTAGGCCGTACAAAAAATCTATTCTTAATGATTTTTTGGACGTACCTACTCTAGAACTGCTGCGCGACAATAAATTTCAATAATT
>CAYRMU010000055.1:0-3618 GCA_964425655.1 uncultured Candidatus Saccharibacteria bacterium | reverse complement strand
CCTGCAGAAGCGATGTTTGACCCAGCTCAGGTACTTGAATACTACAGCCGCTAAGGTTGATTAGATTACTCGTCGTTAATTCATTAAACTATGCTTGAGACAAACGTCGCCCTTCCATCAAAACCACGAATTGTTTCTGAAGAAGAATTCCGCGGTATTTACGAAATTGATGGTCTCTACCCAGGCTACGGCCACACATTGGGCAACTCACTTCGCCGCATCATTCTCTCATCACTCCCGGGCGCAGCAATCACCCAAGTGAAGATTGACGGAGCAGCACATGAGTTTGATTCAATCGCCGGCATTAAGGAAGATGTCCTTACTATTCTCTTGAACATCAAGCGTATCCGTTTGGCGCTTCACAGCGACGAACCGGTAACCATGACCCTCAAGAAGAAGGGGAACGGTGTTATTACCGCAGCTGACATCACGACACCATCACAGATTGAAATCCTCTCAAAGGACCAGGTAATCGCTGAAATCACCAACAAGACAACTGAGCTCACCATTGAGTTCACCGTTGAAAAGGGCCTCGGCTACGTACCACGTGAGGTACACCAGAAGGAGAAGGTAGACATTGGTACCATCGCACTTGATGCAGTGTTCACCCCAATCCGCCGCGCTAACTACGAAGTAGAGAACATGCGCGTTGGTGACCGAACCGACTACAACCGTCTCCGCGTCATGATTGAAACTGACGGTACCGTCAGTCCAAAGGCAGCACTTGAGCAGTCTATTGAAATCATGATTCACCAGCTTAAGGCAGTGATCGGATTCCAGGACGCAGAACCAGTGCAGGCAGCTCCAGCCGCTATCGCTGAAGCAACTGAAACAACCATTGATCCAGATGTTCTGAAGACCCGCATCGAAACTCTCGATTTGAGTCCACGAACCCTCGCAGCACTTGAAGAAGCAAACATCCGCACCGTCGGCGGACTCGTTCGCAAGAGTCAAGACGATATCCTCGCACTTGATGGCATTGGTCCAAAGGGACTCGAGGAAATCGTTGCGCTCCTTACTAAGATGGGTGTATCCCTCGCAGAGTAATTAAACGTTTATGCAACACGGAAGTAACATTCGCACACTCGGCCGCAATCGCGATCAGCGCACAGCGCTCTTGCGTGGTTTGGCAGTGTCTCTCATCCGCGATGGTAAAATCAAAACCACGCTCGCGAAGGCTAAAGAGCTTCGCCCATTCGCTGAACGACTCGTCACCTACGGAAAGGACGGTTCTGTAGCGGCACGTCGCCAGGCTGCCTCAGTTCTTGGGGAACCAAAGACTGAAACTATTACCCAACTCTTCGACGTTATCGCCCCTAAATTTAAGGAGCGTAACGGCGGATACACCCGCATCATCAAGGTAGGTCGTACTACCGCTGGTCGTGATGAAGCTGTTATTGAATACGTCGCCTAACCCGTATGGAAACACGAACCTACACTATTGACGCAGCTGGAAAGCGCATGGGCATCGTTGCGACAGAAGCGGCAACCTACCTCCAGGGGAAGGACATGCCTGACTACGCAAAGAACATCATTGCACCAGTAACCGTCACTATCATCAACGCGAGTAAGCTCGACATCAGTACCAAGAAGGGAACTGAGGTATACCAGACCTACTCTGGCTACCCGAGTGGACAGAAGCGTGAGACATTAGCGCACCTCGCCGGACGCCGCGGCTTTGCTGAACCTTTGAAGCGCACCATTGACGGTATGCTCCCAAAGAACAAGCTCCGCTCAAAGTTGATGAAAAACTTAATCGTAACCGAGTAATTGTATGGCAATCGCACAATACATTGAAGGCATCGGACGCCGCAAGACTGCCACTGCTCGCGTTCGATTGACTCCAGCCAAGGAGACAACTATCGTCATTAACGATAAATCTCCGAAGGACTATTTCCAAAATGAGACCTTTGAAGCAACGATCATGTCAGTCCTTAATACGCCTGACGCCGGCATCGAGAACTACACCATCACCGTTAAGGTGTCAGGTAGTGGCCTCTCAGCACAGTCTGAAGCAATCCGTCTCGGCATTGCTCGCGCACTCGTGAAAGAGAAGGCTCCTCGCCGTTCAGTGTTCAAACCACTTGGATTCCTCAAGCGTGATCCTCGTTCAGTAGAACGCAAGAAGTTCGGTCTTCTAAAGGCCCGCCGCCGACCACAGTGGTCTAAGCGCTAGCACACAAAAAAACAGCTCCCATTCGGAGCTGTTTTTTTGTGTGCTAGCGCTTAGACGGCCGCAGCGATGTGAGGCACCCATTCCCAGGGTGACGAAGCAGCGAGGCGAGGTCAACAGCACTTATTAGAATTTGAGCGTAGCGATAAATTATAATTAGTGACTGGGGACCAAAGCGTTAGCAGAAAACACACTCCCACTCGCAAAATTTTTCCTAGGCTCCTCGCCATATACTCAAAATTGTATCGTTTTCAAAAAACTCCCTCACGGGAGTTTTTTGTTGGTTACAAATTAATACTAGGTATATAGAAAAAACCGCAGACAAACGTCTGCGGTTTTGCTTCACACCCGTACCACCCAAAGCGGATGCACAATCCGCCCGCCTTCGAGCAGAAGCATGAAATCAGGCAGTATCTTTTGAATGATGTACACCGTGTCGTAGTTTGCGATAGGAAACCTGATTCGCGCACCCACATAAAACTCACGTGCGTTAATCGCTTTCAATCGATGCATGCATGTCTGCAAATCTATAGCGAATTGTTGAGGCGAAGCAACTGCTTCATACAGCGGTCGCGACATTTCAAACGCATACAGCACGCGCGCGAGCAACCGTTCACGAGCCAGCAAATCAGTATCACTGTAGAAAGCCGAGAAGTCTTCATCAAGCACTGCGAGCGCTCGTGGCCGGAGCACGTGCACGCGGTTCTTCTGTAGGTGGGCAGCAACGAGCATCTCTTCCTCCAAAGAACAAAACGGCGCTGATTATGACACATGTTACACACCGAAACAATACGTACCTAGTGCGTACGTATCACTACCTTCGCCACTGACCCATATCCGTAGCTACTTCCATTTATTGGAATACATGGTATACATGTACCAGAAATCGAAACCTTACAACACACGAGGGAAGTATCATGGTGCGAGACGGTGATAAAAAAGGGAGCCTATTCATTATCGTCCTTGTCCTCATTGTTTTTGCAGACATGGCGGCACTGACGCTCATTGAGGAAGCCCCTACGAGTCTTTGGGTCGCTATCAGTATCATTGAGGCTATCTCAATCGTAAGCCTCTTACTCGCGGGCCGGTGGTACAGTAGTGCCCGCGCCGAGCATGAGCAGCTTGAAGTCATGGGACTCGTCCTTGATCAGCTCAATAAAGATGAGGTCATCCACGTCCTTAGTGAACTTCGAGGCAAGCCGATGACCGGTATTCAAAAGCGGCTACTTGAACGACTGATTGCCGAGCATTGCCACATTGATGTTCATATCTAACAACCAAAAGACCAAGCTGCACCCACGGTGCAGCTTTTTTAGTAGGCCACAAAAGCAACACGACGCCAATTTTGACACGGCATACAATCAGCAGTATAATGCGCTCGGCTTATGAATATGGATACAAATGAACAAGAAGCCGAGCTCGATATCGACCTAGAACCGACTGGT
>CAYRMU010000054.1:1973-3708 GCA_964425655.1 uncultured Candidatus Saccharibacteria bacterium | reverse complement strand
CAGATTCGTCGTGAAGGCACCACGCTCTACAGTGACCTCCGGATCAAACTAACCGATGCCCTCCTTGGTACGAGCTACAAAGTGGCAACACTCGATGGCGGTGTCGAAATCAAAATCCCCGCCGGCATTAAGCACGGTGAACTCCTCCGCATTAAAAACAAAGGCGTCCCAAGCCAAGGCAGCCGCGGCGACTTCATGGTAAAAGTCCACATTGACCTCCCACAGAAGCTCTCCCGCAAAGCCCGAAAGCTGGTTGAGGAACTGAAAGATGAAGGCATCTAAGCGAATAGAAAATACATCGTATTTTCAGCTTAGATGAGACGGAGCGTTGTGAGGAGCTTTTCCTAAGCGACGAACCGCGAGTCGGGACAGCAAGTACCTAGTGCTCACAGGCAGCATTGCTGCCGAGAACACTTGGTAACTTGCGTTAAAGCGTTTAAAAAACGCGCATGCGTTTTTAGCTAAATGAGGCGGAGCATTGTGAGTCGCTCCTCCTTAGAGCGACGAACAGCGAGCCGTGGCAACAGGTACTTAATGCGCACAGGTTGCGAAGCGACCGAGCACATTTAGTAACCTGTGCTCAGCGTAATGAAAACACGTACACATTTTAGCTACATGAGGCGGAGCGCATTAGAAACTTGACCCAATAATCACACACCTATGAACAACACTTCATGGTTCGATAATGAAAATACAATGACTGACATAGCTACCAGTGATGCAGACATTGAAAAGCTTTTTGAGCAACTCTCATCACAATCAGTAGGCGACTGCATTGAAACACTCATCGAGAAGTACGACACCGCACTGCAGCCAACAGACATCGCGCTTTCACACCTTTTCTTTATTTTGTCAGAGATAAAACTTCTCGATAATAAGGTGCGTGACTTTTGCTTAGATGCAGCCAATTTTATTGCACTTGATTCAGAATCACGTGTTGAAAAATTTGATATCAAGGCTGAATTTGAAAAAGTTAAAGCGCTGGCAGACGTGCGTCTGCCAGCGCGAGGGTAGTCATCACGACTTCCGGTTGTTCTTGTGCGGAACACAGTGTGCCGTCTTGCGGTCACCCTTCTCGCGCACAATCACATGTGTGTGATTCTGGCGGGAACCACCCTTGGTGTTCAGGTGATGCGTTGTCTTCGTGCCACCAGAACGCTCAGTTTTCGTCTTCGATTCGGAGCCTCCCGAACCTTTGAGCCAGTCTCCCCATCCCATCTGTATCACCCCCCTTCCGAGATACGGGTTTCTGTTCAAAAATTAGCATAGAATATACATTCAATCAACATGCCCCTCCAATCCACCCAATTCGATTTTGGCGACGCCCGTGCACCCAAAGCGCCCTTCACGCTCTTTCATCTCATCATTGAAGACCGAGGGAGTCGCTACTCAGCCGCCATTGGCTTGGTGAAGGGCAGGGAAGACATCAAACAGTTTCTGAAATCCCTTAAAGCCGACAAGAAGTACGCCAAAGCCGACCACAACAGCTGGGCAGCCCGTTTAAGCCACGAAGGTGCCATCTACGAGACCAAGAGCGACGACGGCGAAACAGGCGCTGGGATGGTCATCCTCCGCATCCTCCAAAAAGAAAACTGCACCAACACTATCGTCTCCGTCACCCGCTGGTTTGGCGGAGTGAAACTCGAAGGCGACCGCTTCAAACACATCCAAGACGCCACAAAATATGCCCTCGCAAACTGCGAATACAGCTAACCACCCCTCATCCACCCTAGGA
>CAYRMU010000054.1:0-1873 GCA_964425655.1 uncultured Candidatus Saccharibacteria bacterium | reverse complement strand
CCCTAGGACTCTCCTAGGGTAAAAAGGGTAAACGAATAGAGAAAAACATATTTTGACCAAGGACTCTCCTTGGTCAGAGTATGATTAAAGCTATATTTATCATAAAAATACGCTATAATGGCGACATGAATGAAGCACATATTGATGAATTACTGACCCGTTCAGTCCGTGAAATCCTCCCAAGTCGTGAGGCGTTTAAAGCCCGCCTGATGACTGGTGAGAAGCTTCGCTTCTATATTGGGACTGACGCCACCGGCACATCTCTCCACCTCGGACATTCCACTAACTACCTCGTCCTCGAAAAGTTCCGCCAGCTCGGTCATGAGGTTATTTTCCTCGTTGGTGACTTCACCTCACGTATCGGCGACCCAACCGACAAAGGTGCCGCACGGACACAGTTAACGCGCGAAGAAGTCGTGGCCAACGTTAAAACCTGGACCGACCAAGTCCGACCAATCATCAACCTCGATGACGCTGAAAACCCTGTCAAAATCATGTACAACCATGACTGGCTAGCAAAACTTACCTTTGAAGACATCATTGGTATTGCCTCACACTTCACCGTGCAGCAAATGATTGAACGCGACATGTTTGAAAAGCGTCTCGCAGAGCAGAAGCCAATTTACCTCCATGAATTTTTCTACCCCCTCATGCAAGGCTACGACTCAGTGGCAATGGACGTCGATGTAGAGCTCTGTGGCTCTGACCAAACCTTTAACGCCCTTGCCGGCCGCACTCTCCAGCGCAAGTTCAACAACAAAGACAAATTTGTGTTTGTGACCACCCTCCTTGAAAATCCAAAAACAGGAGAGAAGATGATGTCCAAATCGATGGGAACCGGCGTCTTCCTCGATGCCTCACCAGCCGATATGTTTGGCGGCGTCATGGCACAACCAGACGAGAACATGCGACAGCTCTTTACCGACACTACACTGTTGTCGCTACCAGAAATTGAGGCCATCCTTGCAGAGGAGCACCCGCTCGCTGTTAAAAAGCGTTTAGCCTTTGAAATCACAAAGCTCTACCATGGTGAAGCAAAAGCCGCAGAAGCAGCCGAAGCATTTGCCGCGCAATTCCAGAAGCGAGAAGTCCCTGAAGACATCAAGACGGTAACACTCGAAGCACGTGATGCGGGGATAGACCTGATCACAGCTCTTGTTGAATCAGGCCTACTTCCATCACGCACAGAAGCGCGCCGCAAAATTGAAGAAGGAGCAGTCTACGTGAATGGAGAAAAAGTGACTGACCGTGAATACGTTCTCGCACCAGACACACTCAAAGCTGGTGCCCTCATCAAGTTCAGCCGCTTCTACGTCAACGTAACCATCTAAGTACCACAAAACCACCCCGGTAATCCACCGAGGTGGTTTTTGTTCTGCGTTGGTGGCGTATACTAGGTGTATATGGAACTGTCGGCTGTTGTAAGCTTTGTTCAAGAGACGTTCTACCTCCTCGTCGTCTTTGCTGTCTTTATGTTCTTCGCTATCAAAAAGGGGAGACAGACCGTGACAAACATCATCCTCGGGCTGTACCTGGCGCTCCTCATCTCAATTCAGTTTCCGTTCTATGACTCAATCTTTAACTCAACCACCACCCCGCAAAGTGAAGCAGCCATAATGCTGGTTCTCTTTGCCTTCTTTACCTTTGTCGCCACTATGCTCTACAGCCGCATTCTTCCGCGTGAGTACGATGAGACAGCCATGGAAGGCTTCGGTCGCAAGCTTATGCTCGCAATCGGCGGCACCATCCTCGTGATGACGTTTAGCTACCACGTGCTGCCGGTCACCGAGTTCATCCACCCCGGATCACCAATTAACTACCTCTTTGGCTCAGCCGAGTACTTCTTCTACTGGCTCCTGGTCCCACTCTTCAT
>CAYRMU010000053.1:0-4140 GCA_964425655.1 uncultured Candidatus Saccharibacteria bacterium | reverse complement strand
GATTTGAAGAGCGAAGCGATGAATAATCCTTAGTAACTCGTGACCGAATCCAGATTCGAAAGGCTCGCGACAACCTGTACAGCTCTTGTAAGGAGAGAAATTCCCTGTATCCCAGCAATCGGCAGGCCACAAAAACGTTCATTTTGTAAGAAACGGGCTCCTGGCACGTCAAAGGGGATATAGAACACTATATGAAGCACTACATTTACCAGCGCCTTTGGCTCCGTAAGACTGTCGGGATACTCCTCATTATTTTAGGTGTGGCTGGATTAATATTGCCAATTCTCCCTGGGGCAATATTTGCGGTGATTGGACTTGAATTCATTGGTGTCCGCTTAGCCTTTTTTGATCGCTTTTTTCCGCAGCGTGCAATAGCTACCGAGTAGTAAGCAATCGTAGCTCTGAACTTGGTTCAGCTGGATAATTCCTAGTACGTGCTTTGAGGTATAAAATTACTAGATGAAAGCGACAACGTCGAACCAGGTCAGGAAGTTTCAAGATATCCCTAATGTAGGTACAGCCATGGAGCGCGATTTTCGTGCGCTCGGACTCACGCAGCCAGCTGATTTAATAAATAAGAATCCCCTGCAGTTGTATAAGAAAATCTGCACGTTACGCGGCAAGCGCCAAGATCCGTGTGTACTCGATACGTACTTAGCGGTGGTTGATTTTATGAATGGCGCACCAGCGCGACCGTGGTTCTACTACACCAAAAATCGTAAACGTGAGTATCCTGATGTCTAACCAGTTCAATCCCTGCGAAGCGTGTCGCCGAGGCTCAGTTACTTTCTATACGCAAAACTAGATTGTATTGCTATACTCAGCTTATGCAAAAACTTCCAAAACTAAAGGCTGGTGACAAGGTAGCGATTCTTTCGCCCAGTTTTGCGGCGCCAGGACGATTTCCCGCGGTGTTTGCGCTTGGCCTCGAGCGGTTACGGACCGAGTTTAATTTAGAGCCAGTTCTCTATCCAACAACGGCAAAGCTTGGTGCTTCTGCAGAAGAGCGATCGGCTGACCTGGTTGCTGCCTTTAAAGATCCTGAAGTAAAGGCGGTTATTGCTTCCATTGGAGGCGATGATCAAGTAACGTACATCAAAAATCTTCCAGCTGAACCGTTCGTCCACAACCCAAAGCCTTTTTTCGGGTACAGTGATAACTCGCATCTTTGTAACTTTCTATTCCTCCAGGGTATTCCTTCATACTATGGTGGTTCAATTTTTACGCAGTACGCTATGCAAGGAGAAATGGATGCGTATACCGTAGCACATATCAAGCGTGCGTTATTTGAGGAGGGGGAGTTTGAGCTCGTGGCCTCAGAAACTTATACTGACCAAGGACTTGATTGGGATGATGCAGCTAACCTCAAACGTACACGCCAACACTGGCCAAATCCCGGACATCAGTTTGACGGCCACAGCGATGGTGTAGGTCTATTGTGGGGTGGGTGTATTGAATCGGTTGATGAAATGCTGCGTCATGGCGTGCCAATTCCATCGCTTGAGCAATTTAACGATATCGTACTTATGCTTGAGAGCTCTGAAGAACTTCCTTCGGCAGATTATGTCTTTCGAGTGTTTCGGGCGCTCGGTGAGCGGGGGATATTGGCACGTGTGAAGGGTGTGCTTATTGGTCGAGCGAAAGCGTGGGAATTTGACAAGCCGCACACAGTTGAAGAAAAAGAGGTGTACCGAAAAGAACAGTATGGAGCAATTGTGCGCGCCGTTCGGGCGTACAACTCCGAGATTCCCATTATTCAAAATATGAATTTCGGTCACACAGACCCGCAAGTACCGATGCCATATGGTCGGAGGGTTCGGATTGAAGCTGAAGCGAAACGCGTGTTCGCAACATTCTAAGACTATGACACCGCAAAAAAATAACCCACTCCATGGTATTACTTTGAAGACACAGGTAGAAGAGCTCGTGGCCAAGTACGGTTGGGAAGGGCTCGGCAAGCAAATCCGGATTAAGTGTTTTACCGAGAAGCCGAGCGTCAATTCAAGCCTGGCGTTTTTGCGTAAAACACCCTGGGCTCGCGAAAAGGTTGAGGCGTACTACGTCTGGACGTTTTTTACCAGAGATGGCGTGCGGAAGAAGTAGTGTCGTTATTTGGTATACTACACACATGTCAAAACAAAATCTCGTTGTAAGCATTGTACTTGCACTCGTTGCTATAGCGCTCGGCGTAGGAGTTAGTGTTTTTCTAGCAGCGACACCAGTTGCAGCTCCGGCAGGTGACGTTGTGGCACCAATTGTTGCGGATGTGGCAGAGGAAACAATTCCTATTACTGAAGTTCCAAGTACTGGTGTACCGCTCCCACCTGAACCGCTCCTCATGTCGCTCTCAATGAAAACTTGGGAATGGCAAGAGACGAGCTTAAATGATGGAACGACAGTAGTACCCGACAAGGCGGGGGTATTCTCCGTGACGTTCAATGCTGATGGTACGTTTGGGGCAACGACTGATTGCAATAGTGTCGGCGGCAACTACACCACTGATGGCTCACTCCTGACGTTTACGGAAATGATGAGTACTGAAATGTACTGCGAGGGTTCGAAAGAGGCAGACTTTGTTGGGTACCTGAGTACTACTTCTGGGTATCACTTTACGACACGTGGCGAACTCATCCTTGATCTCAAGTTTGATAGTGGCTCAGTTGTGCTGCGCTAGGGTAATATTGACATACATATAATCTGTTGTACCGCAGCTTACTATGTAACGAAACGTAGCGAACAAGGCATAATAACGGTGTAGCGCACCTTGTGCATCTACGTTTTTTTCACGTAACTTTATATCTATGATGGCAAAACTTCAGCTGAAAACATCCCTGCTCGTGCTCTTAGTGCTCGCGAGTTTGGCTGTGGCTGTACCAGCGTTTGCTGCCGTGGTCTTTACTGACGGCTTCGAAACGCAGAACTTTAGCAAATGGACGAGTGTTGACTCGGGTGCACTCGGGACCTGGAAGATTGATAAGTCGCGCTTTACTGGAAAGTACAGTGCGCTCGTTGTTGGTCCAACCGGTGTCACCGATGATGCGTTGGTGAAGACACTGCGAACAGATTTGTACGGAGAAACCACACTTCGGTTTATGTACAAAGCTTCTGGTCTCGATTGGAAATCAAACGGGGAAATCGATCGGTACTTCGTTGAGTATTCAACTGATGGTAGTACCTGGGTTACCCTCACTGAGGTGAATGCAAAAACACAGTTTAGTGCGAGTGGATGGAACGAAGCAGTCTTCGCCGTACCGAGTGTTCCTGCACTCTCAGTGCGCTTCCGTGCGGCACTAAGTGATTCGGGTGACCGGGTATGGATTGACGATGTGCGAATCGACGGTGTACCAACAGAAAATACTGCTGTGCGCTGCCAGGACCGCCTCGATAACGATGCCGATGGTCTCACTGATATCGCGGATCCAGACTGTGCTACGTTTTACCATGAGTTGCAGGTGGCCGTCATTGGTGCCGGTACCGTAACTTCAACACCGGCGGGTATTACGTGTGGTCTTGATTGCTTTGAATCATTCTTTCACCAAACCGTAGTGACGCTTAAAGCGACCTTTGCTCGAGGGACTACATTCCTTGGATGGACCGGTTCGTGTACTGGTACAGCAGACTGCGAAGTGACAATGACTGCCGATACAGCAGTATCAGCGACATTTGCCGCTTCAACAGCGTTCGTTTTGACCACGACAAATGATGGCCTCGGTCAAGGAACCATTGCTGCTTCTAGCCTCGGATTGTCATGTGTTGGTACCTGTGAGACAGCGGTCTACGCTGGTGAAACACATACACTAACGGCAACGCCAATTGTTGGATATACCTTCACTGGCTGGAGTGGTGCATGTACTGGTACAGCACCATGTGAGCTTACGATTACCGAAAACACATCAGTGACTGCCCACTACGAGGCGCTCGCTGCTGGTGTATGCGGTGATGGTGTAGTTGCCTTCAACGAGACCTGCGACGACGGGAACACGACAGCTGGAGATGGTTGTTCGGTGACCTGTGCGATTGAAGGCGGATACGCGTGTATCAATAGCCCAACCGCGCCAAGTCAGTGCTATTGGGATGAAATTTGTCCTCCTGGTACCACCTTTGTTTCGCCAAATGGCTGGTACGGCGTCTGCATGTAAT
>CAYRMU010000052.1:0-4258 GCA_964425655.1 uncultured Candidatus Saccharibacteria bacterium | reverse complement strand
CTGGTACCATGCTCATTAATAAAGAAAAGACCGCAAGCACAGCCACAAAACGGGCAGCGAGGCGGTTTGATGAAGTAAACGTGTTCATAGTGCTAAATTCGTTTAGGATAAGTATTATAAATTTCCCCACCACGTACGACCATAAACCGCCAAGGGCAGTTACGGATACATAACGTATTACCAAATAGTGTACGCTTTTGAGTTGAAAAACGCAATAGCGCCACAGCTTTCTTCAGTTGGCAAACCATAGGGGGTATTATGCCTCTACACCTAGGGGAGCCTTAGGCAAACGTTAAACGGGCGGGAGCGAAGCTCCCGCCCGTTTTCGTTGTTTTCATACTTCCTTCACTTCCCTGCCTCCCTCTAGATGCAGCCGTTTGCCAGCTTGGTTTGACCAGCAGCGTCGTAGTTTTGGCCTCCGTAGTAGCTAATAGCGCCATCGAAGCGGTAGTAGAAGTCTGGGACAATGCTTTGCTGCGTGACTACAGCGCGCCCTTTGATTCCTTCAACCACCTTCACTGCCTGCTCCTTGCTGGTCTTGTACTCCACACCATCACGGCTAGTACAGTACTGGACCTGATCACGCTTCGCGTAGAGCTCCTCTTGCCAACCAAAACTTTCGTAGACCGGCACTGAGGTAGCTACTGCAGCGTAGGTGACAGTAGCCATTACAGCCCCCTCCGCACTCACGAGCGTGACCACGGCCCCGCTGTCAGGAAATACTTCGCCAGTCCAGCTTGGGATACATGACGGAAGCAGTAGTGAACTCTCACTACAGAGCCGCATTGGTGTTCCGTATGCGAGCACTGTACCGACAAACTCCTCAACCACAGTGCCGTCCACCTGAAGTGTCCAGCCATTCATATTAATACCGCCAGCCATCGCCGGAGTATCAAAGGCAATGTCGAGGTATTCCTGGTCAGCAGTGGTACCAACAGGGACCAGGGTGACTTGTAATTCACCAACAGTGGTCGATGTGACGGCATTGCCTGCACTCGGCAGCAAAAGGAAGGCATACAAGCTAAAAATGACGAGACCAAGGACAGCCAGATAATGACCAGTTCGTTTCGTGTTCTTCATACGTAGAAGGGTTACATTATTTTATTAAGTTCAATATAAGTATACCTCACTAGTACCATACAGCTGCCTGATTTACCACTCATCAGTACGAAAGTTCGAGTTCGGATCTCGAACTTGTCTTACCGTACACTAATCGAAACTGTTCGAGATCCGAACTCGAACTTGTGTCTGTTTGGGTTCGAGAGCAATAGGCGGACAGAAAATGTATTGACAAACTGTTGAAAAAGTAGCAGAATGGCCGGACTATGGATTTCCCAATGCGACTCAATAAATACCTGGCTACCCAGGGCATCGCTTCTCGTCGTGAAGCAGACGCACTCATCGAAGCCGGCAAGGTACGGGTTAATGGTATCAAAGCAGAGCTTGGTACCAAGGTGTTTGAGGGTGACGAAGTAGTTGTGGCCGGCAAAACGAAGGAAAAAATCTACCTCGCCTACTACAAAGGTCGCGGGATTATCACCCACTCCCCAGAAGAGGGCGAAACCGATATTGCCACCCGCATGCGGAAGGACTACAACCTCACGAACATCTACCCTATCGGCCGTCTCGACAAAGACTCCGAAGGGCTCATGATTCTCACGAACGATGGTCGTATCACGGGGCCAATGCTCGATCCCCAGTCTGGTAACGAAAAAGAGTACGAAGTGACCGTGGACAAGGTCATCAACGGCTGGTTTTTAAAGCACATGGCTGAAGGGGTAAAGATTGAGCGGTACAAAACGAAGCCTGCAGTAGTGACTCCAGTAGGTCAAAGTAAGCTTAAGTTCCGGATTACCCTCACCGAAGGCAAGAAGCACCAAATTCGCCGCATGTGCGCTGCGCTTGGTTACCAAGTAGAGAGCCTCCGCCGCGTCCGCATCATCAATATTGAGGTCGGCAAGCTGAAGCCAAACCAGTACCGCAAGCTCACCGACGAAGAAGTAAAAACACTCCTTTCAAAACTAGGAATACAGTAACGGAGCACCACCTTACGTACGCAGTATGATTACGATATAAAAAAGGCCACCCATGGGTGGCCTTTATCGTTCACTTCGACTACTCCTCAAGCCTCATACTATGAGCAAAGCTTGTGGCCGACCTACACCGCATTCAATTAAGTACCTTTTTACGCAACTGGTACCGCTCTCCTGGCGGCAACTGATCGCACGACGCGAAGTATGTTCCCAGGGCAACAAAAGTCATATTAATGAGGTCGAGTTGCCATGAACGCACGTACACCACCAGCATCAGACAGGCTAGGTATAGAGATAAGACACGAAGCGTCATAAAACGGTCACTTACCCGCCAACTATTTCGCGACCCAGGCTTATTAATTCGCTCGGAGGCATACGTATTGCCCACCATCTTGTATCCAAGCGCAAGCCAAGCAACAATCCATACCAAACTGAGCGGCTGCTGATGTACCTGATACTCGTTGAAAAATACCCATACGGTCAATGCAACCGCAATAACGAACATCAATCGTGCAACGGCTGTCGGTCGCACCGACGTGAAGTATTCAATCTTCGACGCAAGCGTCTGAATCCCCACCTTCGGTGTATCAAACACAAAATCGTCGACTACGCGGAGTACACGTTCCACTTGAGCACCTCTTTCAAAGATCTACCTAGCTACAAAATACAACGTAATGGTTGTCTGTCAATAATTACGGACAGGCAGCAAACTCACACGCAGGACCACTCCTCCCCACCGCACTTCCGTCGGGACAAAGCTTGGCGTCCATGGTGCAGGCAACCGGCTCCTCATAACCAGGCTCAAATCGCTTAAAAACAGGTGTTGCAAAGTGAATAAAGACGGCTGCAGCGACAACGATAATTATAAATTTAAGCATGGGCTAGTTTCATACGTCGACGGTACCAGACGAACAGAAGCACCATAAGGAGAATAGTCGGTACGTAGTAGTACGGCGACTGAAGCACGGCTACCGCTGGCTTACCGAAGAACTGTTTAATAGCGTATATCTGCTTGAGGGTACCAATGTATCCCAAGCTCTCCGGCAATGGCTCGGTCCCAAAGCGAATGACGTATTTCCCAAGATTATCACCATTACTTACCTCAATCAGGTAGGTACCAGGCTCAAGCGTTTCTGTAAATCGCTCACCGAGGCGGTAGGAATCACCAGTCGAATGAACGCGTTCGGTAACCTCGCCGATAGCGTTCGCATCAAGCCTAGCTACCTCCTCTACCCCACGCTCAACTTCACGCACAACAATGACTGATACTGGCCCGTACATTTGCTCGATATCTGGCTCGGCAATTTGAAAAGTAACTTCGCTAGAACTCGCCAGCACTATGCGGTAGGTCTGAGGAAAGCCAAGCAGATCACCGTAGTAGGCGCGCTCAAGCTCAGGCGCATCGATGGTGGTATAGGAATCCACATCCGGTGGCGTCACCATGACAACGTTGTAGGCGAGAGCAAGCTGTGGCAAAACGAGCAGGGCAAAAGCCATAGAAATAGCTACCACAAGGTACCTCCCTCGTGCGGCGACAATCGTGGGCATAGTGAAATTATTCATCATCATACTTAAACTGGTCATCAATGAACGACTCTACGGTCTCGCCTAGGTTTACGTCACCCGCCTCATCGAGTACGGTACGCGCTTCGGTCACCTCTGGCCACACCCGCGCAAACACAGTCGCGAGACCTGACGTGGTAAATCGAGTACTGCAGGTATCGAAGAAGAATTCTTCACCTTCGTAAATAAGGCGGTAGCGGTAGTCGTTGGCATCAGCCGCCGAGGCACAGGCCGCTTCTTCGCGCTCATCTTCAAGGAGAGCAAGATTGGTCTCCGTGACCGCCGCAATGAGCGCATCGAAAGTTTCTCGATCGAGGCGACCCGTTACGTCCTTTGGCGCTGGCTCGCTCGGCACGTAGCCAGCCGCAAAGGTGTACGAGCGATCTTCTTCCAGGGTAAATGAGTCACACACCTGCAAGAGCCTATCGCACCCGCCATACTGCTGCCCCATAAGGGAAAAGGCAGTGTCTTCAACCGCTACAGGCGCATCACTTTCACGGTACTCTGGTGCATAGACGGTGATGTATAAATAGGCACCAAAAAAGACTCCGGTAAAAAAAGTGAGTACAACCAGTACTAAGTCAGTTCCACGCATAGAGGTATTATATACCACCCTTACCCGATGCGTTGTCAGTCAACACACAAGTACGGTATGATGGCTG
>CAYRMU010000051.1:0-4397 GCA_964425655.1 uncultured Candidatus Saccharibacteria bacterium | reverse complement strand
ATTCCCCTCGATATCAACGGATTTCACCCCTACACCGAGAGTTCTGTTCACCTCTCATTTCTTCTAGTTATACCGTTTCGAATGCGAGCCTGAGGTTGAGCCCCAGGATTTAACACCCGACTAATATAACCGCCTACGCACCCTTTACGCCCAGTAAATCCGGATAATGCTTGGGGCCTCTGTATTACCGCTCCTGCTGGCACAGAGTTGGGAGCCCCTTATTCATGAGGTAACGTCAATAAACTTCCTCCCTCATAAAAGGTGTTTACGTCCCTAAGGACTTCATCCACCACGCGGCGTCGCTCCGTCAGACTTTCGTCCATTGCGGAAGATTCTCGACTGCAGCCTCCCGTAGGAGTATGGACCGTGTCGCAGTTCCATCGGTGGGGGTCAGGCTCTCACCTCCCCTATCCGTCGTAGCCTTGGTAAGCCGTTACCTTACCAACAAGCTGATAGAACGCAGGCCGTTCCCAAAGCGATAAATCTTTACCCTTTCGGGACCATCAAGTATTATCCTGGATTTCTCCGGATTATCCCTGACTTTGGGGTACGTACCTACGTGTTCCTACCTCGTCTGCCATGGGTCTGAACCCATTCGACTTGCATGCCTCATCCACGCCGCCAGCGTTCACCCTGAGCTAGGATCAAACTCTAATTTAAGACAGGGTATGTGTTGACTCGTTTAGAAATTAAACGAGCACTACTTACCATGTTTGTTTGTAGTATTTGTGAGCGGAGTGTACTTATCTCGACGCTCCTACAAACGATTCCAAGGGTAAGGCAAAATAGAATGTATAAACTATCTTGCCTTGATTTGTTCAACAACCGCTATGTTGCTGAACTGATGCTGGTACCGTTTACAATTATATCGATAATTGCAACGTATACGTTTTTTAAACTAACATAAGGAATGTTAGTTTAAAGTATTCAAAATTTCAAAGTTCACTGCTCCCGTTGAGGGCGGCAGTGAAGCAGATTTTCCGCTCAACTACCAACCTCATAAACAGTGTCCGCCATTATACAGATATCAAAAATAATTGCAAGTACTTCACCTGGACTACCGACACACCTTCCCTGGTATACCCTCCATAGCGACACTCTTCAGCCTACTACGCTGTGCTACAATCCATATAAATAGTATGAATCGCACCTCGCTCCTCGCGCTCATTGCAGAATTTGGGCCAATTATTGCATTCTTCATTGCTGGCAGGGTCACTGATTTTTTCAGTGCTGTAACAATTTTAATGGTTACAACCACGCTTGCCGTCGTTGCAAGCTGGCACCTCGATCGACGAGTTCCCTGGCTACCAATTATCTCTGCTTTTTTTGTACTGCTCGGTGGGTGCATTACCCTACTCTACCGCGCGCCCGACGCTATCATAGTAGCTGATACACTCTATTACCTGGCGATTGTGTTAGCACTCGGTATCAGCCTGAACCGAAAGACACTCCTCCTTAAACAATTATTTGGTACCGTTTTTGCTATGACGGATGACGGATGGAAGGTCATTACCTGGCGCTGGTTTTGGTTCTTACTAGCAGCCGCCATTGCCAACGAAATTGCCCGAGCGCTCCTCACTCCTGAAAGTTGGATAGATTACCGTTTTTATAAAACAATACTTGTGACCCTCTTCGCCATCTCGCAGTTCTCGTATTCTCGACGCTACCGTATTCCCGGTGAATCTAACAGCTGGGGCCTCAGGCTTCGTGCGACCACAGATCGCTCACACAGCTAAGTATACAAACAAACGTAAGCGCTACATTCTAAATTTAAAAAAGGCCCTACGCGTATGCGCAGGACCTCGTCGTTGGGCGAAGAACTTAGTTCAAAGGACCACATTCGCCATCCAGGCAGAAGCAGACCTTATCTGCTTCGGGCCGAATGCCTTCGCGAACCTCTTGGTAGTTCGCGGCGGTGGGGTCTTGGCAGTACGCCTCGACCTTTTTGGCGTCGAGCGCCGTCCAGCCGCCGATGCCGAGAAGGCAGAGGCAAGCCGCGATTTTCGGGTACTGCACCGTGAGGTGCAGGACGGCCGAGCAGCGGCCCATCCCCATTCCATTGACAGACATTTTCGTCACTCCTTGTTTAGCTGTGTGAGGGCATCACTGACCGTGAGGACAGCGATTTGTTTCGTTTGAACCTGCTTGATAATCGCTTCAAGCAGATCGGTTCCGTACTCTTCGCTCACCACTTCCCCCTTCGGAAATACGTGGTGTAACTGAAATACTACCCAACCACCATTTTTTTGCAAGTTTTCAAGGAGGCGGGTGACCTCCTCGATTGTGGTGGTGCGATTGATTTCATACGACGCAACGGCGTAGGGATCAGGCTGGAGCGTATTCGCTCCAGCCGGCCACGCGGCCCGATGCGACGTATAGTACCGTTTTACAACCGAGAGGACGCGATCATCGTACGATCCGTACGGGGTTGCGAAGACTGCTGGGCGGTAGCCGTGCTGCAAGAACTCGGTATCGGAAGTTTCAAACTCCAACACGATCTCTTCATCGCGCAACTCAGTGAGGCGTGCGTGCGTATGGGTATGCGCACCAATTTCCCAGCCATGCTTCGCGACTTCGGCCACGTCTTCCCAGTTCATGTATCCAGGGTATGCCGTATTTCGGGTCGAAATATAGACCGTCGCTGGATAGCCGGCCTGCTGCATAAGCGGCAGGCCGACAGACATCACCGATTTCGGCGCATCGTCAAACGTAAAGCTGACGATAGCCATTGGCGTCTCTGCCCGAACTGGCGAAGCCAGCACGGCACAGAGTATGAGGAGCATCTTCCACATGTCACTTACCTTTCTCTGCGTAGCGTGTGGGTGTAAACCACTCGATAGACCGATTTTGGACAATCGCCCGCCAGAACCCTTTAAGGAAAAAGTACACATCCACGTAGCGAATGATCGGGTACGTTGGCGAGTACTTGACGATATCCCACCGTCGTTCCAAGAACGCAAAAATGAACGTTGCCGGCAACGACACAAGGTAGCTGCTGACCGTCATCACTGCGAAGACCAAGAGTCCCGAGTACCATGGAGTGGCGAGTGCAATGTAGTAATCAATCGTACCGTCACTCACCAATCCAAAACTGACCAACCACCGCAATTTTTCAGCAAAGAGCGGTAGAGACAAGGCCAGCAGTGGAAACACCACCCGCAAGATTGCCGTGATAAGTCCTTCCGTCCACAGCAACTTGCACTCCCAGTCAACCAACTTGTTGCCAAAGTAGACACGCTGCTTGCGAATCACTTGCCATGTCCCGGTATACCACCGGTACATCTGTTTGTTGTACCCCCGCAAATCTCGCGGGGTCTGGGTGTACACTTTTGCATCAACGGCGTACGCCACCTTCCCAAGACGCTCATGGTGCACCTGAATGGTGACATGCATGTCTTCGGCAACCGTATCATTGTTCCAGTCGAGCTGGTCAAAAATGGTTGAGCGGTACATCGTTGCACAACCTGGTGCAATACAGACCATGCCAATCTTGCCCTGCGCTTTTCGATACACGTAGTGTCCGTTGGCGTAGCAGAGCGCCCGGTACGCAGTCAGCCAGTTGTGTTTGATCGAAATCGGTCGCCCACAAGCAACAACTACCTCCGGATCATCAAAGCTCTTTAGCATGGCTTCAAAATACGCCTCATCAACGAGGGTATCCGCATCCATCAACGCGATGAACTCGTACCGCTCACTCAAGTGAAACTCACGCACTCCATGTTGGACTGCCAGAGCTTTACCGAGGTTGGGGTCGTTGCGCAACACGTTGACGCCGAGTTCCCTTCCAATGTCACCCGTCTCATCCGATGAGCAATCATCGATAAGGTAGATGTCCGTTGCAAGCGCACCTGCAGCCATGAGGCCTTTGAGCGTTCTTGCAATCATCACTGCTTCGTTCCGTGCTGGAACGATAACGCAAAACTTAGACATGCTGACCTCCTGTGGTCTCTACGGAAAGCGCCTCACAGCGCAGCTCTTGCTTCAGGGTATACCGGCCAGCCGGCAGATTCTTTTCAATCGTAATCCGTGGACCAAAGAGGCTCCCAGGTGCAATAACGCGCCCGGGGAGGATAATCACCATGATGCCAAGGTGAGCACCAGCGCCGATATGACAACCAAGCTTTTCCATCCCGGTGTCATGCAACTTACCCTCGTGAATAACCGACACCATACGCCCATCAAGCCGATGGTTACTCGTCCGGACCACAGCACCCAGATAGACGCCATCCTCCAAAACTGAGTCGGCCACATAGCAACCGGGACCAATAGCAACCTTGCTACCAATCACGCCATTCTTGATTTCAGCCGCCAACCCTACGATCGTACCGTTACCAATGGTCAACGGTCCACGAATCATGGTGTTATTACCGATGAGGCAATTATCACCAATCACCACC
>CAYRMU010000050.1:0-4821 GCA_964425655.1 uncultured Candidatus Saccharibacteria bacterium | reverse complement strand
CAACAGCCAGAACGCATGCGCGTATCTGGCTGGCAATTTGTGTCCCTGCTAGGAAATCTTTCATTACATGAACAGTACCCCAATTGGCTAGATTGATGCGTTTCACTTTCAATCTAGCTCAATTGGGCTTCGATTCCTAGCCGGTACAAAATATATTCAACAAAAGCTCCAAGTATTCGCTTGTTGTTTCATTATTTTGTGTCCCTGCTAGGAATCGTCCTGACGGTCACCAAGCTATATTATTTCGCTTTGCTCATAATCTAGCAGGTGCCGCGGGACACGGCTCGCCGGCCCCAAGGGGTCCCCGGCTCCGCCGTTCGATTCCTAGCCCGTCTTCAAATTGCAACAGCCAGAACGCATGCGCGTATCTGGCTGGCAATTTGTGTCCCTGCTAGGAATCGAACCTAGAATAACGGCTTAGAAGTCCGCAGTTATATCCATTTAACTACAGGGACAAGTGAGGAATAAAATGGAATTTTAATTACATTTTACTTCCGAATGCAGTCCCTGCAAGATTTCTCTTACAGGGACAGTGTGCGTCGTGCATTGCGCACGCCTTACCTTAGCAAATTTTTGGAGGTAATGAAATGGATATAAAAATGCTCGAAACGTACTGTTTCGAGCAAGGGATTTAGATACTGGCCCAGTCCTTAATGATGTGTTTTGGTCTAGGACTAGACGACTGTTCTGGTTGCGGTGATGTACTGGCGAGATCGCCCGCTTGTTGGGATTGTGCTTCGCTTTGGTCGCCTTGTTGCAGCGGTCGAGTCAGCTTTTTCTTCTTGGGAACAACGGAGTCCATCATTATCTCCTTACGGTTTCTCCGGGACTTTTCTAACTATACGCCGGGCCTGGAGCTTGGAGCCATTTTTTCGGTGGATAAGTGGAAGTATGAGATTAATGAATATACTGTGTGGGAGAGAAGAGTCTCGATTCTTACAGAATCTGTACACCTTGTCACTATTGTGTTTCCTCATGTCACAAAATAGTAGTCAAGGTCTTCGAGTCCTCACGTAAAGCCTCCCAGGCTTTACTTCTCCGGCACACATAAAAATAGCCAGGTTCAGCCTGGCTATTTTTATGTGTGCCGGAGAGAGGACTCGAACCTCCACACCTTGCGGCATGCGCACCTGAAGCGCCGTACAACAGTCCCCCGGACTGTTGTACCTACCAATTACTTACTCCTTATGTGCCGCGGAGAAGACTTGAACTTCCATGAGGTTACCCTCACTACGACCTGAACGTAGCGCGTCTACCAATTTCGCCACCGCGGCAAGGCAATGGGAAGTAGTGTAGCGGGTTTGGCGAAAAAGGGAAGGGTCCTAAACGTTCTTCCAGATAGTCTCAAACATAGCTTTAGTAATTGCTGCGTGCTCTGGGGCATCGATTAGAATAGCGTGAGGTTTTTGGAGGCTAGGGTAGACGTAGAGTACCTTTGAGTCGTACATAAAGAGCGTGGTATTAAAACTGCCACACATATTTTTTGGCATAGGGATCATCTCTATATCTGTATAGTAGGTATTGATTATCGCTGGCTCAGGCACTGTTTCCCAAATTGCACGAGTCTTTACGTTGCGGCGTGATTTCTCAGTCACATAATCTTTTTTAAAGTCTGTACCAACCCGCTCAAAAAAATTGTCACGAGGAACAATTGATCGGATACATTTTTCCTTACAATACAAAGTAAATAGTATTGCTTGTGTAACTGAGGCCAGTGTTTCAAAGTGCGTCACTGTAACGGCTGCCTCGGCCGGTGATTGAGAAAAAGATTGAACAAACGCAGTGGTGCGTGCCTCGAGTGTCGTAAGGGCTTGCTGCTTTTGGGTGACAAGAATATTGAGTTTTTCTGGGGACTCAAGTTTATATTGCCAGGTTTTGTTGCTTCCGTGTTTTGCTACGAGTCCTAATTGTTCGAGCTGCTGGAGTGCATAGTAGACTGTCGGTCGCTTCATATTGGTACTGCTTTGCACATCGCGTGCGCTCGTAGCTCCTTCAAGGAGTGAGCGGTATACCTGTTGTTCGGCTGGTGAGAGGCCAAGACTGGTGAGGATGTAGGGTAGCTGTTCCATGGAGTTGTATAATTAGTATTATACATACTTATACAAAATTGAAGAATTAGCTAGTATTGCTGTAGAGGTTCATTAATCAATGGAGGAAGCCGTGGGAGTTTTTAAACCGTTTCGGTCAGCTTGTGTGCACCCCGTACGTTCTGTTACGAGTTGCAGCGTTTCTTCACCTCGATCATCAAAGGGGACATCGTTCAGTAGTTGTGGCGGAGCCGAGAGCTCCAGAGCAACACCAATGCTAAAGGCTACGTCTTTGTCACAATCGGGGAACCCGAACCCGCAAAACTTTGTCTTTGGACGAGTGCAGGTCGTTGGTGCACATATCGTCGCTGAGCTCGTTTACCCCGATTGTACAAATTATGAAGGGAGGAAGGTGTTGGTATACCAAGGGGTTAACTTACGGTACCTAATGGCCCAACAAAGCCTTGATCCACATTTTTGCAATGACAAGGGTCACGTGCATCCATTTGCTCGATTTGAACCGACGGAAGCTGGGTGGGTAGCAGCGGTGCGGTGTGCGGAGGGGTTGGGGTAAAACTAAACCGAACAAGGGATACTTGTTCGGTTTTTTATAGGCGATGAGAGATTGAGTCACGAGTCAAAATCAAAAATTTTGCTCGCGACCACGGACTCGCCCTCCTTACAGGAGCTGTACAGGTTGTCGCTCTTTTTTCAAAAGAACTGGCAACCTCTTGCGAAGCTCCATGTATTCGCTTTTGACCCAAAGGGTCCCCGCCTCCGTCCTTCGAATCCCTCATCGCCAACTAACAGCAACGGCCGGAAGACATATGTCTTCCGGCCGGCTGATTAGTGGGCGATGAGGGATTCGAACCCCCGACCTTCGCAGTGTAAATGCGCTGCTCTACCAACTGAGCTAATCGCCCATGGATATTTCTATGGGTACGCACCATACTACCCGTTTTTGAAAAAAACTCAATACCCTATATACTGGCACTATGATTGAAATGCAGTGTGTTATTACCGGGAAAGTCCAAGATGTAGCGTACCGTGCGTACGCCCAAGACTCGGCTGATGCGTTGGGTATTACCGGGTGGATTAAGAATATGCCTGACGGCACCGTTGTAGTGTGCGCGCAGGGTATGCCAGACATACTGAAGGAGTACGTTGAATACCTACATGAAGGGTCGCTCCGCGCGGTCGTCGAAGGAGTGGCGATTGAGTGGGGAACACCAAAATTGGTTTTTACCGATTTTTCTATAAAGCATGAGTAATCAACCAATTGAAATAATTTTTGAGAATGATGATGTTTTGGTAATTAATAAACCAGTCGGTTTAATCGTGCATGAAGATGGTGTAACCAAAGAACCGACGGTAGTGGACTGGTTCTTGGAGCGCGTGCCCACTGCTCGCGGTGTCGGTGAACCAGGTAAGGGGAAAGACGGGAAGCCCCTTCTGCGCTCAGGCGTCGTGCATCGGCTCGACCGCGAGACGTCAGGGGTGCTCATTTTAGCCAAGACTGCCGACGCCTTTACCCATCTCAAAGCACAGTTTCATGATCGCGTAGCAAAGAAAGAATACCGAGCGATTGTGTATGGGCCAATGCGTGAACGGTGGGGTACTATCGATAAAAAAATTGGCCGCAGTCCTTCAGATCACCGCCAACGGTCAGCTATGCCAGGAGCTCGAGGCACCTTACGAGACGCAGTCACTGAATGGGAATCTATTGGGCAGGCACAGATTGATGAAGAGCACTTTTCGTACCTAAAGCTCCGTCCAAAAACTGGTCGCACGCACCAGCTTCGGGTTCATTTGCGTGCCATAGACCGACCAATTGTTGGTGACCAGCTTTACGCCGAGTCACTCCTAAAGACTTCACATAACCTAGGGCTAACCCGCATGGCGCTGCATGCTCACGTACTCGAACTGACGCTTCCTGATGGGGCGCGTGAACGATTTATTGCACCTGTGCCGCGAGAGATAGAAGCTGCGGCTGAGCGAATTGCTGAGGCGGGGTAGAGTCGGCACGTATTGCAGAATACAGCTCTCTGTGGTAGATTTGGGCACGTTTTATTGCGGCTTTTCTGCATTAATAGTAATCAATTATATATGAACACAATCACACAGGGAGTAGCCATTTCTCCAGTAAATATGGCAGACCGTCGTGAACTCGGCATTAAGCCAGGCGATACGGTGCGTGTCCACCAGAAAATTCAGGATAAGGGAAAGACCCGTATCCAGGTTTTTGAAGGTGTGGTGCTCGCTCGTAAGCACGGTACTGAACCAGGTGCTACCTTCACGGTACGCAAGGTAGCTAGTGGTGTTGGCGTAGAAAAAATCTACCCTCTTTACTCACCAAACATTGATAAGATTGAGATCGTGAAGCGTGCTAAGGTACGTCGCGCTAAGCTCTACTTCATCCGTGAGAAGGTGGCTCGTGAAATCAAGCGTCAGATGCGCCGTATGCACCTCATGAGTGCATCAACTGAGTCTGAAGCTGAGGTGGCACAGCGTGTTGCTGCTGCGGAAGCCGCTGCACTTGCTGAGGCAACAAAGCTTGCAGAAGCAGAAGCTGCCGCTGCAGTCGCTGCTGCGGAAGCGACTGCTAAGGCAGAAGCAGAGGCTGCAGAGAAGGCAGCTGCGCTCGCTGAAGCAGAGGCTGCTGCCGCTGCACCGGAAGCTCCAGCTACTCCAGAAGAAGCTCCTGCTGCAGTAGAAGCAACTCCTGAAGTTACCGAAGAGAAGAAGGACTAACTTCTTTACTAAAAAACCGGCGAGCCTAGCTCGCCGGTTTTTT
>CAYRMU010000049.1:3564-5208 GCA_964425655.1 uncultured Candidatus Saccharibacteria bacterium | reverse complement strand
TTGTTAAGGTACATAGGTGTGTTGCGTTATTGCCAATAGATAGGCTCTAGGTTACTTGACTTCAGTCGTGCTGTCTACTGCGTCAACGACTTCTGCCTCGTCACCGAGTACAACCGCGTCATCAGCCACTTCTTCTGCCTCCACCTCAGCCACATCGGCATCGAGATCAAAAGTAGTAACGGTCATGTTGGCAGCTGCCATAGCTTCGTGGAAGCGGAACGGTGTCGCTTCTTCTTCACGGTTTAGCTTGATGAGCAAATGACGGAGCAATTCCGGCATAACCTCAACCTCTTCAAGAAGTGTTGCTACCTGTGCTGGCTCAGCCTTGAAGCGAACCCAACCAAAGTATGCACTCTTAAACTTGCGATTTCGTCCTTCGAGGTGCTTTACCACTTCGTAGGCGAGCTCAACGCGCTCTGGACTCTCTTCGTCGAAGATAGTGCCTCCGAGCTTACTAATTTCTGCCTTGAGAGCAGCGACAACAGTACTTACTTCCCCTTCAGCAACCGTTGGAAGAACGTGGAAGGCGAACTCGTAGCTGATGAGGTCATCACCACCCTGAGTTGCCTCGGCTGCTGGCATTGTGTTTTCTGTCATATATTTTTATGTGTGTTTCAGGGCGTAAACCCTAAAACGGTGCTTATAACGGCACTACCGTACCATATATTCACCCCACTTTCAATCCTCAGTGCCCGGCCAGGACACGGCTAAAAGTGCTACAATACAGGACATGTCACGTCGGTATATTGCCCTCTCGGCCCTTCTCCTTATCTCGCTTATTGGTAACAGTGTTTTGGCAGTTATGCTCAATCGTAAGACGAACGAGCTTACGAGCACCTCCGCTACCGCTGGCTCACTCTCAAGCGAGACCAGTCGCCTCAATGACGCACTTGGTGTTGCTTCTACTTCTATTGCCAGCCTCACGTTTGAACGTGATGAGCTCATCGAACGGTACGAGAAGCTCCAGGAAGAGTACGACGAAGAACGTGGTCGCAATGAAGAATTTGAAGACCAGATTCGCGATATTGGAAAAACCGTTGGCGTACTTGATAAACTCGCAAAGACAGACGAGGAGCTCTTGCAGAAATACTCGAAGGTCTACTTCCTCAATGAAAATTATGTTCCGTCGAGCTTGGAGACCATACCAGCGAAGTATATGTTGGCTGGTCGCCAAGAGCAGCAATTTCATGCCGATGCCCTCCCCTTCCTGCAAAACATGCTCAATGACGCCGCGCGCGACGGGATTGAACTCAAAGTAATTTCAGCCTACCGCTCGTTTGACACCCAAGCTGGCCTCAAGGGTGCCTACTCGCAAACCTACGGCAGTGGTGCCAACGCTTTCTCAGCCGATCAAGGTTACTCAGAGCACCAGCTCGGTACCACCCTCGACCTCAGTGACCCGGTGACTGCGGGCCCATACAATGCCTTTAAAGCGACCGAGGCCTACGCCTGGCTCCTCAAGAACGCCTACAAGCACGGCTTTACGCTCTCGTATCCTGAGAATAACACCTACTACATTTTTGAGCCGTGGCACTGGCGGTTTGTCGGCGAAGACTTGGCCGAGTACCTCCATGAAAACGATCTCCATTTCTACGATGTCGATCAACGAACAATTGATACCTACCTCGTAAAGATTTTTGACTA
>CAYRMU010000049.1:0-3464 GCA_964425655.1 uncultured Candidatus Saccharibacteria bacterium | reverse complement strand
AAGCGAGAGACCTTTGAAACGGAGTAGCCCTATGTCGTACATCTTGCGACTCCTCGTTACACAGGACCACCGATGTTTTTATTGCGAACATGTTATGGTGCGCCACCCACACGCTTCCGGCATCCCCCTGCCGCGTAATGCTCCTACGAAAGACCACCTCGGGGCTCGCGTATACGGTGGTCCGACTACGCCACAGAACCTTGTCATGGCCTGCAGCCAGTGTAATGGCCTGCGGGGCGAAATTGATGCCATGACCTTCGTAAACCTTATGCTGAAGTGGTTCAAGCGCGACGAAACGCTCCGTGCTCGCTGGCACAACTTGAGTCGCGAAGAACTCTGGTCACTCAAGCAACAGTGCTTGCGGGTGTACGCCAAGCAACTCAACGGCCAAGCTCGTCGCTACCGCGAACTTGCCTTCCGCCACCACGACTTCACCTACCGGTGGCGCCACTCGCTTACCTGAGCCAGACACATTTTGTCTGGCTCATTCTCATCTAGAGGCGGTATAATTTTTGCGCATTCGTGAGCAACTGCTCCCGCACAACCTCTTCATCTACGCCTTTCAATTGGGCAATTTTCTTATACACCTCGATTACCATAGACGGTTCACAACGTTGCCCACGGTATGGGACCGGCGCCACGTACGGACAATCAGTCTCGCCATGCATCATTGAAAGCGGTAGGTCACGGACCATATCCTCATACATTTTGGCGAAGGTAATCACGCCGGTAAAAGAAACGGTATAGCCAAGTTCTATAAACGCTGCTGCTTGCTCATACGTACCCGCGAAAAAGTGGGCGTTACCCGGCACCTTTGCCTCGGTCTTTAGTATATCGAGCGCATCATCGTACGCATTTCGCCCCTGCCCGTCTTTGCTGTTCCGGAGGTGCAGCATGAGCGGCTTCCCAAGTTCATTCGCAAGGGCTATTTGGGCCAAGAAAACTTCGCGCTGCACTTCGTAGGTTGCATCGCTATTGTGAAAGTAGTCAAAGCCACACTCACCGATACCTACGACTCTCTCGTGACTCCCGAGCGCCTTGTACCATTCATAGTCAAAGCTCGGCTCAACTACCGCACCATGATCATCAGGATCAGCGGTCACTACATTGAGTGGATGCACCCCAATGATGGCGTAGAGATTTTGGTGCGCGCTTGCTAAGGCAACCGCCCCTTCACTCGTATCTTTTCGTGTACCAACATTGATTGCGGCCACACCAAGTTCGTTCATCCGCGCGATAACCGCTTCCTTGTCGTCAGCAAACTGGGCCAAATTAAGGTGCGCGTGGGTGTCGATATAGTTGAATGTCATAAATAAATTAGTAATTATTTATTCGTTGCTATTTTTGACAATAGTACCACACCCAAAACCTTTCATTCGAATGAAAGGTTTTGTACAATGCACCTATGGTTCGTCTCAATAAAAATCATTTGACTGACAAACAATTTGACCTTTTATTTCACCAGCTGGAAAAGCTCATCGACCCAAAACAAACTCAAAAAGGTGGGGCTGTCATTCGGGAATTGCTTGGGCACGAGGAGCGTATTATGGTTTCAAAGCGCCTCGCGACAATAATTTTATTAAACGAGGGCTACAGTTTATATAAGATATCTTCAGTACTTAAAATAAGTCCAGCTACTGCAAAGATTATAAAAGATGCCTTTGATAGCGGTGCATACCTTACGATACTTACGAAACTAAACTACTCCAAACTGGACTATACTGCCATTCTCAAAACAATTGATTCTATTCTCCACCTCGGTGGCTTGATGCCCCACCGAAACGGCCTCGAACGCTATCGTGGACTGGGCGGCTAAAACCTTTCATTCGAATGAAAGGTTTTGTTTGCATGGTACTCCTGCTCGATGTAGTAGGTGCACAAAGCTCATGCACCTGAAGTTGACGAGACCTGGCCTATACCGCACTATAGCGGCGGGAGGAACTTCTTCACGATGAGGTTCACCATGAACGATCACGATCTTTTGTGTCGACCACAGTTGGTGACTATTCGTCACGTAGGGTTTATACGGGGTATGCTTGTCGGTGGGACAGTCGTACTTCTGGTGCAATTCCTGGCGAGTTGGCTGTAAACAACGCGCGCGAGCTCTTCTGCTCGCGCGCTTTTTCTATGCTACAAAGTTGGTGAGGTAGGTGTCGTAGAGGTCGGTATTGCCGTACCAGTGGTCGTCTTCGGGGGTGGTTATGAGCTGCACCTGCGGCGCGTGCTGGGCCAAGACAGCCATGGTATAGCGGTAATCAGCAGTTGGATCTTGCTCGTTATGGAACGCCAGCGCCGGCACTGTAAAGTTTTCGACCGCTGACCAGTCATCTTTAAAGATGCCTTCAGCCGCTAAATCAAACGGGATTCCAAAGAAGGCGCACTTCGTTGGCGAAAGTATCCCTTCAGCAATCGCCACAAAGGCGAGGAGTGCCCCGGCACTTTTGGCCATAACAATCGTTTCAGACTCCGTAAAGAGTGGCGCGGTACGCTCACGAAGCTTCACGAGCTCAACATCAAAATCGATGACTGGCGCCCCACTTTCCCAATGCTCGTACTCATGGAGGTGAACGACGTCAAACATCGGTCCATAGTGGTCACGCATCACTTCTCCCCACGTGCGGTTCTTCACGCTGTTCCCCGGCAAAATGATGAGTTGTTTCATACAAGATATGGCTTTTATTGTACGCTCACTACCATATATGATAGCGACGATTACGCTTCTAAACGGGCGAAGAGGTTGTCCGGTTTTTTGTTGGCGCGGACAGCGGCGCGGATGATGGCACTCGTCTCAGGCATACACGGCAGCAAGAGACGGCCGATATGGAGCAAGTCAGCGCGGAGGTTGCTCAAAATTGCCTTTGCCTGCTCAGGCTCGGTCTTAATGAGCTTGAACGGCTCTGTTTCGGCAATCACTTCGTCACAGTGTTGGATAAGTCCCCAGATGTGATCCATCGCAGCTTGGAAGTTGAGCATGTCAGGCGCATCAAGGGTGGTTGGATCGAGGAGCGGGTAATCCTCCGGCTCCAAGTGAGCCTCACACATTTTCATGATACGCGCGGTTAAGTTACCGAGACCATTGACGAGGTTCGCAGTGTAGTACTCATCCATTTTTTCCCACGTGAGGTCGGAGTCTTCGGTCGGGTGTACGTGGCGCAGGAAAATGTAGCGGGTGGCGTCGGTGCCGTAGCGCGCCACTAAGTCGTACGGGTCGATGGTGTTACCGAGACTCTTACTCATCTTTTGTCCCCCACTATTAATAAAGCCGTGATAGACGATGGTGTCAGTGGTTGGTACATCGGCCGACATAAGCATCGCTTGGAAGATAATTGACTGAAAACGTACCTGATCTTTTCCGGCCATTTGCATGGTGTCACCCTGAAGCCAAAACTTCTCAAAATCACCTCCCGCTTCTGGCCAGCCAAGGGTTGAGATGTAGTTCGTGAGCGCATCAAACCAGACGTACA
>CAYRMU010000048.1:0-5253 GCA_964425655.1 uncultured Candidatus Saccharibacteria bacterium | reverse complement strand
AGCAATTACTTAATTAATGAATCTTATAAATATGAATTAATTCATATTCGCAAAGAGTATTCCTACCCTTTACCGAACATCACTAACCTTCCACGCGTTAGCGCAGAAGGGTAGCTGCGGGATCAATCTATATATAGGAGGACGCTAGCAACCGTGGGAGAACAAGGAAGCTATATATAGGTATGCACGTTTTATAACGCGCTGTGTCAGCGCGGTTGTTTTGATATGTGGAAGTTTAATGGTTGCACAGTTGCATTGTTTAATAGTTACAAGGCGTAACGACAAAACGTACTTGCTCATGTATGAGGCAAGAACCAATTCACTTCACTAATGTCAAAAAACAGAGTCCTCGTGGCTCGCTTCAAAAAAAGCGTGCCTTGGACACCCCACTAGTATACCGTGTTTATCACTCGCTGCGCTCCAGTTTTGTGGATAGCAGAGAGACAGTACCAAGTGAGAATAGCAACAAGCATACGGTTTTCACGACAATAGTCAATGAAAACAGTGGCTGGTGCTCTCCCTAATATGACGTATAACCTCATTCATTCTTACGCAGCGAATCTGAGCAAAAACGCATTAGGACACGAAGTGAAGCGAGCTGCAACACCGGTGTGCGGCACGGTAGTAGGCACCCGTACTACCGCAAATAAGTGGCCGCTGCGCCTTATAAGACGCACTTCGGAGACATGGGCAGATGTCTCTAGTACCTGTCTTTATAATGGTGCAGTCTATGCGACACTACATGCAGCTTGCTCGACGCAAAAGGTTTTAGGTAAGGGAGTATTTTGACCACCGACGTTCCCCTTGTCGCTTTACGACATTTTCATCAATCATGGCGTTGAGCTCACGCTGGATTGTCTTTTCACTAACGTCGTTTATGATTTCTGAAATGTCTTTGATAGTCGCTTCACCTTTAGCGCCAAGGATTGTCGTGATCCGGACACGACGGTCGTTACCGACGGGAGTCACTGAGGCTGGCACTCCAGCTTCGGTCGCCGGCTTTTGACTACCGAGACTGCGCTTGGTCTCACCACTACCACTACTCCGACGAGCTGTACTCGCCTCACTGCTGCCCCCAAAGAAATTACTCGGAAAGGCTGTGTTGGGATTGATGTATTCGGCGAGTCCGCGGAGGACGTTTCCTATCTCTCCGGTCACCACCCGTAGCACCTCGTCGGTAATGACACCAGCTGCAGCGACGACGCGAAGGGTACTTTCAAGCCCGATGAGTGACTGCGCAAACTGCTCGAGCACTTCACGCGAGTTGGCTGGCTTTACCTCGAGCGTGCGCAAAGCGTTCTCGTGCGCGAAGTGTGCCTTTGAGGCGAGGTTGCTCGTGTGTGTCTCTGACCGCTTTTCGACCTCAATGTTGTTAAGGATATAAAAGACTACCGAGATGATTTTCTCTGTCTTTTTAAAAATATGCTGATAGTAGCTATCGTTGTGGAGAAACTTCTGGAAGTTGTTGTCGTTTATAAACGTGTCCTTTGGCGGCATATGCTGTGTCTCTTATAAAAGTCATTAATCGTCTCGGACAAACCTCTATGTACTATATACCCTTATGGGACTTTTGCAACTGTCGCTTATACAGAATGAAGGCTTAGCTTGGCCACGAAATTGTTATTTCTCGTGTTAGAATACGGGCATTATTTGCCACGATTACTGACCCTGTATTGCCTATGAAGAAGAGTAAGAAGCCTGCTGCTAAACCAGAACGAAAGCCCCTTTTCGACGACTTGAGTCCCCAGACCAAGCAGGCGATTGGAGCGGTCTTTTTGCTGTTTGTGGCTATCTTGCTTTCACTCTCACTCTTTGGGGCGGCTGGAATGGTGGGCGACTGGGTGTACATCGCGCTCGAGTTTCTTTTCGGTGGTGGCGCGTACCTTGCCCCACTCGCCTGCCTTCTCTACGTGTACGCCTTCTTGAACCCAAAAGACAACGAGGAGGTCAGTACCTCAAAGATAATCGGTATCGCCCTCTTTTTCTTTGCACTCCTTGGCTTCATGAGTCTCTACGAAAAGGGCTTTGGTGGGATAGCTGGGGCCGCCCTCGCCTTCCCTGTTTCATACCTGATGGGTACACTCGCGACCGCTATCGTGCTCTCTATGGTCGCTATCATTGGCGTGTTCCTCACCTTCAATACGCACCTCTCACTCGCACACCTCTTTAAGAAGAAAGAGCCGGTACCAGCTGGGGATGACATCGAGAAGATTGGTGCCGCAGCAGCTAAGGCTGAAGAGGAAGAAGAGGAGGAGCTCGATGAGGAGCCTCAGGAAGCGACAGAAGAAGAGGTGGAAGAGGCGCCAAAAAAGAAAGGTCTCAAGGTGACTGAGCGACTCGGCCTCGCCAAGCCGGTGACTGACTTTGCCGTCTCAAGCTTTGAAGGTCCGTACGCTCCTCCCCCACTCTCACTCTTGAGTAAGGGCAAGGGTAAGGCCAATACCGGAGATGTTAAATCGCGTGCGAACACAATTAAGCAGACCCTGCGCAACTTCGGGATTGAGGTAGAAATGGATCAGGTGGAAGTCGGTCCGGCTATCACCCGCTATGCTTTGAAACCCGCCCAGGGAGTGAAAATCGCGCGCATCGTTGGTTTGCAGCGTGAGCTCGAGCTCGGCCTCGCCGCGGGTACGATTCGTATTGAGGCACCTATCCCGGGCAAGTCACTCGTCGGTATTGAGGTACCAAACATCGAGAAGGCGGTCATCGGCTTGGCGTCACTTATGTCCAGCCCTGAATTTACCGACTCACCGAACCCGCTCATGGTCGCACTCGGAAAAGACATCACCGGCAAGGCCCACTTTGCGAACGTGGCGCGTATGCCACACGGACTGATTGCCGGTACGACCGGCTCAGGTAAGTCGGTCATGATCCACAACTTGATTGTGTCACTCCTCTACCGCAACTCCCCTGAACAGCTCCGCTTTATCATGGTGGACCCGAAGCGAGTGGAACTCACCCTCTACGACGGTATCCCACACCTCATGAGTCCGGTAATTACTGATGCCAAAAAAGCCCTCCTGGCACTGAAGTGGGCGGTGAAGGAAATGGAACGTCGGTACGACATTCTTCAGTCAAAAAAAGTGCAGAACATTGCCTCGTACCACAAGAACATCTACAAGCCTGCCAAGGATACCTATGAAAAGGAGCTCAAGATAATCGATAGTACCAAGGAAGACGCTGAGGACGCAGCCGAAGACGACGAAGCAACCAAGCTCCCGGAAGCCCTTCCGTACATTGTAATTGTCATGGACGAGCTGGCCGACCTTATGCATGCCTACCCACGCGAGCTTGAAGCAGCAATTGTGCGCTTGGCACAGATGAGTCGCGCCGTGGGGATTCACCTCCTCTTAGCGACGCAGCGTCCGTCGGTGAACGTCATCACCGGTACTATCAAGGCCAATATCCCGACTCGATTGGCGATGCAGGTGGCCTCACAAATCGACTCACGGACCATTTTGGACCAAGTTGGTGCCGAAAAACTGCTCGGGCAAGGAGACATGCTCTTCCTTTCAGGCGAGCTCTCTAAGCCAATTCGCCTCCTCTCAGCCTATATCTCAGAAGATGAACTAAAGCGGGTGGTGGAATTCCTTAAAAAGCAGTCGTACGCACTGGATTCTGTCGACTTTGAAGGAAAGGCTGAGGGTGGTAGTGAAGGCTCTATCTACGGCAGCGACCTCGATGACTCGGATGAAGGCGACGAACTCTACGCAGAAGCTAAGCAAATGGTGATTGATAACGGCAAAGCGTCTACTTCATTCCTCCAGCGACGACTCCGTATCGGCTACTCCCGCGCTGCCCGCCTCATTGACCTGCTTGAAGACCAAGGGGTGATTGGCCCAGCCGATGGCGCTAAGCCGCGCGCTATTTTGGTTGGTGGCAAAGCTGGTGCGAATGACGATGGCGAAGACGACGAAGAAAACCTCAGTTAATTCCCTATGGCACCCCTCTTTACCCGATTTGATTTCCGCACGAGCCTCTACTACGCCTTTTTGGTGCTCGTAGGCTTACTGCTGCTCGCCTACTCTATCTTCCAGGCCCGCTTTATTTTGGCTGGGCCGCAGATAGACTTCAGTAACTCGATGGCAAGTGTCCAGCAGGAACGCGTGGTGGTCCTTGAGGGTAGTACGGCGAACATTGTCCGCCTTACCCTCAATGGCCGGGAGATTTATACCGACACGGAAGGAAACTTTAAAGAAGCGCTCGTCCTCGAGAACGGGTATACTATAGCTACCTTAGAAGCCCACGATCGATACGGGAGGTCCGAGGAGGTTACCAAAACCTTCGTCTACACCCCCGCCCTCGCGCGTGAATAAGTAATTGTAATAATTTGTATGGTTGTAAAAAAAGCAAAGAAAGCACCGAAAGATAAAGTAGAGGCACGCAACACGTCAGAAAAGCACGGAATGGCTGATATTGCTGAAACCCTGCGCAGCCTTAAAACCAAGTTTGGTGATGAGGCAATTATGATGCTTTCAGATAGCAAGAAAGTAGACATTGATTCAATTTCAACTGGTTCGATTGGTCTCGATGACGCACTCGGTATCGGTGGTCTTCCCCGCGGCCGCATTATTGAAATCTTTGGTCCTGAATCTTCTGGTAAGACGACGCTCTCGCTCCATGCGATTGCTGAAGCACAAAAAGAGCACGGTATCTGCGCCTTTATCGATGCAGAGCACGCAATGGACCCTGAGTACGCGCGCAACCTCGGTGTAAAGCTCGATGAGCTCCTCATCTCACAGCCAGACACCGGTGAACAGGCGCTCGAAATCGTGGAATCACTCGTTCGCTCAGGCAAGATTGATGTGATTGTGATTGACTCGGTAGCTGCCCTCACCCCGAAAGATGAAATCGAAGGAGAAATGGGTGCGCACCACGTCGGTAAGCAGGCTCGCCTCATGAGTCAGGCGCTCCGCAAGCTCACGGGCATCGTCGCCAAGAGTAAGACAGTGGTTATCTTCATCAACCAGATTCGTATGCAGGTGGGTGTGATGTTTGGTAACCCAGAGACTACCCCGGGCGGTAAGGCATTGAAGT
Organism: uncultured Candidatus Saccharibacteria bacterium; assembly: GCA_964425655.1. Taxonomy (GTDB): domain Bacteria; phylum Patescibacteriota; class Minisyncoccia; order Phycocordibacterales; family UBA918; genus OLB19. Next base: position 216 of record CAYRMU010000048.1, on the reverse strand, counting down.
TCTACACCTCAGTGCGCCTCGATATTCGCCGCATTGCGCAGATTAAGAAGGGCGAAGAAGTAGTTGGTGGTCGGCACCGCGTGAAGGTAGTGAAGAACAAAGTGGCTGCACCTTTCCGCTCAACTGAATTTGACTTGATTTACGGTGAAGGTATTAGTACTGAAGGTGAAATGCTCGCACTTGGTGAGAAGTTTAAATTCATCAAGAAGTCAGGCT
>CAYRMU010000047.1:0-5957 GCA_964425655.1 uncultured Candidatus Saccharibacteria bacterium | reverse complement strand
AATAACTTCTTAAACCAGGCTTTCATAGGTATAAGTATACCACCACTCATTTTGGATACACAAAAACCGCCCGCAGGCGGTTTTTGTGTCTATTTAGCGGCCTGACTTAGAACCGCGATGGTTCTTTTCGTAACGCTTTTCCTTTTTATCCTTTTTGTCATCATCTTCATCCTCATCGTCATCATCTTCATCCTCATCATCGTCATGGTGCTTGTCGAGGTGCTCAACGTAGCTTACACACTTTCCCTGATTCTTGAATGAAGGATCAGTGAAGGTCTTCCAGCCACCGTTCTTGCACTGACTCTTTTCAGTTGGTGTTGTCACGACTGGAGGCTCGACCACATCAGGGTAGATAGTGGTTGGATCACCTACCAACATAGTGTTTTCGGCAGTTACCACCTGACCATCTTCGAGGGTCACGGTTGCAACAACCTTTGTTGCTGGCATGGTTTGACCATACTCTGCCGCACGCACATTTACCCAGTAGCCGTCTGTAGCGTAGTTAAACGTACCAGAGACGTCAAATGGTGTTGAGATTTGGGTACCGACAATATCGATTCCCACTTGTGCGGTTGCGGTATTGGTTTGGAGCAACGTTGCTCCAGAGTAGAGCTTAATCACCACTGATTGCGCGTTTTCAAAGGTGGCATCAGTCAAGCCGAAGCCAGCTGTGTACCCCTTCAGTATGCCAAGTCCAGTGTCGTATGAGACAACACCGAAATCTTCAGCGGCGAGCGTCGCCATAATTGGCTCAGCTACACCGACAACGGTTTCAAAGGTACCAGACCGAGCACCGCCTTGGTAATTATCAGACCAAACGCCTGACATAGAGCCATCAAGGGCAATAGTACCATTCACCTGCATGACTGTTAGCGGTGTTACCGCATCAGCGGTAGCTGTGTAGTCGGCTGAGAAGGCAATCGTATTGCCAGATACCGTGCCTGAGGTAATTACCCAGGTGTAGACATTAGCCCCAACCGGACTACCGCCGTTGCCGGTGAGTGTTCCGTCGTTGGCTTGGGTAAGTGTCACATCATGGCCATAGTCATTGCCGAGATACGTCATTTTTACCTCGTAGGTACCCGTGGTGTCGAAGTCGGGTGTGGCAGCTTGCACCGTCACTCCAGCAAAGACGGCGAGCGCGAGTAACGATGCGACAACGGCTTTGCTTATTGTGTTTTGAGTAAGAGTCATAAGGCAAAAAGTTATATGATTGAGTAAGTATGAACACATACCCTATTTAATCCTCTCTCAAGAGAGACATGTTCTACTTGTATATGCCGGTGATACCGGAAAGCGTTACAAAATTGGTGGTTGTTTTGCTTCAGTAGTGTGGTTGAATGCCGATGTAGAAACGAAAACGACCGAGAAACATAGTTTCTCGGTCGTTTTATATTTAGCTCATCAGCAATTACAGTAATATTTTACCTAAACCATTGATTTCCTCCTAAGTGCCACACCGATATTGATGTTACTCCTAGACTGGCAACAAGATCACGCTTTTGTTCTAGACTCTGACTGTCTTGATAGAAAAAGACTGTATTTCCGTTACGCCATGTCATCTCACCCGAAAGTGGGTCACGTGTTGCCGTTCCGAAGCCTTTTTTAAGTTTAATTTGATCATACGTCAAAATGGTGATGCGGTAGGAACCTTTTGGACCCTGGTACCCATATGACGGTAATCCAATCGTTAGTTTTTCTTTAGGAAACTGAGATGAAGTCCAGGTAACAACGTTTTTAAGCCACTCAAATGGAGCAACAGGAGCGCCGGCTCCATAGTCATACTGGTAGTCATACGCCATTACAACGATATGATCTACTGGCAATGTGACAAAATCAGTATAACGCCACAAAAACCAATTCTCTTCACTTGCATTAGATATTGCAGGCCCATCAATCATTAGCTTTTTGCCTTTAGCATGCAAGGCTGTCCCCAGAATGGATACAAATGTCTTGTAGTCGGCATATGCATCAGGTGACCAGCTGCTGAAATCTTCAAAGTCTAGTTCGATGCCAGTCAAATCATTACTCACCACAAACGTAACCAACGTTGTAACTTCTTCACTCGTAGGATTTAGAGTGTTTGCAAAAAAACTCTCCATATCATTGACGCTTGCTGAGGAGATAGTTACGAATTGTTCTGTAGAGTACTGCTTCAAACGGGCAACATTTTGCTGAGAATATCCATTACAGCGAGTGTTCGAGGTATCAAGAAGCGTAAGGTACCCACCACTGATGGTAAAGAACTCTGCTTTTAAAACATCGATTTTTCTTCCATCGGCGTACTCACTAAATGCTGCACAGGCAGGATTACCTGGATAAATCCACGCCATTGTCTTTAATGCACTAACTTGAGCTGGTGTAGCAAGTGTAGCGTACGAGTTGGTTGCCTCAGTTGCAACACTCGTAACAGGCTCACTTTTAGTTCGGCGAACTGCCGCTTCGTTATCAGAATCTATTACCATTTTTTCTATACTGGAAGCATCTTTCACCTCGTCACGTGTTGAAACTATAGCAATCTTCGACTGCGTCAGAATAAGTGCACTACCGACAGCCGCAACTACAAGAACGACTAATAAAACTGCAACGTATATTTTTTTTGTATTCACGTGCACTATCATACCCTATCTTTAGCTCTTTGGTTTCAAAAACACACCTTGTCGGTCCCATTTCTGCCACGTTAACTCCTTTTTGCGCACATAGCCCCAAGCTGCCTTGAAAAGCGCATTGGTCTCCACATAGGTACTTACGTAAAAGAGTAGCCAGCCTATAGGTGCCAACAACAAGAACTGCCATGTCGCATCTCGGTGCTTATCAAATGCTACTTGCACAATAAACATTGCCCCAACCACCACAATACCTGAAATAAACGAGGTAAAGTCTCCCGTCATAAACGAGAAGATATACAAGAAGGTTAAGAAAAGTATTTCGAGGGATAGCTGAATTTCACCAATGATTGCTAGTGGAAGAATGAACCAAGTAAGTAAGGTGTTGTGACGTCTTTGCATACTAAAAAATAGGTAGCGATGCTCCATAAACGTTTCGAATCGTCCACGCTTCCATCGCAAACGTTGCTTCATGAGACCTGCAAGTGTTACTGCGCCCTCGGTATACACCAGCGCATCCGGTGCATAGACAATCTTCATGCCATGAGACTGAATACGCACTGATAGCTCAATATCTTCTGTAATATTGGTTGCACTATATGATCCGACCTTTTCGAACACTTCTCGCCGGAACGCCCCGGCTGCGCCGCCTATGATATAGATGGTATTTACTAACGATTCAGCCTTTTTAAAGTAGAATGAGAAGAGGAATTCAAGATACTGAACAACACCTAAGATGGTATCGGTATTACCAATTCGAACATTCCCTACTGCAGCCATAACGTTTGGATCCTCAAAGTATTTTACAAAATTACTAACGGTTTGTGGCGGCACATAACAATCTGCATCGATAGAAAGTATAATTTCACCTTTTGCAATACTGAGGCCATGGTTAAGCGCATGACCCTTACCCTGCTTCGATTCGTAGGCATACTTCACCACAATTCGAGATTTATTGCGCTTTGCTCGATGCCGATTTGTGCGTGACTGTATAAGCGCCAACACATTTCGGGCTGTATTGTCGGTTGACGCATTGTCCACGACGATAATCTCCAGATTTTTATATGTACTTAGAAGCAACGCTTCAACTGTTGTGATAATGCCATTTTGCTCGTTCCATGCAGGAACAATCACACTAACCTTAGGACGATACGGTACATGCTTATAAAGTCGCTTGCTAGCAACAACCTGCTGGTGAGTATTAATTACCTCGTTCCATGGACTTAGGACCATGTAGATAAAATACTTAGTTAGCAAAATAGATGCGAAGAAAATAATGACGTATCGCAGAGTGCTGAACGACTCAGTTTCTGTCGGTGTAACCAAAAAAACTGACGCTATAATCAAAAAAAGTACCACGTAAAGCGCTCCATATACAATTATTTTTTTGGAAATTAATGGCTTCATACATCCTGACGCAAAATATACTGCGAATACAACTTAGCAAGACAATTGGAAAGCACAATAAGTGCTATAAAAATAGTGACGACATCGTACGCAAGTGCATCAAAATAATCGACAAGGAAAAATGCCGCAGCAAGTGTAAGAATACAAATCACTATATATATGCCGGACGACATTGCTTTTTCTAACATAATTTGACTTTATATCATAGAATATCTAAAAAGTCAATTAACTCTGACCCTACCCGAATACGCGATAAGAAGAAAACCCAACAAAATGTTGGGTTTTGATAGATTCACTCGGCAGCAATACTCAAGTTGCAACCAACACGATCTTCAAGGGGCGGTAAATCAGCTAAGCCTTCGGCAATAGCCCATTCACGAGCCATTTCATCGAGTCGAGCATCGAGTGCCAGCCTCGTCGGGTCACCTGCAGCACGCTTCTCAGCTTCCCGTTCCAGAGAACGAGCAAGGTCTGCTGCTCGCATATCCGCCTCATAGTTTTCAAAGATGTCATCTTTCTGAGTCATGATACTCTCCTGTTGAACAAACGTTGGTTTAGGGAACTGCGTAATCGGCTGCTTTATACTACACATTTTATTTGAACGCAAGTACTTTCCTTAATATTTGTAATTCCCTAACTAAGGAAAGAGTACGTACTCGATACTAACCCTCAAGCTATTAGCGTACGATATCTACTTCATCAGCCGCGCATAGACCACAAGATTGTGTGAGTAGCGTTGTGATCCTTTATCAAATGTTCCTGAGCAGGTAACAAGCCGGAGCGCTGGGTAATCTGTAGGTCCATACACTGACACGGTAGGAAATTCACTTTGTGGGTGACGTTCGAGTTGCTCCACAAGGAAGGTTGCTGTTGTACCATCTTCACGCGACACCATAATCTCATCACCAACCTTCAGCTGACCGAGTGAATAAAATACTGCCGGCCCTTCAGTAGAGTCAACGTGCCCAAGAATAACTGCGGGCCCAACTTCTCCGGGGGTTGCCCCGCCACTATACCAACCAACTGCATTATAGTCGTCGGGTACCGCGATTGTCCGATCAGCATTGAGGCCGAGTGGAGCAACAAAACCAGTGTCGAGGTTAAGTCTTGGAATGACAAGTCGATTTGGTGCTGAGCGGGCAAAACTCGAAGTCGCAACTTCAGATGATTCCCCGGGTGCACCAACTTCTGTCGAGATCACCGCAAACCACGCAATTACACAAGTCAAACTGCCTACAACAACAAACGTCATTACGCGTACGTAATGACGTTGTTGTTGAATTTTTTCGAGTACTCGTAACAGACTGAGCATTCAGGGTAGCCTAATTACTTTGACTTTCGTACTGCAGGACCAGCTGAGAGAATAGCGGACAATGTCGGTACTACAGGTGCACCATGAGAAGCACCACCAGCACCAGTGTTTGGTGCACCAACTGGCATTGTACTTGTAGCCTCGCCGAGGACAGTACCTTCAGGAAGTGACGTCGAGTCGCCTGCTACAGTACCGCCGGTGCGACGTGAACCACTGCGTCCGCCACTACTACGTCCTTCATAGTCGTTACCAAAGTTGAATGCACCATATGATACCGGCGCAGGATCAAATGCTACTGCATGTGCGGTTGGCACAATGTAGCCCATAACCGCTGCAAGGACACTTTCGTCTTCTTCCATCGTCACGAGCGGTGCTGGTACCGTTACGGTATATGTCCCGTCACCATCAGCTTCTGAAAGAAGCACCCAGCCAGCTTCAGTTTCTTCTGAAATCTTCCAAGTGCCTGCTGGTACATTGAATTCGTAGCGACCATTTTCGTCGGTTGTAGTTTCACGAACTTCATCTGTCTCAGTATTAACAGCACGAACGGTCCAGCCTTCAAGGTTATCTTCACCCTCTTCACGCTCATCGTCTTCGTCAGTGTCATCCCACACGAAACCGAAGATTTCGTA
>CAYRMU010000046.1:0-6083 GCA_964425655.1 uncultured Candidatus Saccharibacteria bacterium | reverse complement strand
GTAACCAATTTAATGAGTCGATCTTGTGACATAGTGGCGAAATACTATCGTATTAGCCTGTTTTAGTCAATACACATGGCTATTTCTATAGATGCTTTAGGTGTGTGGTATCATACGGGGGAGCTGCTGCATTTTCGCGGTTTTTCAATACATATAATGCATCAGTACCAGTTTTACTCATGAAAGTACTCACTTTTGGTTGGGACTTCCCCCCGCAAACAACCGGTGGACTTGGTATGGCATGCCAAGGGCTTATGCGTGAGCTTACCGAGTCGGGGGTAGAGGTACTGTTTGTGCTCCCGAAGAAGCAGCCCGTTCATGGAAACGGTCGTTTTATTTTCGCCAATATCGCTGAGTCACTGGGGCACGAGGTTTCCGGTTCATACGCAATTGGTCCATACAACAGTGCGCAGACTTTCTTTTCAATCGTTCGGCAAGACGGGACAGTGATAACCTACTCGCACCGCCTCATTGAAGCAGTGCAGGCGTTTGCCAAAGAAGCGGGAGTGATTGCAAAGCGAGAAGAGTTTGATTTAATCCACGCCCATGACTGGACCTCATACTTGGCCGGTATCGTAGCCAAGCGAGTTTCTGGAAAACCGTTAATTGTACACGTGCATGCTACGGCGTTTGATCAGGCGGCTGGTAACAACGTAGATCCTGATATCTACGCTATAGAGCGTGATGCCTACACTCTGGCTGATTCGATTGTGACAGTGAGTGAGTTTACCCGCCGGTTAGTGATTGAGAAGTATGGGGCTGATCCCGCGAAGGTATCCGTTGTCCATAACGGTATGGATGTAGATGAGCCAGTTCGCTATGAGCCGACCCTCCAGGAACTGAAGTCGCAGGGAAAGAAGATTGTCCTCTATCACGGTCGTATCACGGTACAGAAAGGTGTCGACTACTTTGTGGCTGCGGCGCGAAAAGTGATCGATTACGACCCGAACGTCATCTTCGTGATTTCGGGCAAGGGTGACATGGAGGCGCAGATTATGCACCAGGTTGGGGCCCTTGGTCTCTCACAGCACGTCCGCTTCGCCGGGGGCTTGTGGTACGAGGAGCGTGACCAGATGTACCAAAGTGTGGACTTAGTCGTCATGCCCTCGGTCTCTGAGCCATTTGGCTTAGTGCCACTGGAGGCGATGCGACACGGAACGCCTGCGCTCATCTCAAAGCAGTCTGGGGTGGCGGAGGTAATTACCCATGTCCTCAAGGTTGATTTTTGGGATGTCGATGAGATGGCGAATAAAATCTTGGCGGCACTCCGCTATCCGGTTATGCATCGCCAGCTCATCAATGAAGGGAGGCACGAAATTAAGCGGCTCTCCTGGCGCAAGGCTGCCGACAAGGTGGCAGAGCTGTACCACCGCGTACTCAGCTGGGTTAATCCGCAAACTACCTAAGTATGCTTTCCGTTTGTCCATATTTCCATGTGCACCAGCCATACCGCGTGAAGCGCTACCGGGTTTTTGATATTGGTAACGACACTGAGTACTTCAACGACGCAAGTGAAACCGATTTAAATAATCGTCGCATCGTGGAGAAGGTAGCCAACAAGTCGTACCGACCAATGAATGCGCTCCTTGAAGAAATGCTGGCGACGCATCCGGAGTTTCGCTTCGCACTGTCCTTTTCTGGGACAGCCCTTGATCAGTTTGAGGAGTATGCGCCAGATGTCTTGGAGAGCTTCCAGCGCCTCGTGGCTACCGGACGGGTAGAGATTTTAGCGGACACCTACCATCACTCACTCGCATTCTTTTACTCAGTACCAGAGTTTGAGCGACAGGTAGCTAAGCACGCGAAACGTATTCATGAGCTCTTCGGTTATACGCCGAAGGTATTTCGCAATACCGAACTTTCATACCGCAACGACCTAGCGAAGTGGTGCGATGACAACGGCTACTTAGGAATTATGGCTGAAGGGTGGGACCCAGTCTTAGAGTGGCGAAGCCCAAATTACGTGTATCAACCAGTGGGTACGTCGCGGATTAAGCTCCTCCTCAAGAACTACAAACTCTCAGACGACGTTGCGTTTCGCTTCGGTAACCGCGGTTGGGAAAGCTACCCGCTCTCAAGTGAGACCTACGCAGAGTGGGTGCATAGTCACCATGGCAACGGACAGACGATTAACCTCTTCATGGACTATGAGACCTTTGGTGAACACCAATGGGAAGATACCGGTATTTTTAATTTTATGCGGGCACTACCAGGAGCATTGCTCCGTCACGGGGATACTTCTTTTAAGACGCCAACTGAAACAATTCAAAGTTATGCAGCAGTCGGCGAGCTCGATGTGCCCTCGGTCCTCACTTGGGCTGACACCGATCGCGACCTCACCGCATGGACCGGAAACGATATTCAAAAGGATGCGATAGCGGCGACGTATGGTATGGAGAAGGATGTCTTAGCGACTAAAGACGCAGCACTCATTGAGACATGGCGAAAGCTTCAGACATCTGATCACTTCTACTACATGTGCACGAAGTGGTTTCAGGACGGCGATGTGCACGCGTACTTTAGTCCGTACGAATCCCCATATGATGCGTATGTCGCTTTCATGAATGCGTTAAGTGATTTACAATTACGTGTACAGTCAGCACTCGAACGAAACAAGGTTGCAGAAACAGCACCACCGATTACTCCGCCGCCAAGCGTACCCCCAGTGGTAATCCCACCGTCCCGCGTCGAGCGCTGGTACCAACGACTGAAAGACTGGTGGAGAAGTATTACCAAACGAACTCGTTCATTATTCGCACCAAGCTAATTGTTCTTTATGCCAACCAAAACAACATCACCGGTCACAAAAAAAACAGCTCCTAAAAAAGTAGCTGCCAAAAAAGCGGTTGTAAAAAAAGCGCCGGCAAAAAAAAGCGTTGCAACACGACCTACTAAAACGAGTAGTACGGCACCAAAGACGTCGATGAAGTCGGCAGGGCTTGTGTGTGCGAGTGAAGAACAGTGCTTCTGGACGACTGACGGGAGTGTGCTAAAGAGTCTCGAAGAGCTCGTCTTTGCCTTTGGTTCGATGGAAGATACGGTCTTCGTATACCACGCTGATGGGCAGAAGAATGATTTTGCTGAGTGGGTTGAACACGTGCTTAAGGATGCCGAGTGTGCTAAAGATTTACGAAAAGCAGCTACGCCAAAGAAGGCACATAGTATCGCAAAAAAACACTTAAAGAAGTACACCTAGGTTTGTATGGCGCGTGCGGTCACCTTAGGAAACGGAAAGATTTTAGTTGGACTTGACTACCGAGGTCAGGTGCGTGATTTTTATTTCCCGTTCGTAGGACACAGTAACCATGTGAGCGGCGCCTCAGGTAACTTTGTGCACCGTATTGGTGTGTATGTCGATGACACTATTTCATGGCTCGATGACCCGGCCTGGGAAGTTACCGTCGGTACCGATACTGATACTGCGGTTGGAACTATGGTGGCTACGCATGCAGCACTCGGAATTATGCTCCAGAGCACCGATGCAGTGCATAATGAGGCGGACGTTTTTATACGTGCCTTTACAGTCACGAATACTCAAAAAAAAGCGCGGACGGTTAAACTTTTTTTAGCGCAGCAATTTCGGATTGGAGAATCACGTCGGGGAGATACTGGTCTCTACGACCCGCGCGTAAACGCAATCGTGCACTACAAAGGGCACACGCACTTTTTGGTAAACGCCTTTGCTGGTGATACTCGGTTTCAGGAGTACAACATTGGGCTATTCGGTATTGAAGGGAAGGAGGGGACATACTTTGATGCCCATGATGGTGTCTTGGAGAAGAACCCGATAGAGCATGGCTCGGTTGACTCGGTACTCGGGGTCACCGTAAAGCTAAAAGCCAATGATGCTGCAGTGGTGCACTACTGGGTAGCGGTGGCGGACACCATAGCGGGGGTGCATGACCTCAATGCCTACGTTCTCAAAGAGACGCCTGAGCGATTGATTCACTCAACGGAACACTACTGGCAGGCGTGGGTGGAAAAGGAGTCGCTCGACGTGTCGCCGCTTTCAGAGTCGCTCCAGACGCTCTACCGGCGATCCTTAATTACCATGCGCGTGCATGCCGATAATCATGGCGGGATTATTGCGTCTTCAGATACCGACATGCTCCACCATGGTCGAGATACCTACAGCTACGTGTGGCCTCGTGACGCAGCAATTATTGCGCACGCCTTTGATGTAGCCGGCTACAAAGATGTGGCGCACCGTTTCTTTGAGTTTATGACTGCCCGGCTTGAGCGCGGCGGGTACTTTATGCACAAGTACTGTACCGACGGTACACTCGGTAGCTCATGGCACCCGTGGATTATTGAAGGAAACCCTGAGTTCCCGATTCAGGAAGACGAGACAGCGCTCGTCCTCTACATGCTCTACCAGCACTACCAGGGCGATAAGGATTTGGAGTTTATTGAGTCACTCTACAACCCATTCATAGAACCAGCTGCTAACTTCATGGTGGAGTACATCGAAGCGCGCTACGGGCTCCCGCAAAACTCGTTTGATTTATGGGAAGAGAAGTTTGGTATCTCTACCTACACTGCGTCTACTGTGTACGCCGCTCTTTTAGCAGCCGCGCAGTTTGCACAACTCTTAGGAAAAGAAGAATCGGTTCGGATATACAGCGCGGTGGCGCAGCGTATGCGCGAAGCTATCCTCGAGCACTTGTTTGATGAACATGCCGGCTACTTTATTAAACGAATTCGCGCGTACGATCAGATTGAAGATCAGCGTGATATGACACTCGATATGAGCAGCTTCTTTGGCCCGCTCTACTTCGGGGTAATTGAACCAACTGACCCGCGCATCGAGCGGATGTTTTCCGAAGTAGAAGCTCGGCTCAAGGTAGCAGGTGCGAGTGAAGGCTATGTGCGCTACGAGGGTGATAACTACTACACCATGCATGACGCCGGCACTCCAAACCCATGGGTCGTGACCACTATGTGGGTAGCGCAGTACCACATTATGCGCGCAAAGAAGGCGAGTGATCTCACACGTGTCTACGACATGCTTGAATGGACTGCATCTCATGCAACGAAGGGTGGTGTCTTAGCAGAGCAGATGCACCCGCATACCCGTGCGCATATGTCGACCGCTCCACTCGTGTGGAGCCACGCTGAGTTTGTGCTCACGGTCCATGCGTACCTAGAGAAGCTCGAGAGTTTCAAGAAGCCTAAAACCGCGTAGTCCAGATACCGCCCACAAGCGGTATTTTGGTGTACCGGCCAATCTCGGTGCGGTGAATAGAATACGCGAGACCAACCGTGCCGCACTCTTTGGCGATTACCTCTGCGAGCGTGCGCATGTAGGTACCACTACTGGCGATACAGGTGAACGTGGCGATTGTGAAGGTATTTTCTTTGTGCTCCAAAAGAAACTGTTTCCAGTCAGTGCGAATATCGACGCGACGGAAGTCATTGCCAAGCGCTTTGCGTTCGTCAGTGACCGGTGCAATCGTTTCAATCTTTTGACTGACGGTGTCGTAGATTGTTTGTCCGGGGAGCGCTTCAATAGTAGTGAGCGCGAGTTTAAAAATAGTCGAGGCTTTGGTCGGGATAGTAATCTCATCGAGTCTCCCTTCAAGGGTCCAGACGTGGAGCGGTTTACCTTTGACCGTCTTTGAGGAGAAGTGAGGGTAGGGGAGTTCGATGTGGCCGATGAGATTCAAGGCAGCGGCACTAATTTGCGCAGACGTCACGGTAGGAGTTCCAATCGTTTGGATGCGACCAAGGACGTCAGCAGTGTCGGTTTTGACGCCGAAGAGTACGGAGAACTCATAGGCCTTATCGAGTCCGTGGTAGCGCTCTTGGTGTTTGCACTCGTCACCAATGAGGACGAGGAGTTTGCCTGAGGCCATAGGGTCAAGTCTACCCGCGTACGCTAGCGGTAGTGACTGGTCTTTTTGGCGATCTTGCCTTTTTTTCGGCAGCTTCGGCTCCTCACCGTACCACCATGTACGGCTCCTTCGCCTCACTGCCTCCAAAAACGGCAATTGCATCCAAAAATCCTCAGTCGCTTGCATTTCCTGATTTACTTGCGTTGCACGCCAGGCTTCTGCGCATTCAAGCGGAGTCTGGCCAACAGC
>CAYRMU010000045.1:0-6317 GCA_964425655.1 uncultured Candidatus Saccharibacteria bacterium | reverse complement strand
AGACAACCAAAAGTAGTTTTTGGAAAGCTGCAGCATAGAGAAGAAATGGACCCACCCCGAGGTACACCAACGCAAAACTAGTATCAAGATACTCTCGCACACGCGAAGGATTCCAGTGATACATCATAGAACATACCATTACTACCAGACTAGGGAATGCCAATACTACACTTCCTGCTTGATATGCATAGTGCATTGGCACCAACCATCCTAAGTTACTAAAGACCAACCAATGAGACCGATACTGCTGCATCTCTCTACCTCATATATCTCTCAATGAGTATACAAAGCGGTGGTTGATAAGCAACTACCGTGGCAATCGAATGTGTATACCAAAGCGAGACAACAAGGTTTTAATCGTCCGCAAGGCAATCTCGATATCAAGCAGCATTGAGCGATTTTTCACGTAATAGAGGTCGTAGGCAAGACGCATTCGCGACTCCTCAAACGACTGCGGGCTGATATTGTCCCCCATGTAGTACTGGTGGGTTTGCGCCCAGCCTGAAACGCCTGGTTTTACAAAATTGCGAATGTTGTAGTACGGAATCTGCTCCGCCAGGCGATAGCCAAGCCCTTCGATGTCGTTACGTGGACCAATGAGTGACATCTCGCCTTTTAGGATGTTCCAGACTTGCGGCACTTCATCGATGCTCAGTTTTCGCAACACATTCCCAACTTTGGTAATTTGGTTGCCTTTCTGGGCATCTTCTTTGGTCCAAGTACTTGAGGACGCATCGTTGACAGTCATGGTCTGCAACTTCAGCACCTTGACTGGCGCGTTAAAACGACCAATCCGCTGCTGCGTCATAAAAACCCCTGGCTGCCTCCCTTCAATTCGTACTGCCAGGTAAATAAACGGGAGTACCACGAGAAAACCTGCCCCAAGGATGAGACTCCCTACCACATCAATACACCGTTTTGACGCGTCATAGAAAAAGTTCTTGCTGTGCGACACATGATTGATAAACCAGTCGTAGCGCAAGCTTGAAAGCGGAACTCGGTCAAACGTATCTTCGTATACTTTATAAAAATCGAGGAACGTAAATTCAAACTTCAAAAACGACAGCTCAAACAAGCGTGGCATGATTTTTTCCACGTACTCTGTACGAGGGTTTGCCACAATAATAGAGATACCTTCACGCTCGATAAGCCCGAGCAGCTTCTCTTCAAAGTCATCAATCTTCCCGGCCGTCTCATGGTCAATGAGGCGCACAAAGGAGTAGTTGTAGCGTTCGTTGTTATTTACTTCATCAACGAGCTCAATTGCTTCGGCACCGTCGGCAATCAAAATCGCTTTATGACGCTGCTTTGGTGAAAAGTACGCGAAGTACTTTAAGCGCCAGACAGTGAGGAGCACAATCGACACGACGAGGTAAATCACCAGGTTTGTCTTCGGAGCAATGCCAAACGGGAGCACCAAGAAGAGTAGCGCCGCCACGAGCATATTCACCACCTGTGTATTCAAAATACGACTAAAGAGTAGTTTCTTTAGAAATGCCGTGTGCTTATCGTAGAGACCAGCAATATAGAAAATAAACAGCCAAACACTGGCCAGCACCGCAAAAGGGCCGAGATGCTGATCGAGGAGGTCTTGTCCTGGCAGTTCTAGATAGCGTACTGTGAGCGTGAGGTACAGTGCAATAGTAAAGCACAGTACATCACCCACAATCAGAAGCAGTAATTCGCGACTTCGTTCACCCATATAGTATGTGCTCCTATCCTACCGTTTAGGCATAAATTAGCAAGGATGAAATAAGCAAACGAGCGCAAGCGACTATTGCGAATTTCGTTCCCGATTCGACCTACCGAGGGAGAATCGCTGGAACCATATGCCAAACGCTCATTTTCTCCAAATACAACCTTAAAAGTGGCTATAATGTTACAATGAGCAAATGCAAAAAAAGGTCCTATTCCTCATCACAAAGTCAAATTGGGGCGGAGCACAACGCTACGTCTACGATTTGGCCACATCCCTCGACCCACTTGAATTCCTTCCGATTGTGGCGGTTGGGGGCAGTGGCGAATTAGTTACAAAGCTCGAAGCAGCTGGTATCCGGGTAATTAAGATTCCCGGTCTGCAGCGCGATATATCTTTCAAAAAAGAACTGCTCTCGTTCTGGCAGATTTCTAAGATACTGCGCGCAGAGCGCCCTGACGTACTCCACGTCAACAGTTCAAAGGCTGGTGGTATTGGCGCGTTCTTGGGGCGACTCCAGCGAGTACCTCATGTTGTCTACACCTCGCACGGCTGGGCATTTAATGAAACGCGTAGTGCAGTGTCTCGTATAATCGTTGGGTTTTTTCACTGGCTTACCATCATGTTCGCCCACACAACCATTACTGTAACCGAACGATTGCGCAATCAGATGCGCTGGCCGTTTACTAAAGCAAAAATGCACACCGTTCGCCTCGGTCGAGCAGTGCCCCTTTTTAAAACAAAAGATGACGCACGGCAGCTCTTAGAGATGCAAGTCACCAATACCGCCTACGGATTAGTTAATTTCCATAACGACACCTGGATTGGCACTATCGCCGAGCTGCACTCCATCAAAAACTTGGATGTCGCAATCGACGCAGTAGCATCGCTTATTCATGCCCTCCCCCGCTTGCGGTACGTGATTATTGGCGAAGGTGAAGAACGTGAACGGCTCACTGCGCAAATTCAACACCTCGGTCTTGAGGAGCACGTCTTTCTCGTTGGCGCCCTACCTGAGGCTGCCCGCTTCCTAAAAGCGCTTGATCTTTTTGTCCTACCATCGAAATCAGAGGCTGCTGGCTACGTACTCCTTGAAGCGGGTCTCGCCTCTGTCCCTATCGTAGCCACAAACGTCGGTGGCATTCCTGAGCTCATTACAGATGGTCAGACGGGCACGTTGGTCCCCCCAGGTGCGGTAGACGCGCTCACTACTGCTATAGCTGAACTCCTAGAGAATACCGCTCGCCAAGCTGAGTACACCGCTACTCTTCAGCATATTTGTACTGAATACAGTATTGAACGGATGGTTCGTGATACAGTATCACTCTATACCAAAGTTCGAGATCCGAACTCGAACATGTAGTTCGAGATCCGAACTCGAACGTGTACCTCGGTTTCAGGTTGCGTGTTACTTCCATAAAATCGGGAACGAAATTCGCAATAGGTATAAAAGTGATGGGAATCACTTTTTACGCGCTCGTTTGCTCATTCCTCTTCTACAATCGTCAGCTGCGTTGTTTGGTAGCGAGGGGTGGCGTAGCGGCTCATGGCCATTACGATAGCAATACCGATAAACTCGGTCATGAGGTGGGTACCACCGTACGAGAGGAATGGTACGGTTGTTCCCGTCACCGGTAACACCCCAATATTCATCCCAATATGGACGAAAAAGTGACTTACGAAGAGAATGGCTACTCCTGTCGCAAAGAGGCGTTCAAAGTTCGTGGCGGCGCGTATAGCGTGCCAGAGAAGCCTTCCAATAACGACGCCAAACAAAATAAAGAGCAGCAGCACGCCAACGAGACCCCACTCTTCGGCGTAGGCGGCAAAGATAAAGTCGGTCTCATACTCAGGCAAAAACTGCAGCTTGCTCTGCGTACCATACCCAATCCCCTTCCCGATAAATTGCCCAGAACCGACCGCTACCGTTGACTGGTACGCGTTATAGCCGGCCCCCTGGATATCTGCAAGAGGATCTAAGAACGTTGCAATACGTTCCTTTTGGTAGTCCATGAAAACAAACTGCCACATACCGCCAAAGGTAAGTGTCCCGAGCAGGAACACTGTTACGAGGTGGCGAAGCTTGATGCCTGCCACTAAGATCATACCGAACCACACGAAGAACAGAATAACCGCAGTTCCGAAGTCTGGCTGAATAAACACCAAACCAAAGAAAATAAAGGCGTAGAAGCCAGAGATAATAATGTGCCTAAAATCTCCAATGAGCTCGTGTCGTTTACTAAAGTATTTGGCCAAGACCGCAATCAATACGAGCTTTGCCGGATCAGACGGCTGGAGACTAAAAAAACCAAAGTTGAAACGACTTTGCGCCCCAAGGGTGATTTCTCCAATAAAGAGAACCAAGATAAGTAGAAAAACAAAAAATAGGTATATGAGAAATGTCGCATTCCCTACCCGCAAGAAGCGGTAATCGGGCAACATCGCCAAAAACATCAAGGAAATAGCCGTACCAATCCAAATGAGCTGCCGCTCAAAAAAGAAGTTATCTCCCTCAAACGAGTACATTGTTACTAGGCCCATCCCCGTCAAAATGAGGGCGGCACCGAGGAGGTAAATATCGATACCTGAAAAAAGTGAGCGGAGCGTGCGCATAGGTAGAGCCTAGTATACGCAGGCGCGGCAAAACTGTCCAAATGCAGCAACACACCCAGGCTGCCTACTGCAACGCCTGGAAACTAGCGGTAGTTTTGGGGATAATTTCGATAACCGCCGCCCCATCCTCACAAAGTGCCGCAGTAATGCTCTTGTAGATACTATCAATCTGACCTGTTGAAACCGCAGCGTACGCTTGGTCTTCACTACTCGCTACCTGGCGGACAAATTCCATGTTTACATTGGCGCCGAGGCCAATACTGAAGATGTTTACTCCGGTAGCCTTAACGCTTTCAGCGGCCTTGAGCGCGTACGCTTCCGGCTCTTCATCGGGAGCGGTCGCCAAACCGTCAGTCAGCAGCACCAACACTTTACGCGCCTCTTCACTATGGCGAGCTGAGTTGAGCTCTTCTCCCGCACGGAGAATCGCATCGCCGGTATTGGTACTTCCCTGCTCTTCTTCGGGGTCAATGGTGAGAGCTGCAATAGCTTTAGCCACACCAGCAACATCTCCGGTTAAGGTTTTGTTAACGACTGCATCGGTAGCAAAGGTAACCAGTGCCGCCTGGTCGTTGCTGCGCAGCCGTGACGCAAATCCTTCAGCAGCCTTAAGGACTGAGGTTACGGGTTGCGGCGGGTTAGCATTGTCGTTGTTCATACTCCCTGAGAGGTCGATTGCCATCGCCAAGTCGGTTGGCACCTCACAGCTACGGACGGTTTTCGCGATTGGTTCAGGCCAGGTAAAGATGGCAGTTTCTGTTCCCCGAGCTGGGAAGCGATCAATAAACGTGCGCGACGCTGTAAGTGCATTACCCCGGGCGTCAAAAATAGTGGCGACTACTTCTACATTTTGCGCCTCAACCAAGTCATTGTTTGTCAGCGATGCCTGGAGTCGCGGCTTTGCATCAGACCCGGTAAGGGTGCGACTATTCACCGTAAACTGCTCGCGACCGGCTGAAGCTGGGACCCACATTGTTGCTTCACCGAGCTCTAAGATTGTCTGCGTTGGCACACGTCCATCGGTAGCAATACGGGCCTCAAAGATTGGGTACACACTGTCAGGTGGCAGAATAGTCACACCTGTCCGCTCAGCAATGAGGCCCTTTGCATCAAACAGCTGCAGGGTATACGGCACTTCAGGCGATGCAGCAAACTGGTTGCGGTTTTCAACGTACGCCACAGCATTGTACTGCCCTTCTGTTACCTCAAAACTTCGTGCCCACTTTACCGTTGGCTTGGTTACCTCAAACGCGCAAATACGGGTACAGGATCCGCCACAGTCAGTGCCCCGCTCAGCACCATTCTGTCGCCCATCAAAACACGTAGGTTCGTTATAAAAATATCCAAAATAGATACCCGTAAAAATGAGTACCCAAAACATACCAAAACCAGTGCCGTACTGCACCTGTCGCCAAAAAGCCCACGGCCGATAGAGTCCCATGCACTTATTCTAGCAGATAGGAGTGCTTCTCCACATGAACCTGCGGGGAATGAGACTACTGCGCCGGCTTGATACTTGCGATAACAAAACCAGTTTCATCCATTGCCCCGGTAATTACGACCTGTTGCCCACGATCTACCCCAAGCTTGCCAGTGGGATCCTGAAGCTGATACCCCAACAGCGGACGGAGATCGATACGAACCACTTCGGTTCCATCATCGAGGAGGAGGTAGTAAAAAGACTTCTGAAAATCGGTTTTTTCTTCAGCTAAACTTAGAAACAATCCTTCTATAGTGACGACGTCTTCCGCTACAGGAGCGGCTACAGGCTCTGGCACCGCCTCGGGTACCACTTCTTCGGCTGCCGGTACCTCGGGCACCACTTCCGGCGCAACTACTTGCGGCGTCGTCGGCATAAATAATAGGTACCCAATGATGAGTAGTAACCCTCCAATGACTATATAGAGTGATTTTGTTGACATAGCTATAGTATACCAAACCCTTTTCAAACGGCAGATACGAAAAAACACTCAATGGTTATCAATACTGTATGTTGGCGCTGACCTAC
>CAYRMU010000044.1:0-6402 GCA_964425655.1 uncultured Candidatus Saccharibacteria bacterium | reverse complement strand
TGATAGTGTTTTCGGTAAGATTTTTGAGAATGGTCGGGAGGTGGGTTGCGTCAATTTCACCAAAGGTGACATGTGCTTCAGGAATCGCCTGAGCAACCGCGACGCCAATAGCGCCTGAGCCGGCGCAGAGGTCGAGTATGTGAAGTGCTTGCGGTCGGGATTCCATTTTTTGCCCTAGGAAAGGCCTAGAGCAAGCGAGTTTGATTGCATCGATGGCCCTTTCGACCCAAAACTCGGTTTCGGGGCGGGGGATGAGGGGTTTTGAATCGAGGTGGATAGTGCAGTTAAGAAAGGGGGTTGAGCCGATAAGGTAGGCAAGCGGTTCGCCGGCTTCAAGGCGTGCGCAGTCGGTCAAAAAACTTTCGGTTTTTTGACCGTGGTATTTCTCCTTGAGGAGCCAGGCGATTTCTTGATTATTCATGCGTTTATGCTACTATGTAACGGAAAGTTCAAATCGTCAACATATTGAAAAGGAAGGTTGACTATGCCAGAGCAAAACTGTGATGCTGCAGACAGCATAAAGTCCCTCGGTAGCACTAGGGAGGTGTATCGCAAACAAGTGATTAGTGTCCTCCAAAATATGGCCAGTCGGGATAAACTCCACGATACCGAGGTGCGCAATGCGGTGCAGGCAGCTGAAGAATTTGGGGTTGATGTCGCTTTCTTTCTCATCAAGCACCAGTATTTCAAGGGTATCACGTCCATCTCTACCGTGGCGCAGGTCATGGAGTTGGTTACCGGTATGCGGACACAAGGTTTTGCCATCTATGGTCACTATGATGGGGTGGTGCGCATATTCTGCTCAGCGTTGATTGAGGGTATCGAGCGTAGTAGCGACAAGTACGGGTCCAAGGTCAGATAAGTATATAAGGCGGGGAGCTTTACTCCCCGCCTTTTTCTCTATCTGTTATACTGCTTTACATGCAAGATACAACTCCGATGCTTGAAATTAAAAACTTGGTGAAGGTGTATGGGACAGGAGCGAAGGCGAAGAAGGCGGTCGATGGAATTAATCTTTCGATTCCGCGGGGCAGTTTTTTTGGACTCTTGGGTCCAAATGGTGCGGGTAAGTCAACCACCATTCACTGCATTACCGGTATTGCCCAGCCGACGTCGGGACAAATCTTGGTTGATGGGGTGGATGTAGTAACCGACTATAAGCGAGCGCGCACCAAGGTAGGTCTTTCACCACAGGAATTTAACGTGGATATTTTTTCGACGCCCGTTCAGCTCATGGATTTCATGGGTGGGTACTACGGTATTAAAAAGGAAGAACGTGATGCACGAGTGGATGAATTGATTAAACGCTTTGATCTCGAAGCGCACCGCGATGTGAAGTTCCAGAAGCTCTCGGGTGGTCTCAAGCGTCGCGCGATGCTCGGTCGCGCCTTGGTCCATACACCAGATCTCTTAATACTCGACGAGCCAACTGCTGGAGTGGATGTTGAGCAGCGTCGTGATTTGTGGGCGTACCTCAAAGAACTCAATGAATCGGGAAAGACGATTATTTTAACGTCGCACTACCTGGAAGAGATTCAGTACCTGTGTAACGATATTGCCATCATTAACCACGGACGCATTGTGGCTGAAGGAACGAAAGAGGAGTTTATGAAGGATGGTAAGTCGATTGAGGAACGGTACCTCGAGATTACCCGCGCTGATAACGAAGGACAAAAATAGTATGGATACAAACTGGATAGGGTTATTTACAATGTTTCGCCGCGAGGTGAAGCGGACACTGCGGGTAGTGATACAGACGCTCGTTGCACCGGTTATTTCGGCTGCGCTGTACCTATTTATCTTCGGGTCAGTGCTCGGTAGTAAGATTGATGACTTTGCGGGTGTACCGTATATCTCGTTTGTCTTTCCGGGTGTTTTGATGCTTTCAATTATCAATGCCTCATTCTCAAGTGCCTCGTCAGCACTCTACTTTATGCGCTTCACCCGAGGGATTGAAGAGATTCTCATTACGCCGTTCTCATACCTTGAGATGCTGATTGGGTTTGTGGGGAGTGCGGTGACACGCGCCTTAATGGTCGCGTTTCTTATTTTGCTCGTCGGTCTCCTCTTCGGGGCAGTGAGTTTGGTGAATCCACTTGGATTTATTTTCTACATCGCGGCTATTTCAGCTATCTTTGCGATGCTCGGGATTATTGTAGCGCTCTGGGCAGAAGGGTTTGAGCAGTTGCAGGTCTTGAACACGTTTGTGATTACGCCGCTCACGTACCTTGGTGGTATTTTCTACTCGGTTACGTTTTTGCCACCGGTCGCTGCACTCATTACGAAGCTCAACCCGTTCTTTTACTTTGCGGACGGTGTCCGCGGTTCAATGATTGGGTACCATGAAGCAAACACACAGATTGGACTCGTGGTGATTATTGGTCTCGTCCTTGTACTTGGCGTGATTGTGACGCAGCTGTTTAAGCGAGGGTGGAAGATTCGCGCGTAGTAGCGGCTATTCGTATACTTCTGGAATAACCCGTACCGTAATGCTTTCGCTCATTGGTCCGACTAGAGTGTCGCAGCTTAGGGTGAACGTGCGCTGATTGGTGAGGGGGTCAGTCTCAATGCTGCCAGCAGCACCAACAGCTATTCCACTACTCAAACCTATGAGGTTACAATTACTCACACCAGTATCTGGCGTGACGCTCCAGGTGAGACTTGCAGAGGTACCACTGCGGATTATTGATGAAGTTGCCCGCAACGACATAACGGGAGGTACGGCACTAACACCTACAGTCACGCTTCGGGCGGCATTAGCGATGCTGTTGCTGCAGGCAAGAGTGTAGGTGGTGGTGGTTGCAGGTGTGACTGAACTTGTTCCAATCGTTCCGTTCGTGAATGCAAACCCTGGATCCCAGTCTGCGCTACAGGCAGTAGCGTTATTGATACTCCAAGACAGCAAGCTACTACCCCCGAGAACGACGCTTACCGGTGTGGCTGTAAGGCCAACGACAAGGGTTGAACCAGCACTGCCACCGGTGTTGCCGTTACGATCAGGAATGATGGTACGTGATGATTCGGTGATGTTGCCCGCGACGTCACGCGTTACAGCGTAGAGTTCGTAGGCGTAGTCACGACTCACTTCAACAGCGGTGCTCACAGTCTGCGGATCAACCCAAGTGCCGTAGTACTGACCCATGGCTAACGGAAAACTCTGTGCAATGACCGTCTCCGCTCCGGTGTTTCGGTTCAGGATAATTATTTCAGTACTTGAGAGACCAGAGGTGGCGTCGCGTACGGTATTAACAAGGCTGATGCGCTGCGTTGCGTCGTCACTACTTTCGACAGTTGAGGCGAGGCTTGAAACTGGACCGGTTGCATCGTAGACGAAAGAAAACCAGTCTTGAAAGAAGTTTGATTGCGGCATTTCACTGTATTCGTGACCGTTTGTGAGTGTTTTTGTGCCATTAAAGGAAACATTTGGGTACCAATCGTAAAAACCATCAGTCAGGCTTGGTTGTGTAAATGTATAGTCACCAATACCTGTGCTTATATCGTATTCAGCTTTGGTGTAGTAACCATCATCGAGGTTGTCAAATTCGTACCACAACTCTTGTACAGCAGTAGCGCCATAGATTGCGGGAATCTCGTTGACCCGAATAATGAAAGGTGAAGTAGTTGAGGCTACAGTGCGGATTGGGGAGATTGGCTGTACGGTAGGGACAGGGTCAGTGTGCCGTGCGAGATAGATGGTACGTACGTAGTGGCTACCGAGCTCTGCGATGCGAGTCGTAGTTGCACTCGAACGATTGCTGACGGTATTGGCGCCCACGTAGGTACTGCCGGTGTTACTGTAGATACGAGCACCTGAGTAGGCATCGCGCGTAATACAGAGGGATGATTTACCACCGCTGCTGGGGTAGGTCCAGGGTGCGAATACAGTATTTTGTCCAGGCTCTTTGTAGCGCATACGCAATGAGAGATTTGCACTGCTGACGAGGGGTCCAAAAGTCTCAGCATCAGCCAGGCGGAATTCTATTTCAATTCGGTCGGCTGGGCAGAGCGTACTAGGACCGACGTATATATCGCGCCAGGCATAGAAACCGTTGTTGGCCGAGTAGGATGTGTACCAGGCAGTAGCGGTCTCGTTGGAGTAGACGAGTGCCGCAAGAAATGCAAAAAGCACTATACATAGCTGGATGCAGGTCTTTAGGTGTGTGGTACTTTGGTGCATGATATGTGAGCTATTTAATTACCCTGAACGTTGGTATCGCGCTCAAAGACGCCGGTAATTTCAATTCGATCTGCCGTTACGAGTACTGAGTTTGGGTACCCAGTACCTGCAACACTGACGATGTCGTTTTTACGGAGTGCACCAAACGTCGTTGCTACCCCATCGAGGATGTACTCGGTGGTAGCGTCGACTGTTACGAGCATCGCTTGCTCTCCGGCATAGCCTACTAATACAGTACTCTTCGCGGGGTCAATATCTCGAATAAGACCACTAAATGTTTTGGCTGTTGGTGTACCAACTGCGGTGGTATTGGTTACAACAACCGGTGCAACCACGCGGACACTGTCATCGGACGTAGTAATAGTGGTCACACCCTCTGCTGCTTTGCTGAGGGCTGGCTCGGCGATTTCACTTCGTGGAGGCTCACTGGTTATTGCAGCAGTACCAGATGCGATAGCTGGGTCGATTGGGGTAAAGGTGAGATGTACGTCTGCTGGATTCGTGCGTGATATAGCTACTGGCGTAACTGTCGCGTCACTTGTGCTGGATTGCAAAAGATTTCGGTTGCTACTTTGTACAGGCAGGTTTTCTCGAGCGGCGTCGTATGCTTCGGTTCCTGGAGCGTGTACAGTCTCAGGAGAGAGGTCCGTTTCAGTGACGGGTGTTGGTGTGGGTAGAAAGTGGCGTGCTGCCAGGTATGCACCACCCCCAAGAACAAGCGTTGCAATTAAGACGCCGCTACCAAGTATCCACCACCGAGACGATGGTGATGTAATGATTGCCTCTTCAGGGATGTGCAGTTCATTTGGATCAATTGGTTTTGGTTCCATAGTTTATCTAAGCATAGCACTTCTCGTACTGTATCATCGATGAAGCTATCCACGCGTGAATGGATGCAGGTACTGTTGCACACAGCCTCCTGTGACAGAGCGGGGTACACCTTGCTACACTACGTATATATGTCACAAACTAAATTGCACGAAATCGCGAAGGCACTCGTGGTACCAAAGAAAGGTATCCTGGCCGCCGATCAAAGTCCGACCTCAATGAACAAGCAGCTCGAAGCCTTGGGTATTCCAGCAGAAGCTGAGATGCGTCGTAAGTATCGTCAGTTACTATTTACGACGCCAGGTATTGAGCAGTACGTAACGGGAGTCATTTTGCATGACGGCACTATCCGTAACCATACCGATGATCACACACAGTTCTCAGACGTGCTTCTCTCCAAGGGGATTATTCCAATTATTAAGGTGGATACTGGTACAGTGCCGCACACTGGATTCCCTGGGGAAGTCGTGACGCAGGGCCTTGATGGTCTCGCAGAGCGACTCCAGGAGTACTACGACATGGGAGCCCGGGCAGCAAAGTGGCGAGCGGTGATAACCATTTCAGACACGACCCCAACCGAGCAGAACGTTGTCTTCGATATGGTGCAGATGGCACGGTACGCTGCCCTCTGTCAGGAAGCGGGAATTGTACCAATGCTTGAACCGGAAGTTATCTTTAGTGGTGCGCACTCCCTCGAGCGCGCAGAGGAGGTTACCACCATGGTGCTCCGCAAACTCTTTGAACTGATGACGTGGTACCGGGTTGACTTAAAGGGAGTTATTTTGAAGTCGAGTATGGTGTTGGCTGGTAGTGAGTACCCGGAGCAAACTACACCAGCACACGTGGCCGAGGCGACGATTCGCACGTTTGAGAAAACTGTACCGCACGATGTGCCAGGAATCGTATTCCTCTCTGGTGGACAGACACCGAAGCGCGCCACAGAAAACCTCGACGCGATTGGTGAGCTCGAAAAGGCTCGGGGAAACTTGCCGTGGCAAATGGCTTTCTCATACTCACGCGGTCTTGAAGAGCCGGTGCAGCAAGCATGGCTCGGAAAGGAGGAAAATGTAGAGGCTGCTCAAGCAGCACTCATCAAGCGACTTGAACTCAATAGCTTGGCTGATGTGGGGGCGTACGAATCTAGTATGGAGTAGTAGAAATAATAAAAAACCGGCACTATGTGCCGGTTTTTTATTATTTCTTTTGTTTATACACCGTGTGCTTTCGGGCGATTGGGTTGAACTTTCGTTCCTCGTGCTTCTTGCTTGGGTCTTTCTTTACCTTATTATTAAAACGGGTGTAGTAGGTGTGGCCTTTACCGACGCCATTTTCGTCGCCTTGGGTAACCAATTTAATGAGTCGATCTTGTGACATAGTGGCGAAATACTATCGTATTA
>CAYRMU010000043.1:0-6733 GCA_964425655.1 uncultured Candidatus Saccharibacteria bacterium | reverse complement strand
AATTTGGCCATAAAAATGTAAAAAGTGTTTATTTTAAGCCCTGGCAGTATACCTACTTTTAGATAAAAAGAAAAGGGCGGCCATGGGCCGCCCTTTTCACTACCTGCTACATCGTCAGTATCTCCGGACCATCTTTTGTAATCAAGACGGTATGCTCAACGTGGGCAGCGAGAGAACCATCGTCGGTCACCGCGGTGTAACCATCGTCTAGTACGACAACCTCTTTGCTTCCGGTGGTGAGCATTGGCTCAATGGCAATCACCATACCCGGTTCAAGTTTCACCCCTTTTTCTTTCGTCACAAAGTTTGGTACTTGCGGGTCTTCGTGCAAATCATACCCTACACCATGACCACAGAAAGTTTCAATAATACCGTACTTTCCCCCCACCACCTTCTCAATCGCCCGACCAATTTCAACAATGTGATTACCGGGTTGCGCCGCATCGATCGCGGCACTGAGCGCTCTGTGTGAGATATCTATCAACCCCTGTGCCTCTTTCGAGAGCTGACCAACGCCCACAGTGCGCGCTGAATCAAGTACCATCCCCTCATAGCCAATGACGGCGTCGATAGAAACCACATCACCATCAATGAACTCAACCACGTCTTCGTTAGGGATACCGTGCACCACTTCATCGTTAATTGATACACACACCGCTGCTGGGTATGGTCGGGGAGCAAAGCGAGGGTGGTAGCCCAAAATCATCGGTTCGACCCCGTACTCTTCCATGAGCTCCATGGCACGGTCATCTACATCTATAGTTGAGTTACCAGCCACCACTTCTTTTTCGAGTTCATCGAGAATCTTCGCCAAAATCTTCCCACCTTTACGGAGGATAGCAATATCTTCTTCGGTTTTAAGCGTGATGGTCATAGGATATATATTAAACGCCAATCGCTTGCCTGATAGCCGCATGTACACCATCGATTGAAAGGGTTCCATCAATGTCGTGGACACTGGTATCTGGTCGAGCACGGTAGAAGGCGATCACCGGGAGTGTCTCTTCACGGTACCAGCGTAACCGCTCTTCGATTGAGGCTTCCGTATCGTCGGCCCTGGCACGGCTTTGCATACGAGCACGGACAATCTCTTCGGGAGTTTCAAGATTAATAACATCGACATGCGTTCGTTCAAAGAAATTGAAGGCATCTTCAAGATCAGGAATCTGGGCAACCGTGCGCGGAAAACCATCGATGAGCAAATGACTCTTCGGATCGAGCTGATCCACCATCGCCTGCCCCCAGAGGACAGAAGAAAGGAAGTCAGGCTGAAGCGTACCCGCATTCATGGTGGCAGCAATCTTGTCTTCGGCAAAGGTTTCCTGCTTTGCGGCAAGTGAGCGGAACCGACGGCCAGTTTGAATATCTACTACCCGGCGACGGTCACTGGCCTCAAGCACTTCTTTCATGCGTTCAATCTGGGTTCCCTTTCCACTTCCCTGTGGACCAATAAAGATGACGGTTTTTTGTTGCATAGATAGTTAGGCTTGGTGGAGGTGGGTAAAGATAATATTGCGGACAACGTCTGGTGACTGCGTGCCATCGATGTCGATGAGCGTGCCGTAATCGCGGAATAACTCAATGGAGTGGTCGGTAAACTCATGGAACTGCATGAGCCGACGTTCGACAATTTCAGGAGCATCAACTCCATCACGAGCTCGTGCAGCACTGCGTTCACGGACGACGCTGTCAGGGACATCGAGATTGAATACAATGTACGGACGCTTCAACCATTGATGCATCTCATGAAACTGCTGGGCTTCTAACGGCTTCTTGGCCACGGCTTCAAAAACGATGTGTTCAGTTGGAAATTGACTCACGAGGGCATGGGTCATCCAGTAACTCGCAATCCATTCAGGAATGAGGAGACCGGCTTCGTACACCTCTTTCATCTTGCGGCCAAACGGGGTATCAAAGCCAGCCGTCTCTCGTACTTTATCGCCATTTGAGTATAGGTTGCCACCAAAATTTTCAATGATAGCGTCGGCTTGGGTACCTTTACCAGAAGCTATCTTTCCAATGAGTACAATACTTAAATATGGTGTTGCGTGGTGCATAATGCTCCTAGGGTAACAGTTTTTATCCAATTCGCAACGTGGCTGTATGGTATGCTGAAGGCAACCTATGGATCGAAAACACATAATCACCCTTTCGGGAAAGCCAGGAAGTGGCAAATCATCAACCGCTGACAAAGTAGCCGAGCTCTTGAGCTACACCCGCTACTCTTCCGGAGATATGGTGCGAGCACTCATTCGTCGCCAAGGCATCACGCTCGCTGAGTTCAACCGACGCGCAGCCAGCGATCACGTGATGGACCAAGAAATTGATGAGGAGCTTCGACGCCTCCGTGACGAGCAAGACATAGTGATTGACTCACGCCTTGGCTTCTACTGGATTCCTGAGTCATTCAAGGTATACCTCGATCTCGATATCGAAGTAGCAACCGCCCGCATCTTTAAGGATGCCGTCAGCAACGTCGGCCGAGCTAACGAAACAACTGCAGCAGCCACCATCGGCGACGTAAAGATGCAGGTGCAGACCCGCCTTAACACCGAAGTACGTCGCTTCCGCTCCATGTACGGCATCAACCCCTACGATACGAAGCACTACGACCTCGTCATCAACACCTCCCGCCATTCCCCACAGACCGTTGCCCTAACCGTCTTTGACGAGTACAAGCGGTGGCTCAGAACAGACGAATGGAAACCAGTCTATAGTGCGGTACCGATGGGCTATTCATTTGAAGACCACGAGTAGCAAAAAGCTGAAATTTCGCGATCTGCTTTGTCGTGAAATACAAAAGACCCCTTGCGGGGTCTTTTGTGTTGTTCCCATCTTGAGTGAGTTAGAAATTTCTTTTTAGACGAGGCGCGCGAGGAGTTTGGTGCGAGCCGTATTCAATATACGGTGAGCGCCAAACTACCGATGCGCAACAAAGTCTGGGAAGAAATTAATACTCACGCAATGCTACTTGGGCGTCGACGCGGCGAATAAGGTCTAGCACCACATTCACCACAATCAAGAGCGCCGTTCCACCAATTGCCAATGAGGCAACACCCGTGAAGACCGTCATACCAACTGGCAAGACCGCAATCAAGGCGAGGAAGACTGCGCCGACGAGAGTCAAACGGGTTACCACGTTACCGAGGTACTGTGCCGTGTGTCCACCTGGACGAATACCCGGGATGAACGCACCGTTTCGCTGCAAGTTCTTGGCTACCTGTTCTGGGTCAAACGTTACTGCAGTGTAGAAGAAGGTAAACAAGAGTACGAGCGTGAAGTACGATACACCATAGTAGACAGTGTTTGCCATGAAGGCATTTACTGAAGCGAGAACTCCAGGCACCCAACTAATGTTGAAGGCAGAGAGGATGTTCAATACCATCTGTGGGAAGAGGAGGATTGAGAGCGCAAAGATAATCGGAATTACCCCGGCCTGGTTTAGGCGAAGTGGCAAGAATGAGTGACTCTGGCCGTAGGTCTTCGTCCCCCTACTCTGCTTCGCGTAGGTAATCGGTACTGGACGCTCAGCTTCCGTCATCACGACTACTGCGTAAATGATAGCGAGCGCTACAAATACGAAGCCAACGTAGAGCGGGAGTTGTGATGGATCAGCAAAGGCAAAAGCGAGTTGACTCAACGTCTGGGGAATCGTCGCAACGATACCCGCAAAGATGATAATCGACACACCGTTTCCAATACCGAACTCAGTCACGAGCTCGCCAATCCACATTAGGAGCATCGCGCCAGCGACAATGAGTACCACGTTCACCGCAAATTCAAATGGTGAGAGCCCGACGAGTACACCCTGGTTCTTCAAGAGGGTAAGGAACCCAAACCCCTGAAGAATCGCGAGCGGCAGCGTAAGCATACGACTGTACTGCTGGAAGCGAGCACGTCCCTGCTCTCCTTCTTCTGAGTACATCGCTTTCATACGGGTACTCATCACTGTCATGAGCTGCATGATGATCGACGCCGTAATGTACGGCCCCACACCGAGCATCACAATCGAGAGATTCGCGAGTCCACCACCAGAGAAGATGTTCAAGAGACCGAGAAACTGGTTGTTTGCAAAGAACTGTTCCAAGACGACGCGGTCAATACCCGGAATCGGGATGGCTGCAAGCGCACGGAAGAGTACCAATGCTCCAAGCACAAACAAGATGCGGTTACGGATGGTTTTATCCGTAAAGGCAATCTTGAGCTTGCGAATAAATGTTCCAATCATGTATCTGAGTTTTAGGTTACTAAGCTGCTATACCAAAAAGTTTAGCACGAAACGAGCACTGACGTGCTCGTTTCTGATATTAGGCAACGCTTCCGCCAGCCTGTTCAATTTTCTCCTTGGCGGTCTTTGAAACCAAGCAGTTGGTCACCACAAGCTTCTTTGTAAGGGTACCTGTAGCCAAAATCTTGACCAACGGTGCCTTCTTACGACGTGCGCTTACGAGGCCCATAGCTACGAGTGTTGTTGGGTTTACCGCAACACCGTTTTCAAGAACTTCGAGTGCACCGACGTTAATAGCAACCGGAAGCACTTTTTCAGCGTTCACGGTAGCGGCGCGGTTCACACCGTGTCCACGGAGCTTTGGCAACTTCTTGATGATATCGCGCATTTCTGGACGAGTACTGTTACCCGCACGCGCTGTCTGGCCCTTTCCGCCACGACCTGAGGTCTTACCTCGTTTACCACCACGACCGATACGCTTCGCTGTCTTACGCGCTACGGTTGGTTTAAGTTCATGTAACTGCATACAATGCTTATGCCTTAAGTTGCTTCAGCGCTTCGACAGCAGCGCGTGCGTTGTTAAGTTTGTTCTTTGAACGACTGAAAATCTTAGCCGTTACGTCGGTTACGCCAGCGTGCTCAAGTACAGTACGTACTGATGAACCCGCTACGAGTCCGCGTCCTGGTGCCGGCATAATCATTACCTCACTTGAAGCATACTTGGTATGCACGTCGTGTGGGATGTGACTATCCTTGTTCATCGGGACGGTAATCATCTGCTTCTTTGCATCACGAATCGCTTTTTCAATAGCGAGCTGTGTGTCACCGGCCTTGCCGATACCAACGCCAACCCGACCTTTCTTATCTCCAATGACCATCGCAACAGAGAATGAGAATCGTCGACCGCCGGCCATAACGCGGGTTACGCGACGGATACTGATGATCTTCTGCTCAAACTCCTGACGAGGTCGTTCGGTGCGACGCTGTGGGCGTCGTCCACGGTTTCGATCGCGGTTGTTACCT
Source organism: uncultured Candidatus Saccharibacteria bacterium (assembly GCA_964425655.1). Taxonomy (GTDB): domain Bacteria; phylum Patescibacteriota; class Minisyncoccia; order Phycocordibacterales; family UBA918; genus OLB19. The sequence continues at coordinate 1,482 of CAYRMU010000043.1, read as the reverse complement.
CGATCGTTTGCTCCTCGCGCTCCACCACGACCGGCGTGACCACGGGTTACCCCCGTTTCAGTCCCTTCGGCCGTAGCAGGTGCATCGGTAGAGGGAGTTCCCTCTGGTGCTGTTGTAGCTTCCTGCTTAAGTTCTTCCATAATAGTAAATGGTTACATTAATAGTTTAGAGCGCGAGGCCACCTTCGCGAGCGCCATCGGCGACCGCTGCAATAGCACCCATGTACCGGAATCCACCGCGGTCAAAGACCACTGCTTCAATACCAGCCTTCTTTGCTGCTTCAGCAATTGCCTTCCCCACCGCGTTGGCGCGTTCGAGGGCAGTGCTACCTGCAACCTTTCGTGAATCAACCGCGGCTACCGTTACCCCTGACTCATCGTTGATGAGCTGGGCGTAGATAAAGCGGTTACTGCGGAACACCGCAAGTCGGGGCTTTGTACCAGACCCAATCACCCGAGCGCGAATGCGCGCGTGGCGACGAATACGGTTTGTCTGCTTCTGAATCGATTTTTGCATACGCTAGAAATTTTAGTGTACAAGCGACTATGAAGCCTTCTTGCCCTGCTTGCGAATAATGAATTCTCCTTGGTAGCGAATACCTTTGCCCTTGTATGGCTCAGGCTTGCGCACCTTACGAATGTTGGCCGCAAATTGTCCGAGGGCTTCCTTATCAATACCAGTCAAGGTAATAAGGTTCTTCTCAACAACTGCAGTAATGCCAGCTGGCACTTCCATGACAACCGGGTGTGAGAAACCGAGGTTAAGGGTGAGCTTCTGGCCACTCGCCTCAGCGCGGTACCCCACTCCTTCAATCTGCATCACACGGGTAAAGCCTTGGCTTACACCAGTAATCATGTTGCGGACAACAGCTGCGTAGGTTCCCCAGAGGGCACGAGCGAGCTTATCCTGGTTCGTTGGTGTGAGGGTGATTGTGTTTTCTTCAATCGCAAATGCAACATCAGCCCGCATCGGGTACGAAAGTGTACCTTTACCACCTTTTACGGTGAGGATGCCGTCAGCAAATGATGCTTCGACGCCAGCAGGAATAACTACTGGGATTTTTCCTAATCGACTCATACTACCAAACGATAAAGAGCTGCTCACCTCCCACATTCTTCGCGCGAGCTTCCTCACCAGTGAGGATACCGTGCGGTGTTGAGAGGATCATGCGACCCTTACCGAACTTAACTGGATAAATCTCGGTTGCCTTAACATACAAGCGACGACCTGGCTTGCTGATGCGCTGTACGCCATTGATGCAGTGAGCACCTGCGTCGTACTTGAGCGTTGCAACGAGTGACTTCTTTATGTCCTTTCCTTCCGCTGCTACGTTGGCAATAAATCCTTCCTTAACCAACACGTCAGCTACAGCGTGCTTCAACTTTGAGTATGGGAGTGATACTTCCTTCTTACCCACCATGCCAGCATTCTTGAGCTGGATGATGAAGTCTCCGATTGTGTCGCTTACCATGATGATTTTGT
>CAYRMU010000042.1:5681-6766 GCA_964425655.1 uncultured Candidatus Saccharibacteria bacterium | reverse complement strand
CAGCTGCGACAAGTGCCTCCAAGACGAGCTCGAGCACTGCTTCAACTTCTTTTGCCGCAAGGTCTACTAAATTGTCTCGCTTGCTTTGGAAGAGTTTGGCAGCGAGTGCCGCGGGCATGGCCCAACGCAGGTGTCCGAGGTCGTCCCGTGTAACGGTTGCGCTGACGCGTATTCGTTTGCTTGCGCGTGTCGCGCGTTCGCCGGCACGCTTTGGCATGCTGCCTACATACGTGAGCCGACGCGGTGCCCATGGCTGATACCATGGCGCTTGGCAGTCGCTGTGCCGCCGCCAGTGCTCGAGCGGGTCTTTGTACTTTGCCGTTCCTAAACGGACAATATCTTCTTCGTAGTACGTGCCTTTGGGTATGGTGTCACCACAGTTTTTGCACGTGTAGTCTGTTCGTGCCCGCGGGTAGCGGGACTGAATCACGATAGCGACAGGTACAGTAGTCATCGACAGTTCCTCCAACAAATCCCAAAATCTGCGACTACTCTACACCGAAGTGGGGAAATGTACAGATACATAAAGACATACCTCAACAGAGAAGGTGAGGTGGTATACAATATATACGAAGCTTATTTGAACTAATTACGTGCTATGAATAATTTACGAGGAAACAAGAATTTGCGTATTACGCTCATTGTCGTGCTCATTGTTATTGTGGTGGTGATGTACCTTTGGTAATGATTATTTTGTATGGAAATAAAAGATCAGATTCAAGAGACGGTAAAAAGTAAATTAAACAAAAATAATCTCAAGCCGAATACGGGTAAAAAGAAAGTGCTCCTTGGCGTATTAGTGCTCCTTCTTGGCGCACTCGGCCTTGAGCTCGGTGGCAAGGATTTCGATTTAGGCTCGTTGCTTGGTGGCAATTCACTCTCTGATTCAGAAATCGTTCGTGATGAAGCGGGGAATCTCATGCAAGATGAGTCGGGTGCCATGGTTACCCGTCAGCTTCGCGATAAGCTTGGAAACGCGGTGCCCGAAGGTACTGCTGGAGCTAAGTATACCGACGAATACAACTGTGATGATTTTGCCACACAACCAGAAGCTCAAACTTTCTTTGAAAATGCTGGCGGAATCA
>CAYRMU010000042.1:0-5671 GCA_964425655.1 uncultured Candidatus Saccharibacteria bacterium | reverse complement strand
ACACCAATCGCCTCGACGGCAACAAAGACGGCGTTGCTTGCCAAAGCTTGCCACAGGGGCAGTAAGATTTACTATTGCGCTATAATCGGATACCAAAAAACACCTGTGACGGGTGTTTTTTGTTTTCAGCTAGCGCGCTTTATTCACTGGTACTATATAAATTATTTGAGTTGCGTCTTGAACTCGTAGCTTTTTCCAAAAGCATTCCAAGGAAGAGTCATTTCAGCTTGAGGAAACTGGTTGAGCACCCATTGCGTGTACGTATTGCTATTGGGCCCGAGTAATGAATATCGAGAAGTTGATGGGTATTTTTCAAATGACTTTTCAATAAAGTTAATCATGTCAGCAGCTAATGAAGATTCACTGCCACTAATAATGCCGAGAACACGACCTGTCCAGTGATATTTTTTGTAGTGGGGCCATACCTCAATACCTGCAAAAGGATCAAAATAATCTTGATGAAGATACCCAACACTTAATGCTCGGTCTTTTTTAAAATGTAAAACTTCCCAACGGGATATCTTCCCTTTACGGTTTAAAAGGAACCACGTGTGAGCGGCGAACCCAACCATTATGTTGGCCGGGGAAGAACATAGTAATACCTGGTATTCGGTATCTTTGATAAGGTCTTTTGAAAGGGGAATGCTTTTCATTGAAGTCCAGTTGATTATAGCAAACTGGGTAAAACAAAGTGTCGCTTGATCATATCTGTATGCAGTGGAAGGGTAGTAGATTCGGTCACCCTCATGGGTATTTTATTTCGTCTGCGACTTATAAAATTCCTCATTCGTTCGACCCCGACTATTTTGGCCCAGAGGGTCCCCAAAATGGTCTTTCGAATCTCTCTCCCTCACGTAAAATACAACAAAACCAAAGCTAACGCTTTGGTTTCGGTATTTGCGGAGGGAGAGAGATTCGAACTCTCGGACCCCGTAAAGAGTCTCCTGTTTTCAAGACAGGTGCAATCGACCACTCTGCCATCCCTCCAGTGTCTACTGTATGTAGGTGGTCGATTTGCATCGTCCTCCTTGCACCTCGTAAACATCGGTGCATCCGCGCTCTAGCGATCGCGGAACGGATGAAATATGAAGTAGTTCATATTTCATCCACTCTGCCATCCCTCCAAATATTCATTCGATTGAATGTGCACGATACTACCAGATTAGGTGGAAAAAGTACACTAGGGTCATGCTACAATCTACCTATCTATGGATGAAACCGTTACCAGTATTACCTGGGAAGCACTTGAGCACACCCACGCCCCAAAAGCCTCCGATTGGTTTTGGGTGCTTGGTATTGTGACGCTTGCAATAGCGGTAGCAGCGATTCTGCTCGGTAACACCCTATTTGGAGTGGTGGTCTTGCTGGCTGGAATAACTGTGGGTATTGCTGCCACCAGGCCACCGCACGTTATTCCCTATGCAGTCACAACGCGCGGGATTCGCGTTGACGATATAGTCTACCCCTACAGTACCCTCGAGACATTTTATATTGATGAGGCTAACGAGAGTGGACCACAGCTTCTGGTTCGTTCAGGAAAGATGTTCATGCCGTTATTTGTTATCCCGCTCCCGGAAGAATATGTAGATGATGTTGAGGCTTTGATTGCTGCCCGTCTCCCAGAGGAGCACCTTGAGGAACCCTTCCATATCAAATTATTTGAATTTTTTGGCTTCTAATCATTTTTTGAGGTTAGCTAAAAGATAGGTGACAGAGTGTAGACAATATGCTAACATCGTGTCCACGCTCTCATAGTTTAATGGATAGAATGCAGGATTGCGGTTCCTGCGATCTAGGTTCGATTCCTGGTGAGAGCACAAACGGCCGGCCGAAACACGAAAGTGTTTCGGCCGTTTGCCGTTTGTAGCTCTCAACAGGAATCGAAAAGCGGAGCCGGGGACCCTCTGGGTGAGAAGCGAATGCATGGAGCTTCGCAAGAGGTTGCCAGCTCTTTTGAAAAAAGAGCGACAACCTGAACAGCTCCTGTAAGGAGGGCGCGTCGGGGTCGAGAACACTTAGTAGATTTGGAGACGAAGTCGAACAAATATACTTAGTGATTCGTGACCGAACTTCCTAGTGAGATTCTCCATCACCTCTTCCTGGTGACCCACCTCATAATTTGCTATCCTACCCCTATGCGAATACTAGGAATTGATTACGGGAGTAAGCGTGTAGGAGTTGCCCTCACCAACGAAGACGGCACCATGGCGTTTCCGCATGAGGTTATACCAAACGATGCAAAGCTCCTGGCGCGGTTGGAACAAATTATTGCGAAACAGAAAGTGGACGAGATTGTACTAGGGCATTCGCTCAATCGCGATGGCACTCCTAATAAAATTCATGCCGCGGTAGAGGAACTCATGATGGACCTCACGCTTTCGGTCGGTCTACCAATTCACCTGATGCCCGAACAGTACACGACACAAGCAGCACTGCGTACGCAAGGACGCAATGACATGACTGATGCGTCAGCCGCAGCCCTTATCCTCGACGCGTTTCTTACACAATCAAAGTAATAATCAATCTATGAAAGAAATTATCCAATACGATGACTTTGCGAAGCTCGACATTGCGCTCGGGGTGGTGGTGTCAGTTGAACTCATTGAAGGAGCGGATAAATTACTGAAGCTCATGGTGGATGTGGGGGAGGAGTCACCTCGCCAAATTCTCTCAGGTATTCGGGAGTTCTTTACTGACCCACAAGAGCTAGTTGGCCGACAGTTTCCATTTGTAGTGAATTTAGCACCGCGGACGATTCGTGGCCTTGAAAGTCAGGGAATGATTCTCGCTGCACTTAACGAAGGTATTTTTGCACTCCTTGAGCCGAGTGCACGACTGGCTCCTGGTTCACGCGTGAGTTAAGAAGCGCAGTAGGGCAAGCTGTATCCCCGGGCCAGTGTGAGTTGCCGGGGGAATTATCAGGGCGAGCACGTATAATGGTGGTATGTCAGTTCTACAAACTGTTCGTTCTATTATCCCGCCACCTACCTACATGCGCCTTTTGAGTGCCGGTATTGATATTTCTGATACGTCGTTGAAGTACATTCAGTTTGTGCCCGACAGACACAGTGGTCGCACGCTGCAGCTGAAAACATGGGGTGATATAGATATTGCAGAAGGAGTACTCGATCGAGGCTTGGTCAGTGATTCTAAAAAGTTGAGTGAGGCCTTGCGAGAAATGCGCGAGCGGTCAGGTATTGAAATGGTGCGCGTCTCTCTTCCTGAAGAACGAGCCTACCTATTTGAGACCGAGATAAAGCGTGATATGCCAGCAAAAGAAGTGCGTGGATTGCTGGAGTTTCGACTTGAAGAAAATGTGCCACTGAGTCCTCGGGATGCAGTGTTTGATTACGACGTCATAGAAGATACGCTCCGTGAAGATGTTGCCCGGCTTTCTGTTACCGTGTATGCGCGTGAGACAATCATGAACTACTACGAGGCGTGTGTGGCGGCGGGCGTCACACCGCTTTCGTTTGAGGTGGAGGCACAGGCAATCGCCCGAGCATCGATTGGTCGTGGAGATCAGCAGACCCACATGATTGTCGATTTTGGAAAGACCCGTACTGGTATTGGTATCGTGCACGCGGGTACGCTCATGTACACCTCAACTATTGATATTGGCGGCCAAGAGCTCTCTCGAACACTGCGACGGCAGTTAGGTGAAAAAACTGAATCAGAACTCACCAACATTAAAAATACCCAAGGACTCGTCCGCGGTGTCTCTGATAGTCAGGTCTACGACGCACTCTTGCCGACGGTTTCGATAATTGCCGATGAAATTCGAACTCGTATCGAATACTGGAACATGCGCGCACTCGCACATGAAGAGCGAAAAATTGAGTCGGTCATCCTCTGTGGGGGAAGTGTGAATATGAAGGGGTTGCCAGAGTACTTCACAGAAGTTCTGGGTATCACTGCTAAGCGTGCCGATGTTTGGCAAAACGCGTTTGATACACGACGGACGGTGCCCGAGATTGGCCGTCGCTATTCATATGGGTACGCCACGGCGGTAGGGCTCGCGTTAGCACCGTTCATGTAATGCTATGGTAAATCTACTTCCACAAACTGCTAAGCGTCAGCTCGTTGTCGAGTACTATGTTCGCGTCGTCAGCGTCTGGCTCTTTTTGGTAACGGGCGCAATGGTGGTACTCGGAATGCTCCTTATGCCAATTAGCGTGTTGGTGAATCTTCAACTCAAAGCATTTGATGAGACATTTACCCGCGTCAGTGCAGATAACGCCTCGTTTGCTGACTCTGAAAAAATTGTGCTTGAAGCCAATGTGCTCGCAGGTGAACTAAATCGTAGCGACGCGTACGCACCACTCCTTGATGATGTAATTGCTGTGCAAGCGTTGGCGGATTCTGCAATTGAAATTCAATCAATTGCCCTTCAGCGAACAGACAAGGGTATCGTTAAGACCATCACGGTTACTGGTGATGCTGCCACGAGAGCAGCCCTTGCAGCATTCCGTGACCGTATCGAGGACGAAGAACGGTTTACCAGTGCTGCGCTACCAATCTCGAACTTAGCAAAGGACAAAGACGTTCCGTTTAGTATTGCCATTACCGTTAATAATGAAGCCCTCTAGTATGGTAACTACGCGCGCAAAAAAAATTCTTGGTATTGCCATCATGTGTGGCGTATCGTCTGTGGCCGGATTTGCCGGAGCACTCTATTACGTGTCAGGGCAGGGGGTAGTACTCCGGGAGCGAGCGCAGGCGGTAGCCGACCATGCTATTCAGCAACAAACGTACGAATCATTGGCGTCGCTGCTTGAGACTACTAAGGCTGAACGAGAAGAGCTCAATCACTACATTTTGACTGAGGATGAAACAATTGATTTCTTGGCAGAAATTGAAGCGCTGGCAGCAGCAGAGCAAGTGCTCATTACGACTGATGCGTTGACTGTAGTGGAAAAGAAAGACACCTCCTTTAATACCCTTAAGGTCAATTTAAGTTTAGTGGGTAGTCCGGTGGCAGTACAGACTGTGCTACAAATTCTTGAAACACTCCCGTATATGAGTTATGTGAATATGCTCACAATCGATCAGTCGATGCAAAATGATGCTGGTGTGACCGCCAAAGTTGAACTAATGGTAACGCTCGCAAAACTATGATAAAGAAATACGACATCATTGCAGCCGCGCGCGCAATTGTTCATAAAAATAAAGGGTACCGTATCCCTGTGCTCATTCATCCGCAGCGAGATTGGTGGATTGGGATAGGTATCTTTGCGTTTCTAGTTGTTGTGGGTGGAGTTGTTTTAGCAAAAATGTACGTCACGAATGATTCCCTTGATGCACTTGTTGGCGTTGAGGCAGATAAGATTCCGCGCTACCAACAAGAGGTTGTAAACGATGCGCTGAACGAGTATCGAGGCCGTACTGAAAGCTATCACGCATTTATTGAAAATCGACCGGAAGTACCAATTGTCGTCGCGGCAACCACCACCGACACTAGTGCGACGACAAGTGAGGCGGTAATCCCTGAAGAAGTTATAGAAGAAGAAACGATTGAAGAAGTAATTGAATAGGGCCCCACACAAAAACCAGCCTACCGGCTGGTTTTTGTGTGGGTGGCTGTGCCTCTGCGTATCGACCCTTATAGGGTCAGTACCCAATTGGCTAGATTGATGCGTTTCACTTTCAATCTAGCTCAATTGGGCTTCGA
>CAYRMU010000041.1:0-6784 GCA_964425655.1 uncultured Candidatus Saccharibacteria bacterium | reverse complement strand
CCGGCCTTGGCCTCTACGTCGCCCGCACCATGGCCCTCGCGATGAAAGGCGAAATTACCGCCTCATCCTCCGGCCAAGGCCAAGGCTCCACCTTCCGCTTTGAACTACCGATGATGATGTAGTTGCTGTTTTGATAAATTTTGTGTACTATCCATGGTTAGACAGCAATCCTTACTGGGGAGGTTCTTATGCTTAGTCTTAGCGAATACTCAAACGCCTGGCCTGAAGACAATGAGTCGATCTTTGAGAAGTCAAAAAGAATAATCAGATCGTTTCCCGCAATTTCATATATCAACTTTTCGCTGGTATTGACACGTCAGGCTGGGACATTAGAAGCAGCTTCCGTGGGTAACCAATACCCAGATGCAATGTCCGCACGAGATGCTTCACTGCTGCTTACCCAAGATACCTCGCACAGCCTAAGCAAAATTGTGATTAGTCATCGTAATGAGGCTCCAAACCGGGATCCAGCCTACCTCCTGTCATTACTTGAGCTCGTTATACTAGCTCACGCTAATGGATATGAAATCACTGGTCCTGGTGAACTTTACGTTTCGGGGAGCAATATGTACGGTGGCTACAGCCTTAACTTAAAGTTTGATGATGCACAACTTGCATATCGCAATGTAATGCACCCATCACCAAGAAAAATCATTGAAGAATCAGTCCCGTTTTCTACGGGATGGTGAATACAAGCAGCATACATATGCTGCTTTTTTTAAAAATACTTTTTGCACATTGTCAAGTGTTTCTTTTTTCATTTCCAACATATTATGGGCCTAGACAAGCTCATTGACAGGAGACAAAAAATGCAGCGTGTTCTCTCCGGCATTCGTGCCACTGGTAAATTGCACTTTGGCAGCCTCATCGGCGCGGTACAGAATTTCGTAGACTACCAAAACCGCCCCGACACTACCGGCCTCTACTTTGTGGCAGATTACCACTCTTTGACCACACTTGACGACCCTGAGCAACTCAGAGCAAATTTGATTGAGATTGTGAAAGACTACTTGGCGGCCGGGCTTGATCCGGAACGTTCAATCATCTACGCCCAATCAAGTGTGCCGGCGATAGCTGAGCTATGTTTGTTTCTAAGCATGTCCCAGCCGCTTGGTGATCTGATGCGCCTCCCAACCTACAAGGACCTTATCCGGAAGAACCCGGATCGCGTATCTTTGGGCTTGGTTTCGTATCCGGTACTGATGGCCGCCGACATCCTCGGACCGCAAGCGAACGTTGTGCCCGTTGGGGCCGATCAGGTACCCAACGTGGAAATGGCTCGGTCACTGGCCGAGCGCTTCAACAATCGGTACGGAAAAACGTTCACGATCCCCGAAATGATGGAGGACATGGTTAAGGTGCCAGGACTTGATGGCGGCAAAATGGGGAAGTCGGAGGCCGATAAGGCCATCGCAATCACCATGAGCAGCAGCGAAATCTTGGCACGGTACCTGAAGCATGGCGTTACGGACCGTAATCGTACAAGCATGAACGAACCTGGTAATCCTGACGTCTGCCAGTCGGTCTACCCGATGCACAAGATTGTCACACCAGGTGAAGCAGAGTCTTGTGAAATTGCCTCACAGTGCCGCAACGCAACCATTGGTTGCCGCGCTTGCAAAGAGCTGATGGTTGAGAATCTGTACAAAATTCTTGGTCCTTTCCAGGAACGTCGTGCAGCGTACGCTGACAAAGACAAACTCGTTCGAGAGATTCTCGAGGACGGGGGAGCGCGAGCTCGCGCAATGATCACCCCAACGGTTGAGCTCGTTGCCGACCGTATGGGTATCAGTCGTTTCAAATCACAAACCTAGCGAAGGAGATACATCATGCCCGTTCCTGACCTGACAACCAGCGGCACACGTCTTCATGCTATCGACGAAGAAATTTTTCGTTTGATTGCTGAACGCATGCGAGTCGCTCGCGACGTAGTACGATTCAAACAACAAACCGGTGAGAAAATAGTGCGTGGAGATATAGAGTCTAAGCGCATCTATGAAGCCGGTATGCTGGCTGAGGAAATCGGGTTGAGTCCCGACTTTGCTCGCACGATTGAGCATATGCTCATCGGTGAATCATGCAAAGTGCAGGTGGATGCTATGCAATCCGGCACGGCAAAGATTCTGCCTACCGCAGGAAACGATCGGTATGCTGCTCTCAAGCAGAATCTGGTCCGACTCACGCGTGCCGTTGCTCGTAAATACACGAGCTCTGGAGGCAACACCGCACCAGCTACGCGACTGTACGTAGACTACGAGAACGACCACATCCTTGGACGCGTTGCGGCGCTTGGTGCACACCTGCGTGGCAAAGCACTTGATCTAGGCTGTGCAGCTGGCCGGATTGCCCGTCTCCTTTCACCTCATTTTGACTCGGTGACAGGGTACGACCTTAGCCAAGACATGATTGACGAGTCTTGGCGCCGTTGTGAGGAGAAGGGTTTCGTAAACCATAACATGCAGTTCATTCAACACGACCTCGACTTTGGCATTCCCGAAGACGACAACAGTGTTGATATGATTGTCATGGGGCTTGGTACTGCTAGCGACATGCATAACCTCCGTGGTGTATTGCATGAAATTGGTAGAGTACTCAAGCCAGATGGCGCGTTTGTTCTGTCGTTCTATAATGCAGACGCACTCATGTACACACCGGGGTACATCCCTCTTGATTCAGGTCTCAACGCCCGCATCAATACAGACGAGAACTGCTTGCAGTTGTTTGTACCGACTTCGGTTACCGAGGACGGAGAGACAATCCCTGGTGATGAGTACTTGATTTACGCCCGAGCGTATACCTGGAGCGAGATTGAGACGATGGTAGGGGCACCCTTGCGGATACACTTTTACCGCACACACCCCACACTCGCTTCAGTTATGCCCCGCGTGCTGCTGCAAAACCCCGCACTCAATCCCGTCCTTGAACGACTGGAACGAGCAGTCGAGTATAGCGGCGCCGGTGCTTACTATTTGGTATCCGGCATTAAAGAATGAGTTCTTGAATTAGCAAAGCGATATCACCCTTGTGATATCGCTTTTTATATATACTATACAGCTAGATTCACAGGAGTTCCTCATATGCTTATGAAAAAAATTGCTCCGTACAACCCGTATGGAGATGAATCTGAAAACAGGTATCAATATGTGTGTCGGCTGCTTCTACAAAAGGTAGACCCACCAAGTATTGCTCCAAAGAGCATTGATTGCATGGGCCGCGTCACGTACCACTCGACACTTTTTCGTGCTGTAGATTGCATTGACAGAACTAACGCACCACGTTTGGTTCCCAACCGCGACCTAAACGAAATAGCCTTCAATCTTGATGACTACTGTAGTGAGTCTGTGTTCAAGAGCGAAAAAAGTAACGCTGTAAGAAAAGCATTCGTCCAGGGATTTATTGATGATCGGCTATCGGAGCGCCGCGACTCACTACAACTTAGGGTAAAACGAGTGAGTGATATTGCTATAAACCAGTCCCAAACACTGGCAGTATCACACACTTTCTTCATGAAACTTTTCCAGGTGTATTGGGACTGTGGTGAATTACTCTTCTCACATCCTGAAGTGTTAAGGTCTTACATTGACCCCAAAAAGCATTTATTTCCTTTTGGTGCAGAACTATATTTTAACGAATCAGCCCCGCTTACGTGAGGCTGATTTTATTTACTCATTAAAAAATTTTCAACCTGAATTTTGGCATACTGAGCAGCATGGACAGAATTTTTTGTGATGCAGTACTCATGACAAAACGCGGCAAAAAAAGTATCTCCAGCACCAATAGTATTATTGGCATTTATTTTCGAAGCAGTAAATACTGTTTCATTTCCTCGCTCAAATAGAGAAAACCCTTCGGCTCCTCTAGTGACTAAACAAATTTTTTGTTTAAATTCACCAACAATTAAATCAGGAATATTATTCAATTCTGACTCAGTCATTTTGACAATATCAAAGATTTCACAAGTAAATTTAATCTCATCATACGGCTTTTCAAAGTATCCTGAGCGCACATAACCTTGAACATCTAATGCACATATACCTTTGGCCGCACCTAGATCGTGTAAATCATACTCCTGAGCTATCGTAGACACCATTATAATATCTGCAGTCTTGCTCTGTTCTGTAAGCGGCATAATAGGGGGTACACTCAAAAAAGAGCCCGTTTCTCCATTATCCGTAACTTTTATTGATACGACAGCAGAAACCTCAGCCGTATGGACATTAAGTGGAATGTTATTTTTATCAAAAAAAGACCTAATCCAAAGTGCTGGACCGCCATCCCGCTCTATTCGAATACCTGTACGAATATCAAGTATCTCATCAACCGCATATGTGGCAATTGCTACATTCATAGACCTCAATCATACATCAAAATAAATGCTTATAAAATACGAACTGAACTATTGAAATTAGTGTATTTGTGGTATAATCTAACAAGACACAGACAGAGGAGATGGGACAATGAAATATGTGTTTGATAACGACGGTACACTTTATAACGACAATGTAGTGCTAGCTGAATTCCGCAGAATATTTTCACACTGGGGCTCCAAAGTTATGCAATGCTCACATGAAGATGTCTGGACTGCTACAGACAAGCTAAAGATAAAGTGGGGTACTGAATTCTCTACTATTGCGTTCATGAAAGAATTTGGTCTTTCATTTGATGAAATCGTAAACGAAACCTACCTGAAAGTACGCCTCTCACCACAAAACGTTGTAAGTGAATACAGTGTGTTGAAGTCAACCCTCATTTCGCTCAGCGGAGAAAAAATTGTCCTAACCAACAATCCTTCACAATTCGCCAGACGAATACTAGACGTACTGGGAGTACGTGAAGAGTTTGTGTCAATCATAGGCATGGCAGAGACTGACTTCAGAGGTAAACCTCACGCGTCAGCCTATGCGGCTGTTGAGGCAATATTTCCTGATACAAAACCTGAAGAATTTGTGTTCTTTGATGACTCAGTAACAAACCTAGACGCAGCAAGGTCACGGGGATGGAAGACAGTGCACATCTGCAAAGACAAACCGGTAGAAGCTCAGGGTCATAAGCAAATTGCAACTATTAACGCCCTGGATACAATTTGTCTATAGTAACAACCGTAAGATAGCGGTTGTTTTTTTGACTTTTTTAACGATTGACACATTTTTCTATGCTGCTATACTGCAAATACATGAAGACCCAGTTCACAAGCAACACAAACACATGGTGGTGGCAGTGGCGTTAACACTGACTGGTTTTTAGATATATTTCTCCTCAGAAATCACCAGTCAGTGCGACTGGTGATTTCTGTTTCGACAACTGCGCATAAGCCTAGTAGTCGGTACGGAAGGTACCGATTGTTCTTTGAAAGAGAAGGGAGCGAAACAAATGAAAGATGTCGTTGTAAAAGAGATTCTGAAACAAAAGCTGTATCAGAATATTCCTCTGTGGTATGACGAAGCTTACGAGCTTGGAGTAATGGCTGTAAAAGCCTGCAGAAAACATGCGCGTTCCAAGAAGCGCTATCAGGCGGTTGCGGTACTGTCTGCAATGCACAACAAAGCGACGTATAACCATGTAGGTGATGGAAAAACGACTCCACTGTCAGCAGCCGAACAGATTGCGGGGCTTTGCGCTGCAATTTTTGAGGAAGACATTGCGAAATCTCCATCCGGCTTCATTCGACCAAACGTGCCACTCACAATGGACAACTGTGGCATGGGCGGCGACCTGGTTGTCACCGCAAACGTTTCAACTCTTGCGGCGCTCATTGCTGCGAGTATGGGTATCCCGATGTGTAAGCACGGATCTCCAGCAAACGCTGACGGCGGTCGCCATGGCAGCTCTGACTTTATTGAGCTGTGTGGTATCAATCCGTATATGACACGCGCACAAATCGAGTATGCCGTCGAGCACTACGGCTTTGCGTACAGCGAAGCACTTGATACCAACTTCAAGCTAATTCACCTGCAAACGCACCGCTACGCAATGGTGCCGCATGTGAACGACCTCGTTGGTCCAATTACAAATCCGACACATCCGTCAATTCTGCGACGTCGTGTTATCGGCGTGAACCATCTCGTACACCCGAAAGTTGTCGCTGATGCCTACCGTATCATGAACAACAAAGGTGTTACCAAGATGGAAAAAGTCTACGTTGTTCGGGGGAAAATTAAACCTTCCTCGAATAGTGGATTCGATGAGCTTTCGACCTGTGTTGGAGGGAACGACATTTATCTCCTTAATGGTGACGATGTCGTCAAATGCGACCTGGATGCCCGTTCGTTTGGACTTCCATTTGCTTCTCCAGCATCAATCAGTCCACCAAACGGGATGAGTAAGGGTGAGTTTTCTACCCGCATCCTCCATGGAGAGGAAACAGGAGCTGCTCGTGACATGGTGCTCGCGAATGCTGCACTGTTGCACATGCTCTCCCTCGACTATTTCTTGTCGCCAGAAACGGCTTACAAGGAAGTTCGTGACATGCTTGATTCTGGTACTGTTCCCAACGTCGTGAACAATGTTCGCGCACTCGCGCCTCGTACATCGTAAAGTGACGTGACGCTATTATTTCCAAGTGGTATGCTGTTTGCATATCACTTTTTATTTATATTTTATGCATATACCCCTTAAAAAAATCTTCAAAAAAGACAAGGACGTCATCATTGGTGCACTTCACTTTCCTCCACTTTTAGGTTTTTCAGATTTTGCAGGCTACAAGCACGCACTCAAGTACGCCCTGGCCGACCTTAAAGCTTTTGAGAGCGGGGGAGTTGACGGTATTTTCAACGAAAATAATTAC
>CAYRMU010000040.1:0-6819 GCA_964425655.1 uncultured Candidatus Saccharibacteria bacterium | reverse complement strand
TTTTGTTTGTGTATAACACTCACGAGAAAAAACCAGCCGTACTATATACTTTGAGTATCTATGAAACTGCTAGGGATGAGCGTCGGGCTGCTTTGTGCGTGTGTGTTTTTTAGTAACACAGCGGCTGCTGCGACGCTCTACTTATCGCCAACTACAGCTGAGCTCAATCGGGGTGACAGCATCAAGTTGTCGCTCCGTCTTGATGTCGATGAAGATGAGTGCGTGAATGCGATAGACGGCGTATTGAGCTACACCGAGAATGTTGAGCCTATCGATATCTCACGAGGTGCGTCAATCATGAGTATTTGGGTTGAGGAGCCAGTTATTAATCGTGACGCGCGCACGATTACCTTCGCTGGCGGCATTCCAAACGGCTACTGCGGTCGTATTGTGGGTGATCCGCGCCTGACCAATAACATCGTCGACGTTGTATTTCAATCGCCAGGCTTCGTCGTTGGTGGCGGTTCTAGTACCACAAGTAGCATGGGACGTGTGGAAGTGGCGGAAGCAACCCAGGTGTACCTCAATGATGGCTACGGCACCCGCACTACGCTAAATCGCTACGGAGTAGACCTCACACTCAATACCAGTGTCGGAAGCGCTATAGCGAACCCGTGGGGTGACATAATTGCCCGAGACGATCAGGCGCCTGAAGCCTTCAGTGTGATGCTCGAGCGCACACCTAACGCGTTTAGTAACGACTGGTTCATTACCTTCAATACCACGGACAAGCAGTCAGGAATTGACCACTACGAAGTGATGGAGGAGCCACTCAGCGACTTCTGGAGCTTCCGCTGGGGTGAGGTTACTGCACCCTGGATAGAGGCACGCAGTCCGTATGTACTTAAGGATAAGTCACTTAATAGCACCATCCGTGTGCGCGCCATTGATAAGGCGGGTAATGAGTATCTTGCTGTACTCGTGCCGGAAGAAGCACAGCGTACGATGACCATGAACGCACTCTTGGTGTACGCCGCAATTACAGCTGGCATTGTCTCGCTCTTGATGGTGATTGGTGGGTACCTCTATGTACGTCGCCGTCGTGCCCGTGAGCTCCTTGAGGCAACCCAGCCAACGACGGAAGAGGCAGTTGTGCCTCCGACTGAATCAGTCTAGTTCGTACCCTTTTTATGCACTATAGAATCATTTCATCAGTCAACACAGAGCGAGCAGCCGTACGGTACGTGCTCCAGTTTGTTGTACTGGTTGGTCTGTTGCTCTGGGGCAATAGCGCCTTAGCGGCCACACTCTCTGTCAGTCCGGGCACTGGTGTGTATGCTGCCGGCCAGACCTTTACCGCGCGCGTGGTCGTCAATACTTCTGGCGCAAATATTAATGCTGCTGAAGGAACGCTTAGCTTTAAGCCTGGTGAGTTGTCAGTGGTGAGCGTGAGTAAGGGAACTATTTTTAATCTCTGGACAGCCGAGCCATCGTTCTCAAACACAGCCGGTACAATTAGTTTTAGTGGCGGTACACCAACCGGGTATACAGGCAGCAACGGTACTGTACTTTCTGTTACCTTTAGAACAAAAGGTGCTGGTAGTCCCCGTGTGAATTTTGCCAACGGTTCTGTGCTGGCGGCTGATGGGCGCGGCACCAATGTGCTGACGGGGATGAATGGCGGTAGCTTCACCGTAACAGCTGAGACGTCTTCACCTGCTCCTGAGACGGTGATTGAGTACGTGCCACCAGCAAATACTCCTGCAGCACCGAGTGTGACCTCCGGCACGCACCCAGACCAGGCGCTTTGGTATAAAGAGAAAACTGCTCGTTTGAGCTGGTCGCTTCCGTCAGGTGTAACTGCGGTTCGTACGCTCCTTGATGAGCGTTCGAGTTCTGTACCAACGCGCGTCTACGACACCCCGATTGACAGTATTGAGCTTTCGCTCGAAGAGGGTGTGCAGTACTTCCACGTTCAGTTTAAAAATGCCGATGGCTGGGGCAAAGTGACCCACTACCGCTTAGCGGTTGATACGCTCGCACCGACACGCTTCGAGCTCTCACTACCAGCCGATGCCGATCTTTCAAACCCTATCCAGACCCTCGTTGCGAGCACTGCAGACGCAACTTCGAAGGTGCTCAAATTCAAGGTGCAAATCGACGGCGCTGAACCGATTGAAATTATTGATACGGAGAACACGGGAACCATCACCCTCCCGTCGCTCACTCCGGGCTACCACACAGTCGTCGTTGAGGCTTTTGATGAAGCGGGTAACAGCACCATCGGCTCGCTCTCGTTTACCATTCTCGCGTTTGATAAGCCTGTCTTTACTGAGGTGCCGAGTGTGATTAGTGCTGGTGTTATTCCTGTCTTTAAGGGTGCTACCAGGCCAAATGCTGAGGTGATTGTGACCTTCAGTCGCGTGGGAGCAAATCCAATTGATACGTCTGTCCGAAGTGATGCAAACGGTGCGTTCACCTTTATTCCTGACACAGCCCTCCAAGAGGGTGTATACGATATCACCGCCAGAGCGGTCGATCAGTACGGCGCACAGAGTGAAATGAGTGATCCGGTACGTGTGGCGGTACAAGCGCCGGGGTATCTCCGCGTCGGTTCATTCTTAGTGAACGTACTCTCAGTGCTTGTTCCGCTCATCGCCCTCTCGGGCTTGCTCCTCGTGACCTTCGTCTATACCGTACGAAGGACACGGCGCATGCGGCGTGGTGTCGCACGTGAGGCCCATGAGGTAGTGACGGTGCTCGAGCGCGAGTTTGGAAGCCTCGCAACACTCATTGCGCAGTCGTCACAGTCACTTCAGGCAAGCCGTAAGACGGGGAAGTTGACCAAGGCAGAGGATGAGTTCTTTACCGAGCTGACTGCGGCACTTACAACCGCACAAGCGACTATTGTGAAAGAAGTTACCGACGTTGAAGATATTGTTGACTAACCACACTACTATGCAATTTCGATTAGACACGACAACCAAGAAAGTATTTGCCGGAGCACTCATGGTGGCAGCGCTGAGTTACGCTGCATCGTGGTATGTAGCAGGAGAGCAAAGCAGAATTGCCACAGAAGTACGAGGTTTAATAGAAACGCAGATTACCACCCTTGGTACCCTGGCCGAAACCATTGATACCGATGGCGCGAATGCAACTGTTGATGCGGTGGTAAAGGATTGTTCTGCTGGCGACCGAGAACGCTTTGACTACCTCCTCAGTAACCTTCAGACGCTCAAGGGTAGTTCACTCCAAGAAGTCGATACGCTCTTCGCGCGCTGCGGTGACTACTTCGCGCTGCGAAAAGCGGTGATGGTGGCTATGCTCGAACGTGAGTTCGCTGCCTACCAGTCATACATTAGTATTTTGCAGCACATCGATGCTCGGGCTGATGTTGTGACGTATCCTACCGAGGGCTGGCAGTCACTTATTGCTCTTGAGAAAACTCGCAGTCTTCACACCGCAGAACTCGTCACCATTCAGGGCGATATCATTGCGGCACTACGCGCGGGCGAGTTGGTAACCGGAAAAGCTATCACTGACCAACTGGCGACCGCAAACGAAACAAAAGAAAATCTCTCACTGGCTGGTGTGCAGGTTGACACACTGCGCCAGCAACTCCTCAGTCAATAACTATTCATGATTCGACGATGGCTTAACGCACTTTTTGGACACATGCGCTACCGCCGAAGTATGACGGTGCGCTACGCTTTTCCCATGGTTGCCATCTTGGCAGCGATGCTCGGTCTTGGTGCTGTTACAACGACACAGCAGTCATCAATCCGTCTCGAGTCGAGCGCAGGAACAGTGAACGATGGTGGACCCTTCTCGGTGTCGGTCTACGTAGCAGCCCACGTTGCAGTTAACGCTGTCGATATCGAGGTGACTATTCCGCCCAACGTTGAGGTGGTAGGTATTGATAGGGGTGAGTCCGTCATTACGCTCTGGACAGTCGAACCAACCGTTGAGGGAAATAAAGTGATACTCCGCGGCGGTACGTTCCGTAAAGGGTTCATCGGCGAGCACCTGATTGCTACGATAAACGCCGAAGCGCGCGATAGTGGCTTAGCTGAATTCAAGGTAACCGATGCGCTGCTCCTAGCGGGTGACGGAGAGGGCTCGACTGTTCCGTTCGATGAGACTACCTCAGGCGCTAGGCTCTACGTAGCCAATGAAGATGGCACCTTTACCGATGAGGTGCCCGTTGGTGTCGACGGAGCAATTGCGACTATTGTGATTACCGACATAGATGGTGACGGACAGGTGTCACTCGGGGATGTGAGTCGATTTATGGTTGCCTGGTCATCGAGGACGGTGCTCTACGACTTCAATAACGATCAGCGGATGAACTTTAAGGACTTCAGTATTATTCTTTCAGACGTTTTCTTCCAGTAACCCTGTGCATAATAGCTCTAGGGAAGATACTTCCATCATCGTACAATATACACGTGTGATGGGCCTGCATAGTACCAAATGCGGGGTTGTATGATGTGAACTACCAAATACTGCGTGCATACAATGACACCCACTTTTATACATTCAAAAATGCGTAAAGCTGATCTCTATCGGTTAGTTTTTAATACACGCGCTATCAAGTACGTCGTTGCGGCGATGATGCTGTTTTTCGTGCTGCATCCGGTCATGCCGGCTTTTGCGTCCGAGTTGGCGGCTGAAGACACTGCTGCCACAGCGGCACCAGAACCTGAACCGGTAGCTCCTGAGGTGGCAGATACTCCCGATGCACCCGAAGCAGTTCCTGTGGAAGTGTCTCAAAGCACGCCACCAGAACCTGAGGCACCGACGGTTAACCCTGAACCAGAAGAACCAGCCCCAGATGCACCTTCGACAGATGTGCCGAGTGATGGTGGGGACCTACCACCGCCCGAGGGTGGTGCTGGAGATGGTGCGACTCCTGAAGAGGTGCCTGAGGTTGTGGTGCAGGATGATGCGGGTGGTGGTGCAGAAGAGAGTGTCCCACTGCCAGACGCCTCCGACACTGCTTCAGCCGAGGCCGAACTTGCGGATGATACCGGAACTACCACTGTCCCCGAACCTGAGTACGTTGAAGTGCCTAATACCATTGCGCATACAGATACACACTACCAATTCAATAAAGCCCAGTGCGTCAGTATGGGTGGCGGCGCCTTTCACTGTTTTGAAGAAGGAGTAGCTTCCGCCGAGATTACCGAAGACGCACTCTATGTCGACCGTGATAGTGATGGTGATAAAGAGGTGTTCCTTCGTACTGGCGATGAGACTATTCAGATAACCAACAACCGCGTCGATGACGATGCGCCGTACTTTGACGCCGTTTCCAATACTATCGTGTGGCATCGTCTCGAAGCTGGCCAGTACGCGGTATATAGCTACCAAGACAAGCGCGAGACACTGGTCTCAGAAGGGTATGGTTCTAGTATGGAGCCGCACCGAGCTGGGCAGTATACCGTGTGGCAGTCATGGATTGATGATCGGTGGCAAGTGGTACTCCACGACGGCGTTTCAGCTCGGGTGATTTCTACTGGCGCTGCGCAAAGTATTGCGCCACAAGTTGAGGGTGCATACGTCATTTGGAACATCACAACGGGTACCACTCATGCTGTTGCGGTGTACGAGATAGCGACGGGACTGACATCGGTTATTGATGATGGGGAAGGGGCGCGCGTGATGAATCCACGCTTTGTGCTCGTCTATGATACAAAGTTTGAGAATGGTGACGTTATCACCAAGGGGTACGACGCAGAAACCGGTGATCTTATCCCGCTCGCTGCTGCTGCGCCGATTGTGCCCAAGGAACTTCCATCGTCTGATCAAACCGGCGAGACACGTGCACTCCTGCAGAATAAGTCATCTTCACGAGAAGAGTTCAATGACGATCTTGAGCCTACCGACAGCACCTCGATAGCGAGTAGTACACCAACGGGTGGGGGTACCGCATCGACGAGCGATGCCCTTGTTGTAACTACTCCTGGCCTAGTACCTGAGACGCTACCATTGACCGACTTTGACATCATTGTTGAGCCATTTTCCACTACCACCAGTTCACAGTAAGCATTAGTGAATACGCAGCTCCTCACGTAAAATAACCATATCAGATATGGAGGTATTTCATAGAATGTGCACGTACGCACGCTCATTGTCTGTGGGTTTTTTGCTCACCCTTTTTCTCGTGGGTGCCACCTTCACCGCAGCTCAGCTACATTTCTTCACCGACTTTTTTGGGGATGTAGAAGCTGCGACCGGCGTCATCGATCCAAACGCAAACGGTACGGTTGCCGGTACACTTACTACCTGTGGTGTCGGCGGCAACTATGACTGTCTCAACGACGCGGTACGCGACCCAACCGCCCCTTCTACTGCGGGTGACTACGTGACAATTGCCAACAACGCGCAGTCTAACTACCAAATGAGTTCCATCACGAACGTATCTTCTGCGTCGGCGGTTTCGGTTAAGGTGTACCACCAGGAGCTCAACGCCAACATGGCCACGTACGTGAGCTTATGGGACGCTACTGAAACAACCCAGTACGGCACAACCATTCAGCTCACCAACCGCGGTACGGCGCAGTGGGACACGGCAAACATAACAGGGCTTTCGCTCACTCAGGCACAGCTTGATGGGCTTCGTATTCGCCTCCGCTGTCAGCGGCCGGGAGGTGGTGCGTCGAACTCGTGTCGCCAGTTTGCAATGTACGCTGATGTGACGTACACCGAAGTGATTAACGTAACGGTTTCAACGGCCGGTACGCAACAAAACTTAGACAAGGGTGCCACCAATTCCCACGTCGGTGGTACGTTTGTGATTTCAGAAGACACCAGTTCACGAAATATCACCTCGATTAAAATCACTGAGACCGGTACGATTAACGCAGCCACAAACCT
>CAYRMU010000039.1:6561-7652 GCA_964425655.1 uncultured Candidatus Saccharibacteria bacterium | reverse complement strand
GGTAGACCAAGTGACCATAGAATGATCGCGAGGCCTACTATCGTTGCAATAGGCTTGAGCATCTCGACGGTGGTTTCCGTTCGAAACATATGCTCTACGTTGATTATTCTTTACGTACTCTTTGACTAGAGTGTTGTAGGCTCTAAAAAAAGACATTTAGACTGTGGTAGTTAAACGCCAAGCGCACTGGTCTCCACACCGATACGCAAACAGGGTACATAAACATACTTACTGCGTAATGCCCGGCTGAGGCATCCCCTTACGTACGCGACCGTACGAGCAGTAATGCTAAAAGAGTTCACCTCCGCAATAAGTACTCCTTCATTGTAGCGCCCTCTTCACTATTGACGAGCCCAATTGTCCACAAATTCTGCACCCCCCACAGGGGACATCGGATGTCCCCTGTATTACACTATTGATATACGTTGCATCTATGGATTTTTTTCACGTCTACAATCGAGGAGTTGATAAACGAAAGACTTTTATTCATGCAAGTGACTATGTACGGTTTACGCAGAATTTGATGATTTACAATAGTGTCGATGCGGCACCACATAATGACTGGTCGACTACGGCTCGACTACAAATGAAACCGTCACAGAGACTCGTAACGATTCACGCATATTGCCTCATGCCCAATCATTACCACCTCCTCCTTTCACCGCTCGTTGATCAAGGAATACCTCTCTTCATGAAGAAGGTAAACATGGGCTATGCCAAGTACTTTAACGAACGCTATGAACGCAGTGGTGCACTTTGGCAAGGAAAGTATAAATCTGTGCACATTTCCAATGATGCACAATTTCTATACATCCCCTACTATATTCACCTTAACGCACTCGACCGTTCTCTCCCGAAGTGGCGAAAGGGGCTTGTAAAAAGTAGTGATGCAGCGCTTGTTACACTTCAGAACTATCGCTGGAGCAGTCACCTCATCTTCACCCGAACCCTACCCATTGAAACCTCACCCATTGTTGGTAGTTTCTTCTATGAAGATTGGTCACCCTCCTTTTACCTTTCACAGATTCCTAAAATTATCGGCAGCGAAAGTTTAGGGTCTGCCAGTTCTGCTATAGAGTGGGACTAACTAT
>CAYRMU010000039.1:4946-6461 GCA_964425655.1 uncultured Candidatus Saccharibacteria bacterium | reverse complement strand
AGTTCTCAATTTGCCCCTCACTAGGGCAAATTGCTAGGACATCTAGTCCAACATTTACAATACTCGACAAGTTTACCCAGTCCAATTAAAGAGAAGAATAGAAAAGTCTTCGATACTTACCCGACCGTTGCCGTTGATGTCGGCCGCAGGGTCAGAGTCACCGCCGTTGGTTTGCCACCAGAAGATGAGGATAGAAAAGTCGATGAGGTTAATTGAGCCGTCGGTGTTAAGGTCTGATGGTGCACCGGAAGCACCTTCAACGCCCGCAAAAAGCTGCAGGACGGTACTGTAGCTACTCTGTGAGGTAAGGGTGCCGGTACCCGATATTGAGCGCGCCTTAACGGCGTAGGTCCCGTTGGATAGGCTGTTGGTATCGTATGACAGCGTCCAGTTTCCGTTGGCGTCAGACCGTGTGGTTTGGGTCCGGACTGCCGAGCCAATTTGCACTTCGATAGTAGCATTGGGAATAGCTTGCCCGCGGAACACGACGATGTCACCTGGATTGATAGTGGCATCGGTAACTGAAATTGTCGGCGGTATGAGAATACCGGCTACGTTGGTAATGGCCCCCTGGGTAACATCGAAGGTGGTATTAAAGGTGATGGAGCGAGTGTTGTAACTATCAGTGTTCCAGAAGCCCATTGATACCGTTCCTGGAGTTGCGTTAGTTGAAAACTCGAAGCGACCAGAGTTGTCTGAGCGGGCTGAACCAACACTCTCAGCATCAAGGATAATGTTTACTAGTGCGCGCGGGAATGTTTGACCAACAACGTTTACTTGGGTGTCACCCAGCTCTTCATCAGATCCACCACGGGGACCGCCACCACCACCGGAAGAACCGCCACCACCGGAACCGGCCGGTTCAATGGTGCAGGTGGCGCTACAAAAGTCGCCACTATCATTGTTCCCGTCGTCACACTCCTCGTCGTACAGGGACTGCAAAATACCGTCACCACAGTACGGGCCAAACTGACACACCAGCGTGCACTGCCGACCAACGATTGTTGTACTGTAGGTGCCGGTCTCCCCAGGGACATCGCACTCTTCCCCATCGTCCACGAGTGAGTTACCACAAATACTTAGGGTCAGTGTGGTCGTAGCAACAGCTCCAGAGCTAATCGACTGCGCGACAGTGACAGTATTGGTAAAAAGGAGCGATAGCGCGAGGATGAGTAGCGCCGCAGCACGACCCCATCGTGTTGTGCGGTTAAGAGCGATCATAGCCTATCCAGTGTAGCGCCGCTGTCGACGTGACTGAATAAACAGGAGGACGAGGATAATGAAACCGAAGATTGGGAGCAGAATAGAAAGTTTGTGCGGTAGCGACAGACCAGAGAAACCAAAGCCTGCAGTCTGGAGCGTACCGTACGGAAGCACATTCAAGGAAACATCACCCTCTTGCTTGATTTCATCCCCATTGTAAATCTTATAGCGAGCAAGGTAAGCTCCGGCCGGCAAGCGAGTTGGGATGTTGGCAACTACGTCTTCAGTGGCGTACGGCTTAATCTTCTTAAC
>CAYRMU010000039.1:0-4846 GCA_964425655.1 uncultured Candidatus Saccharibacteria bacterium | reverse complement strand
TCAACAATCTCAATCCAATCATAGACCTCAGGTGCATCAACAGTAATAGTGGCCTGAAGCGGCACATTTGGATCAGCGCGCACAAGAAGGATCTGCTGTTCATACACAGAGTTACGGGTAAGGCTAGTGTTGCGCACAAAAGGCGGTGTAACACCAAAGCCGGCCATGGCAGCGTCACTACCGAGCATCACAAAAAACGTGATAATCAATAGTAATGATTTAAAGAATGCGCTCATTTAAAACCCGTTTACGTTGCTCCTATTATCACAAGGCAGCGTAACAATAGCAAGGAACAAGTGGTGGAATACGGTCACAAAATGTGGATATGTTTTGAAACAAAAAAAACGTCTCGTGAGAGACGTTTTTTTAGAGTGCTCATTTCTACCACTGGACAGCTTCACTCAACTTAGCAATAAAGGTGTTTTCACCTGTGTAGGCACCGGCCAATGTAATTGTCCCAGGAACTTCGATACCCCAGTAGGTAATCTTGCTTGTCTGTGAAGACGTAGCTGTTGGTTTTAGGATGTTTACCTCAAGCTCCTTGGCGGTAGTTGAAGAAAGGAATCTTCCTGATGAACTAGCTGAACCGTACGATGCGGTAGATGTTGCGAACACCTGGTAACGTTCAGCAATGGTTGAAGTGGCAGAGTTTGGACAGGTTACTGCTGTAGTGTAGGTACGACACATTGATTCACCAGTGAGGAGCTGGTCGAGACCAACGTTACCGGTTGCTCGCATCGTGGTGGTTGCGTTAAGTACTTCATTTCGGGTTCCCGGCTCGAGTGAACCATATGGGATTGCTACTGTATCGAGTGCGAATGCAAGTAGCTGCTGCACGTGCTGGTAGATAGTTCCCGGAATTAGGGTACTTTGTGCGCCATCATCATCAATTGCTGAAGCTGCAGCAACCCAGTTTGTTCCAGCATATGGTGTTGTTGTACTTGTGTCATCAGTCGGATCTGCAATGTACCAAAGTGGGAAGGTACAGTTATAGATTACGTTGAGGTCAGTTGGGCCAGTACAGCTCGTAGTTGAAGCGGTACAACTGAGGTTCCAAGTAGACGCTGGTACTGCTGATGTGTAGCAATCGTTTGCATCATACTCATTAAGTGCATCACAGCTAGTAGTACTATTCACTCCAGTGCGATAAACAGACAGATCATAGCCAACTATCTCTGATGATGACGTTGATGTTTGGCAACTG
The DNA here is from genome assembly GCA_964425655.1 of uncultured Candidatus Saccharibacteria bacterium. Taxonomy (GTDB): domain Bacteria; phylum Patescibacteriota; class Minisyncoccia; order Phycocordibacterales; family UBA918; genus OLB19. The sequence goes on along the minus strand of CAYRMU010000039.1, from coordinate 3,642 downwards.
TTATTGTCAGAGGCTGCGAACTGTACTGTAAATCCGGTGGTTTCTCCGGCTGGTACAGTGAGAATGATATTGCCGCCATTATTAAGAGTAATGTCGCCTGCATTTACATACGGTACTGCGTTTCCCACGGTAAGCACAGAGTCTACTCCCTGCTGACCACCTGATGCACCGTGACCATGGTTATCGATTACGAATCCGTAGGCACCATAGTTGGCATCACGAGTTGGGATGACAATTGTGTACGTTGCAGTAGGGTTGGTTGCTACAAATGTAGATGTAGCGATTGTGCTGGCTGTACAAGCAGATGTTGTAAGGTTAAAGCTGTTAGTAGAACATACGAAGAGTTTAACGGTGTCAGCAGTGCCTGTAATGTCGGCATCGTCGGCAGTTGAGGTGAAGGTGACGAGTGTACCTGGAACTGAGGAAGCAGACGAGTCGTCTGAGTACGCCGTAAAGGTTGGGCGGTGGTTTACGTTAAACGGTGAAGAAGTAGTACCTGTTCCCTGCTTGAAGAGCACATTACACCGTGCGTTATCTGGATCATCGTCACATACCCAAGCGTACCAATCGTTTTCTTCGTCCCAGGCCTCAAGCGTGGTAGTAGCTGCACGTGCCTCTGAACCACTCGTGGTACTCGCCGAAACAGCCCACTGAGTTGAGGTTGCGACACAGCTTGGTGGTGCTGTACCGAGGTCGTTGGTACTTGATGCTTGACCAGGAATTGGCGGTGTGGCCGTATCACAGATGAGCAAGAAGTACGGTGCGCCGTTTGAGTCGGTTGCAGTAGCTACCCATGCTACTTGTGAGCCGGTGTTAGTCGGCGTAGTGGTCGATGAGCCGATTTCTTCTTGCGCATCAATTGTCCACTGCGGAGGAGTGTTCAACACATTGACGGAGGTCGTCGCAATCCCCTGGGCTTGCACCTGCTGGAATTCTTCTGCCCCCAGGTTGAGGAGGAACATGGTTGAGAAAACAACGACACCTACGAGTGACGTAAGTACGGTTATTTTACCTGCTGTATGTAATGTTTTCGGCATGCTGCTCATGTGTTGTACTGTATTAATAATATTAAAGCTCAATGTAATTGTACAAAATTAAATGCGCTATCCACCGAGTTATACACAGGACTAACTATACTGGATGGCGTCAAGCGGGTTTAGTTTGGCGGCACGGCGCGCAGGAAATATACCGGTCAGATACCCTACCACCGCCGAGAATACAGCGATGAAGACCAAAAACCACAGTGGGAACGCAAACAAGCGCACTGATTGTCCTCCGAACTGCCCAGCCACGAGGTTGAGGAGCACGTTAACGACAACGCCAAAGGCGACCCCCATCACGATACCGCTCAATCCACCCATGAAACCCACGACGATAGATTCGGAGACGAAGAGCGTCTTTACGTCACTTGGGGAAGCTCCAATGGTACGCATAATACCGATCTCCTTGGTACGCTCGAGGAGGGTTACCGTCATGGTATTGAACATGCCGATAGCTGACACGAGCAATGCGATTCCGCCGAAGACGGCCAATACCGCCTGGATACCCTGGAAGATCTTGGAAGCCTGCTCTACCGTCTTTGAGAGTGCCGTAACGCGGTACCCTTCGGTAATCAATGCCTCTTCAACGAGTGGCAGTGCCTGATTATCGACAACGCGCACCTGCACGCGTTCGTACTCTTCGATACCGAGGTGCGTTCGGAGTTCAGGCAGCATCATCATTGCATTCAAGACGCCCTCCTCTTTCGTAATGCCGCGTACGGTGTACTCTTTGTCGATGTACACTTCGTTGATGTCATCGGTACCATCCTCGGCAGGAACCAAGATACGAAACGTTACCTTCTCCCCCACAAAGGCCTCAGCATCCTCTATGCCGAAGAGTTTGAGTACAGCTGGTGAAAGGAGCACAGAATCAGTATTGCCTATTTCCTCCTCAGTGAAGGTTTCCCCTGAGGTGAGCGCAACGCCGGCGTAGCGGAGGTAGGCTGGCTCTGCACCTTGAATAAAGAGGTTACCGGTAAGACCTTTATAGGTGACGAGCCCTGGAAAACGCGCCATTGGAGCGGCGTCGAGCACGAGTGGGTTCTGCTCAAACTTTGCTACGGTTTCGTTTGTAAGGGCGAGCGTCTGTACCCCCGTCGTTGAAACACCGAGTGAGAGCAATGTCTCACCGAACACAATCTGTTCGAGAATAATCTGCTGGAGACCGAAACCGAGACCCACCAGAATAACCACCGCGCCAGTTCCTACACCCATACCAAGAATCGTCAGCCAGGTACGCATAGGGTTTGTTTTGAACATTCGAGTCGAAAGTTGTGCTAGATCTTGTACGCGCATACTACGATTTGTAGCTAATATCGACACCTTGAGCAATCAATTTTTCAAAGTACCTGGTGATATCGTCTGCCTCACGTTCGGTTAACCCTAACCCACTGTTTGAAACTGGTTTCTGTAGCTTGGTATGAAAGTCATCCTCTCCAGACACACCGACTACACGGTCAGCAATGGTCTCAACGAGGTTGGCGTCTTGTTTCTTCGAGAGCTCAAGGCGGTGCATGCGAAGCAAGTGGTCGCGAAGACGCTCAGCCAGCTTATGCTGGTCGAAGAACACGTGATCCTTTTCGTAGGTCTTACGGAACCGGCGGATATCGTCAGCCTGGCCAAGCATACGCTCCGCCACGTTCGCCATGCGCCGTGCTTCAGTGATTGATACACTCGCACCCCCCTTGTCGTAGTGCGTGGTGAGCATTTTAATGAACCGCTCTCGATCAATCATGCCGCCAATAAAATGCTGGATGGCGATTTCAAGGCGAATGATTTGGTCAAAGGTATACTCCTGGGTAAGGAAGTTGACGAGACTTTTTACGCGCAAGGTTTCCACTGAGTCGTACGGGAAGAGTCGGGCGAGCTGCTCCAGCTCGGTTACGATAGTCTCCCCTTCCTTCACTGGCTTAATCTGCTTGCGCTGCGGGTTAACCACTTCGCGAACAATGTGTCCGTCTTTGAGGTAGTACACGCGGTGCGCATAGGAAAGGTGGGCCGCATTGTGCGATACCATAATAATCGTTCGTTTATCGAACGTGTTAATTTCATCAATCTTGTCCATTACTTGCTGGGTTGATACGGAGTCGAGGTTACCCGTCGGCTCGTCAGCCAAAAGAATCTTCGGGTCATTAACCATGGACCGCGATACTGAAACACGCTGCTGCTGACCTCCTGAGAGCATCGCAGGAATTTTATGCGACACGTGCCCTACCCCAAAACGCTCAAGGAGTGACTGAGCACGTCGGTTACGGGTGATTTTGTCAGCGTCGCAGAAAATCATCGGTAGCGCGACGTTGTCGAGCACCGACAGTGATGGAATCAGGTTGAATGACTGGAAAATAATTCCCATCACGTACCGCTGGAAGTAGACACGCTCTTCAGGAGGGTACGAGTAAATGTCGTCACCACGAATCAAAAGCGTCCCTTCACCGGGCGGTAACGAGCCCTGAATAGAGTACATCAGCGTTGACTTACCTGAGCCAGAAGCACCGAAGAGAATAACGTACTCTCCTTCGTAGATATCAGTATTAACCCCGGTGAGCGCTTTAAACTCATTCGCTTTACCTTTGTTATAAATGATCGAAAGATCACGACAGAC
>CAYRMU010000038.1:0-7706 GCA_964425655.1 uncultured Candidatus Saccharibacteria bacterium | reverse complement strand
CCACCCTGCTCCCTCCAATTATTCATCGCGTAAAAGTACCAGTACTGCAAGACAATAAACTCATGCGTGACCCCTGCATCATCAATGTATGCGTCTTCCATTTTGTGAACGTACACCGTAGTGGTAGCTAGGCCAGAAGAAACAAGTGACCGATAGCGTGCTTTAGCCTCCACCAAGTCAAACTCCTTAGCTTCAGTACCGCTGAATTGAATGTACCAATCACTCGTGTCAGTGGTTGTCGCGATGTATGCAAGCGATGCCGCGTTACCTTCACCGGCCGGCACCAGCAGTGTATCGCTCAGCAAATCGCGATCGTCCCAGATGGCACTTCCTTCTACAAAAGCCTCAACATTCATTGGAAAATAATCCTCTTCCGGGTGCATGTATAAAACGGGCATATACTGAAGGAGCAATGGGTCAATCTCAGGTTCTTCAGGTACTCCAGGTGGAACTAATAACCAGTTACTAAACTGTGCGTTACCTACAACTGCATTACCAAGACCGTCTGGGTTACCAACAGCAGAATATGGCCCACTTGGATCTCCCCACCAATTTTCACGCACATCGACGTATCCTGGGTCACTGAAGTCATACACTCCAAATTGTGAATTATCAGCAATAATTGAATTTCGGACAATTACTCTATCACCCTCAGTTGCCATATCTGTTTCTATACCGCCATTGTTATCGGTGACGTTCGCGCCATCCATAATGAGATCTACGTTACTGAGATACATCCCCGGCGCAAAACCGGTCACCGTTATATTTTCTACAGTCGCCGAAGTAGGCTTAGAAAAACCAATAAGCTCCAGGCCATAACTGAGTCCACTAGCGAGAATTACATCCTTCACGACAGCTTCTGTGTCATAAATGCCTAAACCTGCATAGTCTCCAATGTTTTCGACAACCACTGTGTTGAGCGTGAGTGTTGTCGAGTAGAAGGTAAGCGCTACCTCCCACATGTTTACATCAGTACTTTTAACCCACACATTACGCACATCAGCTCCCCCTCCGTAAGCGTAGATACATGAACCGGCTAAATTTTCACACGTCACTCCATCAATTATGGTCTCCGAAAAAAATGCTTCAAGGCCATACCCCGGACCACTCTGGAAATACAGTCCGCCAAGAGACGCGCTAACATCGTACAAAATAAGTGCATCTTGCGTAATTCCCTCTGCAACGAAATTTTGTATCGTGGCCTGTCCTCCCATGTGCTCTACACCTTTAGTTGCTGTTGAAACCCGCACAGTGTCCATTGTCACCATACCATCCTCTACTAGCAGCCCATCCCGAGAATACGACATCTCGACATGAGACAGATTAACCATTACTTGGTTTGACGCACTCCCTCCAACCAGAATCCCCCAATCATCTGTTGCCCGTGGTACCGAGACTGATCCATCACCATTGGTATCTCCGAGCACAGTATCGTTACGCAGTGAAGTTAGAATAATCGGTTGCACTGGAGTGCCTTCTGCAATTAGATTACCAGCAATTTCAAGGTTCGACCGTCGACCAAACTTAACCACTACTCCCGGCTCGATTTCTAAATCAGCACCATTGAAATCAACCGTACCATTATCGAGTATCACGTACGGGCTATCAGCCAGTGTCCAGACCGTATCTTCTGTTATTTCCGTGTATCCAGAAAAGGTTGTGGCCGCTGCCGCATCACCAGCCGACCAAAGCAACCCCAGGAGTAGTATGGGTAAATATCGATACCTACGACCGATACGGGCAAACACCATAAAATGTCCCTAAACGATACCAAGTCTTTTCTGAATCGACAAGCCTAACTTCTCCTAGGAGAGTCCTAGGGGAAGCAAGTATTTTCCCTAGGGAACGAGGTCTTGAGGCCATATAAAAAAACCACACCTCAGGGTGGCGGTTTTACTCCTCTAGAAATGTCCGGATTCGGCCAGTAGTGCTGCCTTGTCTTGAAGTGTCTGCTTACGCTCAGCCGCAAAGCCTGCGCATTCAGCAAAGAGAGCGCACGACAACCCGAGTGTAAGTGAACCATTCCCTGCCTTTTTACGCTTGAGGAAGTCTACATACTTCGCAATATACACCCCTTCAATCTGTTCTGGCGTCAGGAGTGCTACAACCGTCCAGAATGATGCTCGTACTTTCAGCTGATCGTCTACATCCATCACACTTCTCCTCAATGATCTGTGCCTTGGGCTACTACTCGACCGTTACACTTTTCGCAAGATTCCGAGGCCGGTCGACGTTGTACCCCTTCTCTACCCCGACGTAGTACGCGAGTAGGTGGAGCGGGACGGTGGATACAATTGGTTGGAGGAGTGGGTGCACCTTCGGGAGCTCGAGTACCTTGGTAGCAATCGCAGCCACGTTTACATCTCCTTTCGTCACAAACGCGTAGACTGGTGCTTTGCGGGCTTTCACCTCTTCGATATTGGAAACCATTTTTTCGTAGACGTCGTCGCGTGGCGCAAGCGCAATGACCGGGAAGCGTTCACCTAAGAGCGCAATCGGACCATGCTTTAGTTCCCCACCGGCGTATGCCTCGGCGTGTATGTACGTAACCTCCTTGAGCTTCAAAGCGCCCTCATAGGCTATCGGGGCGTGGAATTTGCGGCCGATGAACATAGCGTCATCATAGGCCGCAATATCCTTCGCCCAGGCTTTAAGGGTGGGCGCTAGGCTAAGTACCTCACGGAGCACTTCAGGAAGACGCTGAAGACCAGCCACAATTTCTTTTCCCTCTGCTTCCTTCATGCCTCGCTCGCGACCAATAAGGAGCGTCAGGAGTGCGAAGACGGTGAGCTGTGAAATGAACGCCTTGGTCGATGCGACTGCCACTTCAGGGCCCGCATGATTGTGTACACCGGCGTCGGTCTCACGAGCAATGGTAGAACCAACGGCATTGATGATACCGAGCGTCCGTAGCCCGAGACGCTTACCTTCACGGACCGAAGCGAGCGTGTCGGCTGTCTCACCTGATTGCGACACGGCCAAGAGCGCGCTCTTTTTGTCAGGATAGTTTTTCTTATAGCGGTACTCGCTGCCAAGCTCAACCTCTACCGGCAGCCCTGCATACTCTTCGAGCATGTAGCGCCCCACCTGGCCGGCGTAGAAGGCTGAGCCGCAACCAACAATTTGCAACCGATGGAGGGTGGCAATTTCAGCGAGAACAGACTCAAGGCCGCCGAGCTTCGCTCTTCCCTTCTCCGGGAGCAAGCGACCCCGAATCGTGTTGCTGATTACCTCCGGAGCTTCAAAAATCTCCTTCTCCATGAAGTGCTCATACCCCTCCTTTTGCACCACCGCTACATCATGGGCGAGCGTTTCGATATGCTTCTTCAGCACCTGGCCGGCAATCGAACGAACCTGGTAGCTATCCTTATAGACAACAGCCAGTTCACCATCTTGCAAGAAGAGGACGTCTTTGGTGTGTGGCAGAAGCGCAGATGGATCTGAGGCAATGTAGTTTCCGTCGGCACCAAAGCCCAAGACAATCGGACTCCCCATCCGTGCTGCAATGAGCGTGCCCGGCTCTTTCTCTGAAATGACCGCCAAGCCGTACGTGCCGCGAACGTGCTTCAGGGCCTCCTGTACCGCTTCAGCGATACTTCCGCGATAGAGTGTACCAATGAGCTTCGCCAAGACCTCGGTGTCGGTCTCACTTTGAAAACGAATCCCCTGCACCATGAGCCCCTCTTTAATCTCTCGGTAGTTCTCGATAATCCCGTTATGGACAAGCCAAATATTTCCACTCATGTCACTGTGGGGGTGAGCGTTGGCTTCAGTCGGCGCACCGTGCGTCGCCCAGCGAGTATGCGCGATACCGCTCGTACCGGCCAATGTGGCGGGAAGCTTTGCGGCTAAGTTATCAATCTGGCCGGCAGCTTTAATGACTCCCATTTGCGGCACGTAGATACCCGCTGAGTCGTAGCCGCGATACTCAAGCGTGCGCAACGCTTCAATTAAGAGCGGGGCTGCAGTTCGATTCCCTACGTATCCAAAAATGCCACACATATGCGTCGAGGTGCTAATGAGTAAGTACCTATTAAGACTACATCAGTCCCGGGAAGGTTACAAAAACAGGGGACATCCGATGTCTCCTGTTTGGCGTACAACCCTAGTCTACTACTCAACCAAGAACCCTCCGGCTTGGTGATCCCACAAGCGCTGGTAGGTACCCCCGTACTCTTTGAGGGTCTCATGGGTGCCGTCTTCGATAATCTTTCCAGCCTCAAGGACGATGATTCTATCCATCTCTCGCAGAGTTGAAAGTCGGTGCGCAATCGCAATAACCGTTTTCCCCGCCATAAGCGTATGGAGTGCTTTTTGGATTGCTACCTCACTTTCGGAATCAAGCGCTGAGGTAGCTTCATCAAGCACGAGGATTGGTGCGTCTTTGAGCATGGCGCGTGCAATCGCGACCCGCTGCTTCTGCCCACCTGAGAGCTTTACCCCACGTTCACCAACGAGCGTGGTATACCCCTCTGGAAGTGCACTAATAAAGTCGTGTGCTTGCGCCTTCTTTGCTACTTCGATAATTTCCTCCTCGGTAGCGTCAGGTTTGCCGTAAGCAATATTTTCTTTAATAGTCCGGTGAAAGAGGGCCGGCTCCTGCGGCACGACTGCAATGGCTTGGCGGAGTGAGTCTTGCGTAACTTCGGCGATGTTCTGTCCATCAATTGTGATGGCTCCCCCCGTGAGCTCGTGCTGGCGAAGGAGGAGTGAAACGAAGGTAGTCTTCCCCGCCCCTGAAGAGCCCACCAAACCAACGCGCTGGCCAGGAGTTATAGTGAGATTAAACTGATCAAAGACAGTGTTGCTATCGTACTTGAAAGTGACGTTCTCCCAGGCAATTTCACCCTTACGCACAGCTAGCGGGAGCGCATCATGTGCGTCAGTTATCTCAAAGGGAACTAAAAGCTCATCGAAGCCCTCCTTAATTTCACCAATAGTACGTGACGTACTGTTAAACGCACGCCCAATGAAAATCAGTGTGCCTGACATTTGCGCGATAAGTGACGCAACCAAAACAAATTCGCCAGTTGTAACACCCCCGACACTCCAGCGCTCTACTAAAATGTAGAACATGGCTGATCCAAAGAGAAAGAGTATGAAGCCATTTACAAACAGCATGTACTCAGTACGGCCCCATGACAGCATGCCAGTCCTGAAGTGCTGTGCAGTCAGTGCAGCCACCTGCTCTTGTTCAAATCCGGTTCTCGCGTACTGACGGGTAGCTCCGATATTAGAAATCACATCAATAATACTTGCATGCATACGTGAGCTGACCTCAGCATGCTCATAGGAGTACCGTTGCTTTATTGGTGCCATGTATTTATTTACGTAGAACAGCACAACTGCTAACGCTACAAAAATGCATGCCGCGAGCACATCCACCAGTGCAATAAACACGAGCGTTACTAAAAACGACACAAGTGAGTTTACATACGTCCAAAGAATCTCCGGAATGAGGTTATCAATTCCTTCGACCACATTTCTAATCTTGCTATGGATTGAACCAGCAAATCGGTTGCTGAAGTACCCGTGACTATGTTTTAAGATGTGGGTAAAAAAATAGTCATACCCATCCTTCCGGACGTTATTAGCCCAACGCATACCGAGCAAGCCGCTCACCCGAAATGAGCACGATATAGCAAACAGCGCCAATGGAAACGCTAAGCCGTACAGCAATGCCTGCTTCTGGTCTCCTGCCTCTACGGCATCAATAATGAGCTTGAACAGATAACTTACCGACTGCTCAAGTGTTGCCGCGACAATCACTGCCACGATAGCTGAAATTGCCCACAACGTATGTGGTCGTGTAATGAAGGTTAAATACTGAAATGCAGTACTAAATGGAACCTGATTGTTTAAAATTTTGTTGTTTTCTGTGGGTGTACCTTTCATATAGAAAAAGCCCTTAAAAGAGCACTGTACTAGCGAAGACGTCCAGAGCAGGTAAATCTTTCAAACTACCACTATAGCACTAGGCGTATCTCAGACTCGGAGACTGCGCCTTCACGCAAAATCGTCAATTCCCCATCAATCACCTTCACTACCGTCGAAGCCAAACCTTTGCGGACACCGTCATCATGCACTTCATCGATCAAATCAGCTTGAGCACCAAACTGCTGCAAAATCTCATCGACGGTAGGTAACGTCGGTGAGCCGCTCACATTGGCACTCGTGCAGGTTAGCGGTGCACCATACTCACTCATAAAGGCATCAATGATTGCTTGCGCCATTGGGTCTGAAGAAACCCTGAAGCCAACCGTGCGATCGGGACCGACGAGCATATCTGGAACTTCGTCCTTAACGCGAAGCACGAGGGTCAGCGGCCCTGGCAAAAAGTGCTCCGCAATTCTTGCCGCTACAGCATCTACCTCGGCAAACTGACGGATGTCGTCGACGTTGCGCACGAGCCAGCTAACCGCCTTATGCTCTTCTCGCCCTTTCAGAGCAAACAACCGGGCAATCTCAATCCCATCGAGGGCATTTACCCCAAGCGCGTAGAGCGTTTCTGTCGGGTAGAGGATCATTACCTACTATTGTATACTACTCGCTATGGAGTTACCTAAGAAAAACAGTTTTGAATTCAAGCCAGCAGATTATGATAGCGAACCGTACTACCATATTTTGAAGCGCTTTCCAGCAGAGCTTGGGATGCGCCTCATGAAGTATGCTGAGGACCAAGAAATGTCTGACGAGGAAATCACCCACTATCTTAGTGAACAACTCGAAGGTCGCCTCGAGTCAACTACCAACTCTGAAATTAGCGACGCACATATACAAGAACTTGCTGCGGGACATGAAAAAGAATTGTTCCATGCACTTGAGACGTCAGTGTTCACGAATCCTGATAACTATCTCGGCACCGGCATGACAGCTCGCGTTAAGTCTCACTATGTTGGCTTTGGAGATGAAATTGTCCCAATGGCCATCAAGTACGTCGTTACTCCGACCGCCAAAACCATCACTGCTGAGCAGGAGCATAATGTGATTAAGGAGGTGGAACGGATGCGCATGATTGAGGAAGCTGAAATAAAGTTTGAGCGTCGCTCCAAGTATATTCGCGTACCGCACCCATACCTGTATCACACAACCGACAGCATTCAGCTATACGGTATGGAACTGATTGACGGCATAACGCTCGAACAAGCCAGTGCAGAAGGAATGCTGCATGCTGAGTTCAAAGAAGCCCTCAAAAATTCTCGCTTGGCTGATCTTCAACCTGAGGAAATGAACGGATACATTCGCCGCTTTTTCGAAACCATGCACCAGTACTGCCTCCATGGTGACATCAAGCCTCGCAACATTATGATTAGCCGCGAGGGTATTCTGTATGTCATCGACTTTGGACAGTCAGTTATGGTCCACAACATCCCCGGTGGGGCTGAAGAACGCGTAGAAAACCTCAAAGAGGATGAGATTAAGCAGACCCAATTTATTGTACAGAGCATGCTCCGAAAGGTATTTGCTGAGTAATCGGCGTTGCGCCAAGCAATATTTCTTGTATACTCTGGTGCACGAGAAATGCGCGATTAGCTCAGTGGTAGAGCGTTTCATTGACATTGAAAAGGCCAGAAGTTCGATCCTTCTATCGCGCACTGAAGTAAAACAAAACACTATGGATTATGAAATCCATAGTGTTTTGTTTTAGCACGCAAACTACTTTGCGTGCGTACTTCAGTGCGAGACGGAGCTATGTTTTTGCTATT
>CAYRMU010000037.1:0-7913 GCA_964425655.1 uncultured Candidatus Saccharibacteria bacterium | reverse complement strand
AGGACCGTACGGATCTCTTTTTTGTCGATAGCGTTAAGATCCCACTCAAAGAGTGTTTGAAGAACAATTGATCGCGATAAATGTCGATTCGCCATAAAACTAATGAACACTACTAGTACTGCCGTTTAGTGTAGCACCTATAACCGCACAAAAGTCCGGCCAAAGCCGGACTTTTGTGGATTAACTCACTACTGAGCCTTTTCTGCTACTGCTGCTGCGTCGTTTGGTGCAATTGATTCTGCCTGAGATTTAATTGCCTCACGCTTAGCTGCCATACGCGCTGCTCGCCCTGCCTTTACCGCTTCGAGATCCATAACTTGACGCCCATTGTAGTAGCCGCATTCCAAGCACATGTGATGTGGTCGGTGCTGTGCCCCACAGTGTGCACACACAGACAAAGGCGAAGCCTTAAGCGCGTGATGACTGCGTCGCTGTTTGGTCTGCGAACGGTTGTGTCGCATTCGAATTACCATAGTGCCGAGAACTATAGCAAATATCTATAAAAAAGCAATAGAAAAAGGGTTGCCATAGGCAACCCTTTGGTTTACTTGCGCTGTGTTCCTGACAGCCGCCGATTGAGGAAAAAACCAGCTTGTTGCTGCCGCTTAGCCACTTCAGCTTCAAACCGATGCTGGCGATCAATCTCGAGAAGCTGCTCACACGGCTTCTTGAGCAGCCCCCAGCCAATCAAATCGATTGCAGCATCATCAATGAAGAAGTCACTGAGACAGCCTTCAATGGCCAACTCATAGACCAATTCTGTGATGTCGATACGCATCAACCCGGCATGGGCCAACAGCCATTTAAGCAATCCTTCTTCAGATCGACCCCGTCCACCAAGGTTTTGCACCAGCGGAGCGGTCCATTCGGACCTATCAGGGTTAAATTCAGTGAAAATCGCTTTCAAATCGCGCGCCGTTGAGTACGGCGTTTTCTTGCGCTCAAGCGTCAAGATACTCATCTTGTATATGTCTCCAGGAACTAGTTTCTGCTACTCTGGATTGTACAATAAAATACGAGTATACGCAATATGTACCTACAGTTCTGGGGAAAACTAAAAGCCACCTATTATAAAAAATAGGTGGCTCAACCTGCCGTTATCGACGGGGTACAAAAGCACCCGTATAGAGTCCGAACCAGAAGGTCATCGGCTGCCTAATCATAGCTTCGGCCAGATGTGCCTGGAAGTTGATGCTGGCAACCATGAGCTGTACTGGAAACGTCAGCGGAGCAGCCCCGACTGCAGAACCAGCGTTTGTCATCGCCTCTTCAAACTGCGCGTTACCCGTGTCGAGCATTAAATGTTCCCTCCTATTTGTACATACCCATCTATGCATTTTGCGTAGCGGACCACACACCTTACAACATTTGGAGATTTTTACAATAGCTCGCTCGGTGCTCTGGGGATAGGCCATACTTCGCAATTGCGTCACGGTGCGCTTTGGTGCCGTATCCCTTATGTTGCGCAAAGTCATACACTAGAAAATCCGCTTTCTTGGCTACCCGCTCCATGTAGTGATCTCGCGTCACCTTCGCCATAATCGAGGCCAATCCAATCACTTTCTCTTTGCTATCACCCTTAATGATGGTCTCTTGATGGACATACTCCCTTGGTGCCTTGAGTCCCCCATCAAGCTTAACTAAAACTTCATCCTGACCTAAGACTCTCCTTGGTTGAACTAATCTACTGAGTGCTTTGGCCATCGCAGCAGTAATCGCTGGCACAATTCCTTTAGTGTCTATCACTTTCGCCGACACCAGTTCCACTGCAAAATCAAGCTGCCCCGCTTTCTGAAGTTCCTTCGCACGTAGGTAAATAACTTCCCGCTTTTTCTCACTCACCTGCTTACTATCACCCACCCCAGGAATCAACTGCCAATCAAAGTCAGTTGGCACCAGCGCCACCCCAACCGAGACTGGTCCAGCAAGCGGGCCACGGCCAGCTTCATCCACTCCAATCACCCATTTTTGCATGTTTATAACTATACCAGGCAGTTTGCTATACTACTCACATTATGGCTGATACCCCGAAACTCCAGGCTGACTTTATTCACCTCCACGTTCACTCCCAGTATTCTCTCTTGAATGCTATTCCAACTAGCAAAGAGCTGGCTAAAGCCGCTAAAGCCGATGGACAAGATGCCCTGGCCATTACCGACGCCGGAGGTCTCTACGGCGCGATTGCCCACATGAAGGCCTGTATCGCCCAGGAAATCAAACCAATCATTGGACTTGATGCGTTCATGGCACCCCGGACCCGCTTCATGAAGGACCCAATTGATAAGCCCCGCGCACGCCTCGTTCTTCTCGCTAAAACTAACAATGGGTACAAAAACCTGATTAAGCTCGTAACCCAATCCAACACCGAAGGCTTCTACTACCGTCCCCGCGTTGACCATGACCTCCTCAAAGAGTTTGCGAGTGACCTTTTCTGTATCCTTCCTTCCTTTGCCGGTGAAACTACCCAGCACCTCAAAAATGGTGACCTCGACAAAGCCGAAGCCGAGCTCGACTGGTACAAAAGTGTCTACGGCGATAACCTCTACCTCGAAATCACCCACCACCCCGAAATCCTCGACCACGGAGCGTTGCAAGAAAAAATCAAAGCCCTCGCCAAGAAAAGTAACACCCCACTCGTGGCAGCCCACGACGTGTACTACATGGAGAAAGGTGACGCCGTTGCGCGCGAAGCAATGCTCCGTATTCAAAGTGGCGGTGTCCTCGATATTAGTGAGCAGCGTAACGAAGACTTTTCGTTTATCTCCCAAGCAACCGCCAAGGAATACTTTGCTGATGAACCGGAAGCTCTCGCGAACACCATCAAGATTGCCGAGCAGTGCAATGTAGAAATTCCCATTGGTACGAAGTGGTACTTCCCGAACTACGTGATTGAAAGTGGTCGCGAGCCAGACGATGAGCTCAAGCACCAAGCGTACGAAGGAGTCGCCTGGCGTGGGCACGACATCAATAACCCTATCAATCGCCAGCGCATCGATTACGAGCTTGAGGTCATCAAGAATAAAGGGTACTCAAAGTACTTCTTAACTGTAGGTGACCTTATTCGTGAAGCGCGCGAGCGCGGCATCCTCACCACCATTCGAGGGTCAGTGGCCGGTTCCTATACCACCTACGTGCTCGGGATTACGAACGTGGACCCGCTTGAGTACAAGCTCCCCTTTGAGCGATTCCTAAACCCAGAGCGTCCGTCAGCTCCCGATATCGATATGGACTACGCCGATAATCGGCGTGATGAAATTATCGAGTACGCCAAACAAAAATACGGTGAAGATAAAGTAGCGCAGATTGGTACCTTCGGAACCATGATGGCGCGCGCGGCAGTGCGTGATGTCGCACGCGCCCTTGGGCACCCCTACTCAGTTGGTGACCGTATCGCGAAGCTCGTCCCTATGGGTAGCCAAGGCTTCCCAATGACCTTGAGTAAAGCGCTCGAGATTGAACCAGACCTCCAAAAGCTCTACAAGCAAGACAGTGAGTCACGCGACGTCATCGACCTCGCGAAGAAAATTGAAGGTCGCGCGCGGCACGTAGGAGTACACGCCGCCGGTGTTGTTATTGCTCCTGAGCCACTTTCTGAGTTCGTCCCTATCCAGCTCGATACCAAAACCGGTAAGTTCATTACCCAGTACGAGATGCATTCCGTAGGTGAAGACGGTGTCGGGCTTTTGAAGTTTGACTTCTTGGGTATCAAAAACCTCGCCATTTTGGCTGATGCCGTTAAGCGCGTAAAAAAGATTCACAATATTGATATTGATATCGAAAATATTCCGCTCGATGACCATAAGACGTTTGATATGCTCGCTGCTGGGCAAACCATGGGGCTCTTCCAGCTCAACGGTACCGGCATGACCTCGTTCTTGAAGCAGCTCAAGCCTTCAACCATTCACGACATCAACGCGATGGTAGCCCTCTACCGCCCCGGCCCAATGGAAATGATTCCGCAGTACATTGAGCGTAAGCACAATCCAGGCCTTATCTCCTACCTCGACCCACGGCTCGAGAAAATTCTCGACCGATCGTACGGCGTTATCACCTACCAGGACGACGTGATGATGACCGCGATTGAACTCGCGGGCTACAGCTGGCTTGATGCGGACAAGCTCCGTAAGGCGATGGGTAAAAAAGTACCTGAGGTAATGGCCGCCGAAAAAGATAAGCTCATGAAAGGCTTCCTCGAGTACGGCAAGCTCTCACACAGTGTGGCTGACCGACTCTGGAAACTCATTGAGCCGTTCGCCGCGTACGGGTTCAATAAAGCGCACGCTGCTTCCTACGGCCGCGTAGCCTACCAAACTGCCTACATGAAGGCCAACTTCCCGCATGAGTACATGTCGGCTGTTCTTACTGCCGACGCTGGCGATACCGATAAAATTTCTGAAATCATTCACGAGTGTGAACGCATGGGTATTGTGGTCTTGCCGCCAGATATCAACGAATCGTTCTCACCCTTCTCCGTAGTACCAGCCCAACACGGAAATGATGCGCGCATTCGCTTTGGACTGACAACAATCAAAAACTTCGGCGAAGGCATTGCGGACGCAATCATTGAAGAGCGAAAGCAGCATGGTCCGTTTGCCTCACTTGCCGACTTCCTTTCACGCGTCCACAACAAAAACCTAAACAAGAAGTCACTTGAAGCGCTCGTGATGACCGGGGCGCTCGATCGCTTCAGTGAGCGCGGTCTCATGTACCACAACATCGACAACATGCTCGCCTTTAACCGAGAGCACGTGTCCGGCAAGGAATCGAGTCAAGACTCGCTCTTTGGCGGTATGGATACTGCTATCAACGACCTCACGCTTGTACCGTGTGAGCCGGCAAGCAAAGAGCAAAAACTCCTCTGGGAAAAAGAACTCCTCGGTGTCTACGTATCGGGTCACCCACTCGATCAATTTAAGGCCGACATTGAGAAGCGCACCAAGATTGGTGAAATCAGAAAAGCGGTCGAAGAAAAACAAGAACTTCCAATGGTGCGTATGAAAGGTGAACTCGTTACTGCCGGCATGATTGAGACAGTCAAAGAACTCCTCACTAAAAAAGGAGACCGCATGGCATTTATCCTGCTTGCCAACCAAACCGACAACATCGAAATGGTTGCCTTCCCGGAAACTTACGCAGCCTCCAAAGACCTCCTCGTCCCTGGCACCTGTGTGGCAGTTAAAGGCAAGCTCTCTATCCGCAACGATGAGCCAAGTATTTTGGTAGATAAACTCAAAGCGCTCGCGCCAACAGAATCATCCACAGCATAGTACCCGACCAAAACAGCCCCGCACCACCAGGGCATAGTGTCGGACATACCCAAGGTACACGTAACTGTGTAGGGTTGACTTTTTCTAAATATACAGTACGGTATATCAAGATTTGAACCACCAAAGCAAGGAGCTTTCGTATGGACCGCGTTCATAAAAAAGTGGGTAAATTCTTTGAAACCCACGGAGCCAAAGAAATTACGCTTAGGGTACGATATCGTAGTCGCCTCAAGAATGAGGTAGTTTCATTCGATGTTGAGCATGTGGTAGCGGACAAAGTAATCCGTATCCCCGCCTCTGACTACCCCGGACCAAATTTCTTTGTGCAGACAAAAAAATGGCCAGTGACCGACATTGAATCGTTGGTTGAACAGGCACCGTACCGCCTCACCGTTCGACCAAACGGTCTGCCCAAGGTACAGGCAGGTAACCCCCTTCTGCTCCCGCTCCAATGGCACGTGCCGTGCCAAGTAGTGGAACGCGTACCGTTTCCTACCGACGCCATTACACAAGGTGTTCGTATAGAACATTTTTTCTACCACAATGAGGACACCATGGTGCTGTGGCAAAAACTCCTTACGAGACTTGCCACTGCCCACAGCAAAGCTGCCATTGCGCAGGTGCTGCAAAAGTTTTAGACAATCGCACCCCGATAGGTTGGTGCGATTTTTTAATATTTTCTAAAATTGACGTTTTGGAACGTAATGGTAGGATTACTTAAATTCAGAGATTGCGGTGGCTACCAACCACCGAAACTTTATTCCATACCATACATAGTATGCAATAAAGTTTGTCCGTAACGACCTAATCCGAAACCAATGAAGCGCCAGGCAGCATACTGCCCTGGAAACTCGGTGGAACCGCGATCAGAATCGTCCGGGTAAAAATGTAACGTTGTTATATTTTTACCCGGGCGTTTTTTTATCAACATATCATTTCAACGCCCAAAATGAGATGAAATGCAAGGCAGGGAGAAGCTGGCGCAGGAGCCGTATCAGGTATACGGTGACAGCGACTAGAGGCTCCCTAACGAAGCAGTTCGCTCATTTTGGGTGTTTACCCAAACCATGCAACAAGACTTACATAATAAGCGACACACATTAGCTCACCTCTTGGCCGCAGCGGTCGTGAAGCACTACCCGCACGCCAAACTTACCCTTGGACCAGCCATCGATACCGGCTTCTACTACGACATCGATTTTACCGGTGGTGAAATTCTCAACGATGAAGGTTTGAAGGAAGTTCAGAAGACCATGAAGAAACTCCTCAATACCTGGACCGAGTTCACCCATGAGGAAGTAACCCCTGACGCAGCGCGGGCGGTTTTTGCGGGAAACCAGTACAAGCTTGAGCTCATCGACGAAATTGTCGGTCGCGGCGAAGCAATTACCCTCTACACGTGTGGCGGCTTTACTGACCTCTGTCGAGGTGGTCACTGTGAACACCCAAAAGATGAAATTGATGCCGACTCATTCCGGCTCGATAAGGTAGCTGGTGCTTACTGGCGCGGCGATGAGAAGAACCCGATGCTCACCCGTGTGTACGGCCTCGCTTTTGAAAACCGCGAAGAGCTCGATGCCTACCTCCATCAACTCGAAGAAGCCAAGAAGCGTGACCACCGAAAGCTCGGCCGTGAGCACGACCTCTTCACCTTCTCTGAGCTCGTTGGCGCCGGACTCCCCCTCTGGACCCCAAAAGGTACCCTCATTCGTCACCAACTCGATACGTTCATCTGGCAACTCCGCGAAAAGCATGGCTACCAGCGGGTCACTATCCCCCACATCACGAAGAAAGACCTCTACGTCACTTCAGGTCACTGGGATAAGTTTGCCGATGAACTATTCCGTATCACCACTCGTGAAGGTAAAGAGTACGCCCTGAAGCCAATGAACTGCCCACACCACACGCAAATCTTTGACCGCCAGCCACATAGCTACCGCGACATGCCACAGCGCTATGCTGAAACTACTATGGTGTACCGCGACGAGCAGTCAGGCGAACTCGGTGGACTCACTCGTGTACTCTCTATCACGCAAGACGACTCACATGTGTTTTGTCGTCACAGCCAAGTGAAGGATGAATTCTTCCGTATCTGGGATATCATCGACACCTTCTACGGCACCTTCGGTTTCAACTTGCGCGTTCGCCTCTCCTTCCATGAGCCAAGCGAAATGGAGAAGTATCTCGGCACCCCTGAAATTTGGGCAAATGCTGAGAATGCACTCCGCGACATCGCGAAGGAACGCAATGCAGACTACTTCGAGGCTCCGGGTGAAGCTGCCATGTATGGCCCTAAGCTCGACTTTATGGCCAAAGATTCACTTGGCCGTGAACACCAGGTAGCTACCATTCAGCTTGATATGAATCTCCCTGAGCGATTTGACCTCAGCTGCATCAACGAAAAAGGCGAAAAAGAGCGCATCGCCATGATTCACTGCGCTATCATGGGCTCTATTGAACGCTTTTCAGCTGTCCTTATTGAGCACCTCGGCGGTCAGTTCCCACTCTGGCTTGCGCCTGAGCAAGCCCGTATCATCCCGGTAGCTGACGTCCACGTCGCCTACGCCGACGAAGTCTTTGCTGCGCTTAAAGCAGCCGGGCTTCGGACAAGCGTTGCGGCTGAAAACGAGTCAATGGGCAAGAAAA
>CAYRMU010000036.1:0-8267 GCA_964425655.1 uncultured Candidatus Saccharibacteria bacterium | reverse complement strand
GTTTTCTTCGCTGCTGTTTTACGAACACTTTCTTCAACCATGAAAAAATTACTTTCATTGTAGCACCATCACGCGATGATACGCTCATCTTTATCCTGGTGTACTGTTCATTACTCTACGTATACACGCCGAAGAAACCAAGGTAGTACAGTACTGCAGACACTGCCATGAATCCAACAATGTACTGTAGGTAAATAAAATAGGTATACGACTGGAGCGCATCATGTCTCAGTGTGTCACTCACGAGGTGCGCCGCATAAAAAACCGCATACGGCAGTAAGGTACACGTAACCAGCCACCAGCCAATCCACATAAAACTTGCCGCAGCCCCTAAGGCTGCCGTCACACAAACCCACAGAGAACGTTCAGCACTTCCCAACCAGAGTGCGGTGGTACGCACGTTGTCCGCGGCATCATGTGGCATGTCATGAATCGCTGAATACACATGAAACGAGATTGACAGGAGCCCGATCGGTATAAGCACCCATGCACTCGGCTCCTGCCCAGCCACCATGGTGTACCCAATAATTCCGAGTAATGGGTAATTGCCTGCCAACAAGAGGTCGAGCAGTGGTCGCGCTTTAAACCGAAATGGAGGCATGTTGTATGTTGCAACAAGAACGACCCATAGTACCCCGAGGTACCACACAAACTTTGGCTGACCTACCATGAGCACCCCAACACTCAACAAACCTACGAGTGCAAAAAGTAGTAACCGGTACTCATTACTATCTGCACGATACTCAAGAAGCTCTTTTTTAGGGTTTCGTGCGTCAGTAGCTGCGTCAAAATAATCATTAAGCCCGTAGATAAACAGATTAATTGGAATCGTAAGTGCCAGAAGCCACAGCGTGAGCCACCCCGCACCAACTGCGTGACCTCCCGCCATTGCGGCGAGCACACCAAATAAAAATGGACCAACTGTATACAGCCACAGATGTGGACGGGATACCCGAAGTAGTGTTGCCAGCAACGTCATAGACTTAGTTGACTACCCGTGTAGCAACCAGTAATCCATGATCAATACTAATGATTTCTGCTGTATACGAGCCTGACGTCTTCATGTACGACAAAAAATCTGGCATCAGATGCCCAAAATCAAGTACGTTATCCGCCACCACACTGGCGGATGCCTGAAGCATCGGCTCAATTAATTTCATGTACGAAAGGTAATTCATTTTATCTGCATCAAGAAAAAGCATACCAATTGGCTGCTTCCAGCTAGCTAATACATCGGCTGCCATACCAGGCACAATCGTGATGTATTCAGTCAGTCCGAGCCGATCGATGTACGACTGCGCAAGCGCAATTTTTGGACCCGCCATCTCGATAGTGTAGAGGTGACCACCGTACGTGGAAGCAGCTGCGGCCATCCAAATCGCAGAGTACCCCGATGACGTACCCAGCTCAAGAATAGACTTTGGCGTATGGCGGAGCACATACTCATACAAAAACTCGCCCGTCTGCCGCGGTACAGACCACATACGAATATTGCCATCAGGTGTCCATACCGATTCATACCCAGGCGTAGTACTCGGCACACTAAATTCTGCATCCAGCTGCTCCAACTCTTTCATGGCGGCGATAAACTCCGGTGATGTGATATGCATATAAAATCAGGAAACAGACTAATGTGTATTGCTCATGTCCTACGGCAAGAGACGAGGTGCGTACGGTACAGATACGCGTAAAATTCCAGTCTCAGCAAAGCCCATGGCACCTATCAGTTTACCATTACCGTCGTATACAACCGAAGGACCAAATTTGTTTGCGCGCACTACGGGAATATTGTGCACTTCTGCACTAAGCTGCGCCCGGAGAGCGTTATATTCACCCGGTATTTGGTGCGTAAACATACTCTCTGAGCCAATCGAAAAAAGAATATCACTTCCCGCTGCGCTCAGTGCCGTTGATACGTCATCACCAATTTCTGAGCACACAAGTGCACCAATCTGTACCCCATCAAGTGCCACCGGCACCTGATCCTCAGCACCGGGAGTGCCATCAAAAGGAAGGCTCACAATACCAAGCCGCAGCGCCCAAGCTGGGGTGTAATCGAAAAATGGAAACAGGTGACGCTTGTTGTACGTCCCAACGCGTGCTCCATCACGATAAAAAACTATCTGGTTATAAAACCCGCCATCTTCGTAGGTGGTAAACCAAGTAACAAACGTGACACCTGGCGACACGTGCGTGGCGAGCCATGCACCAAATGTCGCATCATCGATGGCAATTACCCTTCGATCGAAGCGGCTATTATCACTATATGACCCCATCACGCCATTCCAGGGCGCAAAAGGATAGATAATATAATCAACCTGCTCACCTTTAAGTGATGCGAGGTGCGCCTCAAGTTCAGGAAACACAAACGTTCCTGCTTCAACCACGCCAAAGGCAGCCTCCTCGCTCCGTTCAGCATCTTGAATAATTGCCATCTCCACCGCTGCGCGCGGTCCTTCTTCATACCGTGGTACATCGTGTACAAAAAACGGAAGTACCCCGTAGGCACTGACGCACAAAAGGGCACCCGTATACAGCATTGATGATAGCCTACCTGAAAGAAACAGCATTGTTGCAAAGACGAAGAGATTTAGCAGCACAACAGCAAGTGAAATCATGACGGGATGCCCTAGGTCGATATACACCAAAAGCTGACTCATGTGTTGCCCGGCAAAAAAGAGCGCTCCGTAATTGAATCCACTGAATGCAGTGTAAAGAACGTAGTCGACCGTGAGCGCACTCAGCATGGCAAAAAGGCTTACGGCCACAAATGGATGAATCTTGGGGAACCGCTGCAGGAGTAACGTCTCCATTTTCTTGGTACCTGCACCGAGCGCGCCGAAGAGCACAGTGGCTCCGAGCGTAACCCCTACCCCGAACACATTAATTAACCCGACAAACAACGTCGCTTCCTCCATCCACTGAAACCCAACGATAGTACTGTAGGTAATGTAGCTGACGTACACCAGGGCAAACAGTCCCCACCCTACCCCAGCACTCCGTGGCGTGCGAACTAGGTACGAAAAAATAAACATTGGCACTAAGCCTACGAGCGCAAACACTGAAACCCCCACCGGCGGCAGTGAGAGAATGAGGAGTACCGAAGCAATAACAGGCAGCCAGTACCGGTAACGTCTAACGAGCTGTTCAATTTCGTACATAGTTAGGTGACATGATTAACGAGCACGCGTCGTTTGGCCCCCTGCCACGAGAGCGCTTCAACATTTTTTACGACAACTGTATCTATGCTATCGGTACCGATTGCCGATCGGACTGTTTGTCCCGGGCGAATATAAAACGTATCTAGAAACTGCTCATGGATGTACGACGAATCTACGGGACGCGTACCTGTTTGGGTATACTCGAGCACCAATGACAACGTTCCCGATTCTGCACCCTCAAAAATATGGAGCTGGTACGTAGCAATAGGAAGTGCCAAGCCTGCGAAAAATGCATCGACTGAGCCAGAACGTACTTCCACTCCATGCACGCGCACCAAATCTACCCCTCCTTTACCGAGCCAAGAAAGTACGGGCATACCATTACCGTACACATCAGTCCACGATGTATCGACAGTAAATAAATCGCCCGTACAGTACCTCAGCAGTGGGAATGCTTCGTTTTGTGCGTAGGAAACTACGAGCTCGTTATCGATAAGTTCCGCGGCTACAAGTGCTTCGGTGAGTAGTGTAAAGCCTGGCACTGCATCACGGAGCATGGCTGGATTAGGACCCATAATGAATTGTCCAATTTCAGAAGACGCGTAGAGATTCGCAATCAATGCTGCTGGGTATAGTGCCTGCAGGCTTAGCCGCTGCGCTTCGGTAATTGTTTCACCAGATATAACGAGGAGCTTGATGCGCATGTGCGTCTTGGTAGCCGCGAGATAGGGTGCTAAGGCAAACGCGAGCGATGGCGTCGCATACAGTGCGTCAGTCTGCAACATATTTCCCAGGTACGCACTCACTGCGAGATTTGCTGGATCACCAAATACCGGAGTGACCCTAGGTGATGCCTCACGGCACTGCTGAATAAAGGTGCCACAAAAGTTTCTATTGAGTGGAGGGAAAACAACAAGTATTCGTTGTACTGGCACACCCCACGTGACATCGACATGGTAAGCGTCAATAGTAGAAAAAAAAGTAACCAAGGGTTTGCCGCTCGTTGTACCTGACGTATACGCAACAAACGCCACCTCGTCTAAAGCAACGAAGCAGCGTTCATCTGGAGCAACAGTGACGAGTTCATCCCGCACGAGGAAAGGAAGATCTTGTACGCCTGATATGTGCTCGGGTAGCGCTTCATACTTGCGCCGATAAAAATCGGTACGGGGCGAATTACGAACAGCGTCGAGCACACCAACTAACCGTTCTTTGTCTTCGTATAAAATCATGCTGGAAGTATACCACCAGCTCAAATTATGAGCGCAGTACCAGCTATGGGCGCGCTGCTGTCTTTACAGCGTCGCCTACTGCAGTTACCTGAGTCCCAAAGGCTGCCGCTGCATCAACCACACTACTATTGGCAGCCTCAGTATCTGATATGAGCTGCTGACTCGGCACTGTTCCGTCTACCGATTTTGCAAGTAAGTCACTGAAACGAGTAACTTCTGTATGGAGCAACACTGCTGACCGATCGAGTGCTTGGCTATTTGTGCGAATAGCTACCGTCATACCTGGTGACGCGTACGCTGCCCTATACTCGATGAGCGCCTGATTAAAGTCAGCAATGATTGTGTTGAGAATAGCAATTTGTGCACGCGCTTCTTCCATGTGGGTAAACATTTTTGCAAAATTGCCAATAGCTGCCTCAGTTTGTACTGAGTACATAGCAGGAGCCACGTTAGCCTTGAGCTGCTTCTCCATTAATACACCCTGATTCACGAGTTTATTGAATGCAGTAATGTAGGGCTGGCCAACCACATCAAGCGGCATTGGGATATTGACGGGGTCTTGAACCAGCTGCTCTGGCGGTACGTACGCCTCAAATGCAACAGCAGCTTCAATCTCTTCGCTAGTAGGTACATCGTAAGTAATACTCACACCATCAGAGGTCGACTCAACCACTGGCGACGTAATGCCCAAGGAGAGGTGTTCAGGGAGTAGCGGGTTAACGAGTACAAGTGTCACTAGCGTGAGCACACTACCAACGATAATTAATCCCACGCTCTTAAAAGTACTTGATAGATACATACGTTAACAAACAGCTACTCGCGTATAATTCGTACGTATAATAATACAAGCTACTCAACAAAATAACTATTGAAATTTATGCACAACCTCTTCACCGAAACAGCCCTCACTAAATTGCAGCAATCACACGGCCAGGAGAAATTATTTTACGGCCTGCTCGTTATTGTGAGTTTCTTTTTTGTCGCAGGCACGCTCTATACAACACTGACGACAATTCGCCTCCTTGCAACACTCAATCCATTTCCAGCCGGCCTACTGCTCTTTACTGCAGTGTACGTACTTATGCAGCTCACCCTAGCGTACGGACTTTTTACAGCCCGACGGTGGATTACCTACGCCCTCCTCTCACATACCGCAATCATAATCGTTACTGCACTTATACTCCTTCCCCTCTTTGAACTTTCTACACTCACTAAAAACACGCTTCTCGGAGCAATCCCACTTGCCCTCCTCGGAAGCATCACGTACTTCAGACGGAAGCTGCTCCATCCTTCTCGCATAGTTCTCCCGACACTTTTGTACACCCTACTCATATCAGTCTCTCTCGCGCTCAATGTTATGATATACGTATATTCACCAGCCTAAACACCTGCCCCTTGCGCTATATCACTTACACCTATGATGTACTCACAAACTCACGGAATTCCACGGTACAAAACGATTGCCGCCGTTGCCCTAATTGTATCGATGCTCGTACTTACCCCACCTAAACGTACCGATGCGTTTATCGTTGCGCTCATTGCCGGTTTCACAGCAGGAACGTTAATCGCTGACCTCATTATCCTCTGCGCACTTGGAATTATTTGTGGCGATGGAAATGGTGGGACAACCAACGTCGGCACCGGTACGCCGCCACCTGGTGGCACGTGTGTAGCGCAGCAAGGCCAAGCGTGTGGACTCCGCAACGCGTGTGGTGTTGACGGCCCGACAAATGGAACCATCGACTGCGCTGGCATATGTAGAGGAGCCACGGTTGCGAACGAGTACACTGGCGCCTCCTGTACTTCATCTGCCAATATGTGTGGCATGCGAAATACTGGAAATCAGCACTGTACGAATAACAACTGTAACGCCACCACCCCAGCTGACAGCCTTTGTACAGGCCTACCTCTTGGTCCCGGTTCAATTGTTATTAATCCGACGGTCGTACGTGTTGGTGACCCTGTAACTATCACCTGGAACACCGGCACCAACTACCCACCAGGCTGTACTATTACCGGTCAGGGCATAGGCGGCCCATCAGTGAACACGTACACATTTGGCGTAAACGAACAAATCGGAAGTCGCCAAATAACAGTTCGAGGTCCGCACCAATACACCATTACCTGTGGCGCCTCTAGTGTGACAGAAACACTTATGGTACTCCCGACGCTATATGAATCGTAGCCGGCTGCGACTTGTAAACCAACTGCAGTTGCGAAACCAACACCTTTACCACTATAATTAAATTACCTATGAAAAATGTATTCTTGAGCACAAAAGTTATACTGATGGCCACAGCCCTTGTTGCCATTGCATTCGTCGCAGTTGGGTACCAAAGCGTACAAGCTATGTTCAAAAAAGCTGCTGCTGAAGGTCGTGCAATCCGCGTAAGTGAGGTCAATAGCTGTCCTACTGAAGCCACTACAGACACTGCTCACTTTAGTGGCTGTAATTCAATCCTCTAGACCCCACCCCAAGACGGTACACCCTCTAAAAAATGCGCCAGTAAGCGCATTTTTTAGTAACGCACTGCTTGTCAGGTATATGCAATCATGGTACATTTTGCGCACATAGTTAGTGCTATGGTGGCACACGTAGGGGTGTTGCCGAGGTGACGAGAAGCGTCACCACCCGATCACAAAACATACTTAATCAATAAGCCAAGCCAATTTGCAAAAACCACAGCGATCATACACTCCCAAAGATAAAACTCGTATCAACAACGCCATTAAAGCGCGCGAACTGCGAGTGATTGGACCAAAAGGAGAAAACTTAGGCGTAATTACAACAACAGAAGCGCTTAAGATCGCAGAGGAAGCAAATCTTGACCTCATTGAAATTTCTCCAAATGCCAATCCACCAGTAGCAAAAATTACTGATTTCGGTCAGCACCGCTACGAAACCAAGCGTAAAGCCAGTGAAATGAAGGCGAAAGCGCACGTCACCGAAACGAAGTCAGTTCAGGTGAAAATCGGTACCGGCGAGCACGATCAGCTTCTGAAGGCCAAGCGCGCCAGTGAGTGGCTGAACGAAGGCCACCGCGTGAAGGTAGACCTCTTCCTCTGGGGCCGCTACAAGTACATGGAAGAAGCCTTCCTCAAAGAGCGCCTCGAACGATTCCTCAAGATTATTCCCGCTGAATACAAACTCGCGGACGAAATTAAGAAGAGTCCAAAAGGCTTCACCTGCACCATTGAGCGAGTTGGAAAGCCAGTAAAAGGACCAAAATTTGCTGAAATGCCTGAAGATAAGCCGGTAACAGAGAAGCGCGAGGAGGCACCCGCTACCAAATCAAAAAAGAAGTCTCTTGATGAGATCCTTGAAACCGGGCTCAATTAGAGCCGTTCTCTAGAAAAGGAGTGGACTTTTGGAACGAAATGCGGTATATTGCTCCCACTTTTTGTCTTAGAAAAGCACGTAAATAATTATTATGAAAACCAACAAGTCATACACGAAGCGGCTTAAAGTGACCAAGAACGGCAAGATTGTTGCTCGTAAAGCTGGTCAGAACCACTTCAACGCCCGCCAGACTGGTCAACAGCGCCTTCGCCGCAAGCGAACCCAGCTCTTGAACCTCAGTAAGCGTATTACCCGTCGATTCCTTCCAGGAATGGGAGCGAAGCCTTTATCAGAAACTAATCCAACTGTGGCTAAATAACATATGGCACGCGTAAAAGGAGGAGTTATGGCCAACAAGCGCCGTAAGTACATCCTCGAACAAGTAAAGGGTTACCGCTTCGCCCGTTCAAAGAAGAAGCGAGCCGCTCGCGAGGCAATCTACCACGCACAGCTGCACTCATTCGCCCACCGAAAGGACAAGAAGAATGACTTCCGTCGACTCTTCATCGTCCGCATCAGTGCTGCCCTTCGTCC
>CAYRMU010000035.1:0-8290 GCA_964425655.1 uncultured Candidatus Saccharibacteria bacterium | reverse complement strand
CCCGTGCGTATCGGTTTTGCAAACCGCTGCGTTACCACTTCGCCACCTGGCCGGTAGGAGAACAGTATAGACTGAAATAGTGAAATTATCCAGCCATATTACCAGCAAACCGTTCCAGGAAAATCGTGCAGAATATGAGTTATATGCTATTATTTTGCGCACGTGCCGGGATGGTGTAATTGGTAGCCACGCAAGACTTAAAATTTTGTGGCCGCAAGGCCGTGCGGGTTCGATTCCCGCTCCCGGCACAAGAATAAAGACCCTCGCAAGAGGGTCTTTATTTTGGGCTGGGAGCGGGCGTAGGATTTGTGTATACAAATCCGTAACGCTGAATCGAAGCCGTTGCCAGCTCTTTTGAATAAAGAGCGACAACGGGTACTGAACATGTAATGTTCGATTCCCGCTCCCGGCACAAAGTAAAATGCTGTCAGATTTATTCTGACAGCATTTTGCGTTGTATAAGGGAATCGAAAACCTTTTGAGATATTTTTTGAGTTTACGAAAATAAATATCCAAAAGGTGTACCGTCCAAGTAGTGGAAGAGATCCCTTACGTCATACTCAAAACCTTTCAATCGATTGAAAGGTTTTGTATGGGTATGCTGCTCATGCTGTCTTGATTTATGTCCACCCCTCAGGCATAGTTGCCAGCAGAAACCAGGGGGAGTTCCATAATGTTTCGTATGTGGCTTGAAAACCTGCTTTTTCCCGAGCTTCGGCGCGGAGCGATGCTCGTCACGCTCGAGCCCGAAATATTTTCGCCTGAGCTTTCGCCACTTGAGAAGCTGGCAGCAGTAGAGCGAATGATTAAAATTGCCCATGTTACCGGCCAATACGATACCTGTTTGGTGATTCGTGAAGCTGATGGTTCATTTGGTGTGTATGCTATCCCTGAGGGCCCTTCCGGTGGTGGAGTGACCTCATTTCGGGATAAAGTAATCACTGAGGTATTAAAGGTGGCAGCTAAAGTAGCGTAATGTAAAAGCGCGCTCCCATTGGAGCGCGCTTTTTTATTACTTTGGAATCTCGAAAGTTGGTTCTGTTCCCGTCTCTCGCACTATCTCGTCGATGTGCTGGCGGTGGCGTTCACCGAAGTCGATGGCGAAGGTGAGGAAGGGGATTTGCTTGATGCGCATCTTCTTTTTTATAAAATGGCGCATATCGCTCCCGGCACGCTTGAGGAAAATAAGTGCGTCATTCTGCCGGTTGTCGGGGATAGTGGTGAAGTAGACGGTGGCGTTGCTGTAGTCACTTGAGATATCTGCCCGGGTAATCGTAATCAGCGGGTCAGCGTTGGCTTCCTTTTGCACATAGAGCGCCACGTAGTACGCGACTTGCTCAGCTACTTTGCTTTGACGATCAAGTGACATATATATCTAGGTGACTACCGTATCAAACGCTTCAATGACATCGCCTGGGGCAATGTCTGCCTTTGACTCAATTTGCATACCGAATTCGCCTTCACGAATTTCCTGCACGTTTGACTTGAGCTGCTGGAGGTTCACGAGCTTGCCTTTGCCAACTTCAATATCGCGACGAAGGACACGAACGCGTTGCATCAGCTTTAAGGTACCTTCTTCAGCGCGACCACCGAGCACGTACACATTCTTCTGCGTACTGAAGATCTTCAGAATCTTCGCCTTACCAGTCACGATTTCTTCTTCACGCTTTGGCGTACGGTTGATGAGCGCGGTGTTAAGCCAGTCAGAAAGTTCGTAGATGATACTGAAGGTTTCAATCTCCACACCAAGTCGTTCCGCTAAGTCGACCGCAGCTCGCTCCGCCTTTACGTTGAATCCCACAATGATGGCGTTTTCGGTAGCACTAACGTTTTGCACATCGTTGGCGGTGATATCGCCTACATGTGCGTCAATGACACGAACGGCGATACGGTCAGAGGAGAAGTTTGCGAGCTCGTGCTTGATAGCATCAAGGGTACCCATTACGTCTGCCTTAATGAGAACCGGGACAATCGGAAGCTTGGTTGGGGCAAAGCCAACAGAAACGGTATCTTGTTTACGTTGCGAAACGAGTGCCTCGGCTTCTTTCTTGTTGGCGACCGTGGCAAAGGTGCTGCCGACAGCTGGCACTTCAGAGAAGCCAATTATTTGTACTGGCACTGATAGGCCAGCTTCTTTAATAGCTTTACCTGTAAAATCTTCCATGATTCGCACCGGGGCAAAGCCATTGCCTGCCACAACGAACATGCCGCTCTTGAGGGTACCGTTCTGGATAAGAAGGGTAGCAGTACTACCGCGCTTTGGATCGAGGTTGCCTTCAAGGACGGTGCCGGTTGCTGGGGCGCTCGTGTCGCCAGTAAGTTCGGCAAGGTCAGCCGCGAGAATGACAACATCGAGGAGTTCGTCGACTCCCTGACCGGTCTTAGCTGAGATAGCTACCCACGGAATATCGCCACCCATACCTTCGATGTAAATCTCGTTTTCAATCAAGCTTGATTGAGTACGCACGAGGTCAGCGCCTGGCTTATCAATCTTGTTGATAGCAACGACGTAGGGAATCTCGGCTGCCTTGATGCTCGCAAGTGCCTCAAGCGTCTGAGGCTTTACACCGTCTTCGGCTGACACAATGAGAATAGCTATGTCGGCAACGTCAGCGCCACGGTGGCGCATCTGCTGAAACGCCGCGTGTCCTGGGGTATCAAGGAAGGTAATAGTTTCTTTGGCGCCGTCCTTAGTGGTATGGGGAACCACGTACGCAGAGAGGTGCTGGGTGATACCACCGGCTTCACCAGCAACCACGTTTGACTTGCGGAGGTAGTCAAGGAGGGTTGATTTGCCGTGGTCAATGTGACCCATAATAACAACGACTGGTGGTCGCTTGGTGATGGTGCTGGTTGGTGTCTTGTGTTTAGCCATAATGGTTCGCGTGGGTGAGGATGAGTAATGAAAAAGGCCGTGAATACGGCAGTTATGTGCGCATACTCTACCATAGTTTTAATCGATTGGCTATTTTTAAAGCTGTATGGCATTATGCCTGATACATATATGATATTTGATCGATTTATTTCAAAATTTGGTAAAAGCCAGTCAGGTCGACGCATCTACCTCGACCACGCAGCGGCTACACCACTCCTACCAGAAGTAGTGACAGCTATGCGGGCAGCTGAGGCCGCTCATTTTGCCAACCCGAGTGCAATTCACAGCGATGGTGTGGCTGCGCGGCGCGAGATTGACGGCGCGCGAGCTTCGCTCGCGCGCGTTCTTGGTGTGCGTGAGAACGGTATTGTCTTTACCGGCTCTGGTACCGAGAGTAACAACCTGGCAATTCTAGGAGCCCTCTATGCGCGACACAAAGAAGGTGTGGCGTTTGCTGACATGGAAATTATCACCACCGCGATTGAGCATCCGTCAGTGACGCAGACGGTTGCCTTTGCAGCGTCGCTCGGGGTGCAGGTTACGGCAGTGCCAGTAGATGAAGGCGGTCAGATTGTTTTTGCTGAATTTCTAAAATTACTATCACCAAAGACTGTACTCGTTACCTTTGCGTACGTAAATAGTGAAATAGGGGTAGTGCAGTCAGTGGGGAAGTTGGCGCGCGCCGTGCGGGCATATGAGCGTGAGCACGCAGTGCGTATGCTGGTACATATTGATGCGGCCCAAGCACCGCTGTGGCTCCCATGCCAACTCGAGCAATTGCAGGCAGATATACTCTCGCTTGATGCCGGGAAATGTGGTGGACCAAAAGGGGTCGGGGTGGTTGCGACGCGTCACGGAGTCAGTCTGTCACCGGTGATGTTTGGCGGTCCTCAGGAAGGAGGTCTACGGCCAGCAACGGAGAATGTTGTCGGTATTATGGGTGCGGTTGTGGCGATCGAGGTGGCACAACGAGGCTACAAGGACCGAGCGGCGCACGTGGCAAAGCTACGGGATACCTTCGTGAATGAGTTGCTACAGATTGATGGAGTAGTGGTTAATGGTGATAGGGAGTCTCGGGTTGCCAACAATGTAAACATTTCAATCCCGGGCGTTGATAGTGAGTTTGCGGTGATTTGTCTCGATGAAGCGGGGATAGCGTGCTCAACGAAATCTGCTTGCTCAGGAGCAACAGGCGGGGGAAGTACAGTGGTGAAAGCCATCTCTGGTGATGCTGCTCGTGCGACTTCGACGATTCGGTTTACGCTTGGCCCTAGTACTACTGAAGCTGAATTATCACGAACGGTTGCGGTACTTAAAGCACATGTAGCCAAAACATTGACTTTTCTAGGTAGCATGGTTAGATAGCGCCAGATAGAAACTGACAATGAAGGAAATGTGCCGTGGCGAAAAATGAAGGAAGTTTCAATCCAGAAATGGTGGCTCGGCAGATTATCGTCGAGGGTGCACCGATTGGGAAGGTGTCAAAAATCTATCTTCTTGAGGTGCTCCACGCGTTGTCGGGTTGGGTACGGAGTGCAAACCTTCGTGCCAAAGCAGCAGAAGAAAAGTTGCGTGAGATGCCGAATTGGCAGTCACAGTACCAGGATTTGCAAGCAGTTCGTCGGCGCTTGGAGTCCGAGAACGGACAATTGAAAGCTGAGAATAAGGCACTTCAAGAACGAGTCGATGGGTACCATGCAGAGCTCGATCGCTGGCGCGAAGAGAGCGAAAGGCAATTTGATGCCTGTAATCGTCAGCTTAACGAGAAAGATGATCAGATCAAGCTTCTTGTTGAGCAATTGAACGCAGCGATTACGGTCATCAACTGTAATAGTGAGGTTGCAGTCGCATCGATAAAGGTTTTAAACACCAAAGCTATTGCGGTTGAGGCTCAACTCAGGTTGGTGGCGCTCGGTGTCGGGATTGATTTTATTGATACATCAGAAGCCGATGAGCAAGGTTCTCCGACCTGAACGACCAAACGACCTTAACTAGGTCGTTTTTTAGTTTTTGACTTCAGGGGCATTCTGTTGCAATATAGTGATATTGCGTATGAACTGCCTGACCGATTCGTCTGTACCTGTATGACTGTTACGACGCAACCAACCTAATTTGATTTGAATTCTATGCCTAATTTTCACAACTTCACCTCGCGTGCCAAGGAAGCAATTCGGAAAGCACACGAGTTGGCTATTGAACGTGGCCAAAACCACGTCAGTCCGGTTCACCTCCTGACTGCCCTTGCCATGCAAGACGAAAGCGCCGTGGTCTCGATTCTCGACCAGCTCCATATCGACATCATCGAACTAACCGACATGCTCCTTGAGTCGCTCGAAGGACCCGATGGTTCGTCAGCGGTTTCGCAGAGCTACCAGCTCTACCTTACTCCAGAGCTCGCAAAGGCACTCGAAAAGTCTGCGCAAGTAGCGGAGCAGCTTGGTGACTCATACGTGGGTGTCGAACACCTCTTTATGTCGGTGCTTGAGTTCCCAGGCCCAGCGATTGAAGTCTTGCAGCGTCTCCAGATTAACCGCGAGCAAGTCGCTAAGGCGGTCCAAGACATTCGTGAGCACAACGTGCACGATGTGCAGCAGCCAAAAAAGTTTCGGGCGCTATCGAAGTACACCCGCAACTTAACCAAGCTCGCGCAGGAGAACAAGCTCGACCCCGTCATTGGTCGCGATGTTGAAGTGCAGCGCGTCATCCAGATTCTTTCACGCCGCACGAAGAACAACCCGGTCCTCATTGGTGAAGCGGGGGTAGGGAAGACGGCAATTGCTGAAGGTTTGGCACAGATGATTATGCTCGGCAATGTACCAGAATCAATCAAGGATAAAGAAATTCTCTCGCTCGACCTCGGTCTCTTGGTTGCTGGTACCAAGTTCCGCGGCGAATTTGAAGAGCGGTTGAAGAACGTAATGAAGGAAGTGGAGCAATCAAAAGGTAACGTGATTCTCTTCATCGATGAGCTCCACACTATTGTGGGGGCGGGTGCCTCTGAAGGTTCAATGGATGCATCAAACATGCTGAAGCCAGCGTTAGCTCGTGGCGAGATTCGCGTGATTGGGGCAACGACCCTTAAGGAGTACCAGAAGCACATTGAGCGCGACCCTGCGCTAACCCGTCGCTTCCAGCCGGTGCATGTTGTTGAGCCAACCGAAGAAGACGCTATTGCGATTTTACGCGGGCTTTCAGAAAAGTACGAACTCTTCCATGGGGTGCGCATTACCGACGACGCTATCATTGCAGCCGTTCATTTCTCAAGTCGCTACATCACCGACCGCTTCTTGCCTGACAAGGCGGTTGACCTTATCGACGAAGCGGCTTCAGCCCTTCGTATTGCGCTTGAAAATAAGCCTGATGAACTCGTTGTGGCTGACCGTGCTGTACGTCGCCTTGAGATTGAGAAGGAAGCTCTCAAGAAGGATGAGCAGATTGCTGACACTGCCGGAAAGAAGAAGCTGAAGGCACGTCTCATAGAGATTGATGCAGAAGTGGGTGAATTGCGTGAGCAAACAGCCGCGCTCGATGCGAAGTGGAATAACGAAAAGACGGCCCTCAATGATATTCGTGCACTCAAGAAAGAGCTCGAAGAATTGCGTACTGAGGCGGAGACAGCAGAAGCGATGGCAGACTTAACCAAAGCCGCCGAGATTCGCTACGACTCAATTCCATCAGTGGAGAAAGAGCTTGCTGAGAAGATGAAGCGCTTGAAGTCGCTGCAGCGTGGCCGCCGTCTCCTCAAGGAAGAAGTGACTGAAGAAGATGTTGCGTTGGTGGTCTCACGCTGGACCGGTATTCCGGTGGCGCGCATGCTCGAAGCTGAGGCACAGAAACTCTCACGCATGGAAGAAGACTTAACCGAGCGCGTTGTGGGGCAGAGCCATGCAGTGAAACTCGTTACCGACGCAGTGAAGCGTTCACGCGCGGGGATTGCTGATCCAAATCGCCCAATTGGTTCGTTCCTCTTCTTGGGACCTACCGGTGTTGGTAAGACCGAGCTCTCACGAGCGTTGGCTGACTTCATGTTCGATGATAAGGATGCACTCATTCGTATCGACATGTCTGAGTACATGGAGAAGCATTCTGTCTCGAAGATTATTGGTTCGCCACCTGGGTACGTCGGTCACGAAGAAGGTGGTTCAATTACCGAAAAGGTACGTCACCGACCGTACGCCGTTATCCTCTTCGATGAAGTAGAGAAGGCACACCCAGAAGTGTTTAACGTGCTCTTGCAGGTACTTGATTCAGGACACCTCACCGACGCCAAGGGGCGCAAGGTAAACTTCAAGAACACGATTATCATCATGACCTCGAACATTGGTGCTGAGCACATCGATCGCATGTCGAACTTTGGCTTCACCAATAACCGTGACGATGTCGCCCAGTACACCCAGGCTAAGGATAAGGTAATGGAGAGCTTGAAGTCGTACTTCCGTCCTGAATTCCTCAATCGTCTCGATGAGATTATCGTCTTTGATATTCTCTCTCCAGAGACTATCCGAGCGATTGTTGAGCTCCAGGTGGCTGAAGTGCAGAAGCGCTTGGCAGGCAAGGAAATTATCCTGACGGTAACAAACGAGGTCTACGACTTCTTAGCCAAGGAGGGGTATGATCCAAAGTTTGGTGCACGGCCATTAAAGCGTGTCATTCAAAGCAAGATTTTGACTCCAGTCGCGAACCAAATGGTGAGCCAGGGGATGCTGAATGGTGGCACCGTGAAGGTAGCTATGAAGAAAGGGGAGCTAGCGTTTGAAGTCACTAAGAAGGGTGGACGAAAGACAGCGGTACAGAAAGCAGCTGAAAAAGAATTGGTCACTGCGTAGAACTCCATCGACACAAAAAAGGCCGGAGCTGTGCTCCGGCCTTTGTCGTTCTAGAGATTGGTCTTAACCCAACTGGCCAAACGAAATACTTCTTCAATAGCGAGGACACCAATGCGGCACTGGTCACCCTCTTTTCTAACCCAGAGAATGTATTGGTGCTTGAATGGTTTCCAGACTACCGTATCAAGCGACTCGGTCTCTTCACCTTTAACCGTGCCGGCTACCAGAAAAAAACCATTACTCTTTGCTTGTGGGACACCCACTACATTGGCTGATACGTTTTGGTAGTAGCCTTTGTTGCTGCGGGCTCGCTCATTGAGGAGTTCATCGACGCGTGCCGCGCTAGCTGAAATGTTCTCTCGGGCAATCATGTAGTCGGTATCGACCAGGTGCGTAATGGGGCCACCTTTAAGGAAGGCGTTGATACCTTGGTTTACGCACTGGAGTGCTTCAGCCTTGGTGAGTGCGTGAACGGAGAGTGGGTAGCAGAGAATCAGTACGAGCAGAGCTGCTGTTTTGAAGAACATCGAATCCTCCCGTTAAAAAACAACTTACTTAAATGGTACGGTCTAGTCGACTCGGCGTCAAT
>CAYRMU010000034.1:300-8313 GCA_964425655.1 uncultured Candidatus Saccharibacteria bacterium | reverse complement strand
GTGCGGGATAAGGGAATCGAACCCTTGTATTCTGCTTGGAAGGCAGACATTTTACCACTAAACTAATCCCGCAGTCGAACGATTCTACCATACCCGGCTTAAAATTCCACTCCTCTGGTATACTGCTACTACTATGTCAGTATTGACCAGTGTTCTTGTTGCAATCTTGAGTGGGTACCTCGCGCTTACCACTGCGCTCGCAGACTCGCTTGTAGCACTCTTTCCACCTACCCCACCCTCGATGCACCACGAAGGTGCGGCAACTGAAGCAGCTGCCTTAACGCGCATCCAAAGTGAATACGCGGATATTCCAAAAGTTGTTCTTGAGTACTCCCCGACGCAGGTAGCCAATGCGTTGAGCGCCCTCAATACGAACGTCTATGCCGAAAATCCGCTTGAGGCACTGGTGAACATTTTCTGTACGTACACCAGAGACGGAGAAACGAGAGCTACCACGGGAAGCGGTTTCTTTATTGATAGTGACGGGATTATTTTGACTAATGCCCACGTGGCCCAGTACCTGCTCCTTGAAGAGATTAGTGGTGAAACCAACTGTATCATCAGGACCGGTAACCCGGCCGAGCCGACGTTTGAGGTGGCTCTCCTCTATATCTCTCCGGCCTGGATTCTCAAAAATGCTGCGAGTATTACACAAGCGGCTCCCCGCGGTACTGGTGAGCGTGACTACGCCCTCCTCTATGTCACTGAAGGCATTGGGAACAAACCCCTCCCCCGCGCATTTGCGAGCCTCCCTCTCTACACCGGTAGTATTTCACCGCGCACGCGCGGCCTCCCTATCAATGTCGCAGGGTACCCAGCAGAGACAGCGTTTGCAGCTGGTGACGGGACTGCCGACCTCATTCCCAAACTTGCACCGACGACCATCACTGACCTCATGACGTTTGGTTCCAATCTCGCAGATGTTATGTCTATCGGTGGCAGTGACGTAGGTGAACAAGGATCTTCCGGCGGACCCATTCTCACTACTGACAACACCGTTATTGGCATAATCTCCACCCGTGGTGACGATGAACGCGACGGGTACGGTAGCCTCCGAGCGCTCACACTTTCGTACATTGCGCGTACCTACGAGGAAGAAACCACGCAAAGCTTTGCGCTAGGGCTTTCCGGAGACCTTCCAGCCCGAGCTGCTATCTTTAAACAGCACATGACCCCTATTCTCCTCCTCCTGCTTCAACAAGAACTTGTGCCGGAGACAGAATAAAAGCGCGACGAATCGTCGCGCTTTGTCGTGTTGGGGTGCAGGTTACAGATCAACCCGCGTCTCATCGGTGATACCGATGCGCACAGCCTCTCTTGGCTGCACTGTCACTGACTCAACAAAGGTGGTTGGATCAACCCCCATCGTCATCGCAGTTTCAGTCGTCGGCTTTGAAGCCGCTGCCGCTGGCGCATGCTTGAGCTTCACTCCAGGAACTTTTACGAACATGTACGATCCTTTCATCGTCAATTTCGGCTGCCTTATTGCAGACCGAGGTAGTACGCCGAGCCCTTCAGCACCATACCTCGATATGTAATAAAACGACCGCGAGCTCTAGCTCGCGGTCGTTTGTTTCTATGCGTACACAATCAACAATACACCCGAGCCAGTCGCGGTCCATAAAACCAAAAATAGAAATTTGCTCGATGCTTCAACATACCTATAAAGTACCTGAAATTGAGTCAGGTTGTCAATTTTTATTCCTCGTTTGACTAACATAGCAATACTTTGTAGTATGGCAAAACTTGCCACCACTAACTGATAGACGGTTACCGGCTGAGGCAAGCAGTAGCACTTTGAATCGAGGGACCCCATGAAAAAAAGTAACGATCGCATCATGCTGCAAATCATGCAGCATATTGCCACCAATACCATTCCGTCTGAACTACGCAGCACCCCGGACGGCAGCCTCTGCCTCCACATGCTGGCCGCCAAGCTCAGTGAAACGTCACCCCTGACGGTCAGACCGACACAGTGGCGTATGGACAGGGACGGCACAGTGACCGTGACGCTCAATGCGCGCGACAATGTGCGTTACGGCATGGAAACGTGCACCGTTACCAGGGATCAGTTTGAAGACATAATTTTGCAGGTCTTTTCGACGAAAATCCGTATCGCACCGCTTGAAACCAGGGACTGGAATAAATTCCGAAACCGGCTCATCAACACCGCACCAGTGCGGATGATTCCCCGGGATCCCGCCACGAATGTGGGCCGGTCCAGCGGCGCAAGCAGCCTGAACTTCTTCTAAAGGTCATACCGTAAAGCCCCAGCAACTTGCGTTGCCGGGGCTTTTTTATGCATCCAATTATTCAACGGTATCTACTTCGGGTGAATCTGGGACAGCAGCCGCACCGGTCGTTCGTATCATCGATTCAAGGTCACCAATTAAAATGATGGCTGCTCGGGCATTTCCCTCTGCTAGAGCAATCCCTTGAGTACCAAGGGCAGTCTCTACCTCAACTTGCAGACGCATAACCTCAGTAATGCCAGCGTTAATTTTTTCTGCGCCAGGGCCGGTGAGCGGTGTACCACCGTACGTAGCGGTAAACGCTTTAATTGTTTCAAGATCAGTCAGCACCTGTGACTGGTGTTCTTCAGGGGTGAGGGTAATTGGCACCAGTTCATCTACTGATACTGCCTGACGCACATCGATATCAGTCATAAAGGAAATCAATTTGCGAAGGTCTGCCATTACGCCGCGCAGCACCTCGACCGCTTCAGCTTCAGTGAGCACAACAGGTTCAACGACCGGCGCTTCGTCAGCTACCACCTCAGGAGCAACAACGTCAGGAGCAATGTCAGTTGTAGTTGCAGCATCTGTGATTTCAGCAATGTCTGTCTCCGCAAGGCTGGTCATCATCATGCTGGCATCATCGCCAGTGACCATCTTTGCCGCCATTTCTACA
Organism: uncultured Candidatus Saccharibacteria bacterium; assembly: GCA_964425655.1. GTDB lineage: Bacteria > Patescibacteriota > Minisyncoccia > Phycocordibacterales > UBA918 > OLB19. The sequence goes on along the minus strand of CAYRMU010000034.1, from coordinate 5,403 downwards.
GGCACCTCCTCTTCTACTGAGGCTTCGGGAGCAGCAACAGGATTCTGTGATGCAACAGCCAAAGTAACCTTTCGCTTGATGTCTTCGAGACGTCGCTCAATGTCGACCACCTCTTCAGGTGACGCCTGATTCTTCACACTGGTGAAAAGTTCAAACGCTGCAGTTGTATCAATCTCAACTCGCGCCATAAGCTTAGGGTACGACGGCGTAGTGGCTGCCTGCGAAGCAGTGGCTTCGCTTGTTTCTTCTGCCACTACTGAAGCCAGCACCGATCCTTCACGCGCCTCGGTTGAACCATCGAGCGCCATTCCTGCCTCTCCGTGCTTTTTAGCCATAGCTTTATCGAGCACTTCAGACTGCACACTGAGCGCAGTTGCGAACGCGATCTCAGCAATAGCCGCATCGTCTTTATCGGTAACACGCAGTGCTGCAATCTGAGCCTTGGCATTGTCTGAGTGCTCCTTCACGGCTGAAGCAACGACTGCTTCAAGCTCACCGGTCAAACGCCCTTCACTGGCAAGTAAGCGAGCCTCTGAGATACGTCGCTCAAGACGTTCAGTCTCCCATTCAATTTTTTCGTACGGGTTGAGTGTCAAACCACTACGCACTTCTTCATTAAAACGCACCTTCACTGGGTAGAGCACATCCCCAGGTGTGGTGTACTCAGCCATCACCGGAACAGCCACCATCATCATGAGTGAAAACGCAGTCGCAGCACCACGAACATAGAACCAATTAATCGGAATAGCAATAAACGGTTGTGAGGTTAGCGGTGAAGCTATAGCGGGCTTCTTCGCAACCGGTCGCATGCTCACTGGAAGCGGATGGTATTCCACATACGCAGTAAGACGCGCACGAAGATCATCCCGCTCACTAGACGTTAAGCGGATGCTCTCTGATTGTTTCTTAAGTTGTTCGCTAAAGCGTTTCATGGTTATGTTTGTTTTTTGATCCGGGCGGTTTCGATAGCTGCTTCTTTTCCTTCGATTGTTTGCCGTAAGAGTTTAAGTCCCCGATGGAGTCGTACCGATACAACGTTTTCCGACTCCTCAATTAGGTTGGCTATTTCTTTTGGCCCTAAGCCATCGACAAAGCGGAGCACCAGTACCTCACGGTACACATCAGGCAACCCCGCCAACACGGTGAAGGCTTGCTTGCCGTCAATGGTGGCAGCGAGCGACTCTACCGTGCTCTCAGAAAGCTCGGTGAATGCTCCTTCGTCTACTCCCTCCCCCTCCAAGATGGCGTCGAGTGATGATTCTTTGATCTTTCGGTATTCGTCAATAATTAAATTATTGAGCACTTTGTATAAAAATGGTCGAAAGTTCTCGATCTCGTACCCTTGGCGGATGTACGTCCACACCTTGGTAAAGGTATCGTGGACAATATCTACGGCGCGCTCTCGGTCACTTATGCGTAAAAACGCATGCCGAAAGAGGGCATCACCGTACTCATCGAAGGCTGTCAAAAAACGGGCTTCGTGGCTCTCAGTATTTGGCTGTGTCGTAGGTCGGTCTGCCATGTAAGAACCATTATACTTAAAGACGGACGAAAGAGCAGTTTCTTTCACGGGGGTAACCACATTACACCATAAAAACACTGGTAATAAGCTATTTGAGCGATTTCGTAAATCGCTCAAAGTTGAAAAGGCGTAATTAGCTCAATTCTTTAATAAAACTGACCAATTCAGGGAAGTCTTCTTGCAAAAAATGCCCCCGGTCAGTAAATGTATGTAATTTAGCCTTTGGCCACGCTGCCTGAAAGGCCAGAACATGTTCATAGGGCACTACTGTGTCGTCAGTCGAATGGTACAGATGAATATTTGACACCTGACCAGAAACATTCGATAAATCGACATTATTAAACGAAAAGCTCGTCAACCCTGACACCCGACGACCCTCATATGAAGCAACTGCTGCAACTAAATGGAGTCCTGCAATAGTCCGCGGGGATTTATTTTCACACAAGAACTTCGCCAGGAAGATGCCCCCGAGTGAATGCCCAACTAAAATGACCCCGTCGTTACAGGCTTCTAGGTAGCGCAAAAACCAAATTTTCCAAATTTCATAGTCTGCATGATACTTATTAGGCATAATTGGCATTGCAACTTCAAATGCTTCACCTAGTAAATTGCGTAGATTTTGACTCCACTTCAGCTTTGGTTCAGTAAAAACGTCTCGTAATGGTGTTGTGCGTAGGGTTTGCAGGTATTCTTCATGAGAATCTGACGCATGCCCGCCGTGAATAAAAATAACCTGTTGTTTCATAAAGCCTTTGATTAGAGCCAATCATTACGACGGAACATATAAATAGCAAAGCCGACCAACGCCCCAATGAGCGCCACAATCATGAAAAGGGCGTACGGTGACTCTTGCATTGGGAGCGGCACATTCATACCAAAGAGCGAGGATACGACGTTTGGAATCGTTAAGAGAATCGTCACAATGGTGAGGGTTTTAATGGTCGTATTTAGGGTGCTCGTCATAATAGCTTCCGAAGCCGAGCGCACGTTTTGAATCGTCTTCAAGACCGATCGAGCTGAGTCAATGAGTTGTCCACTTCCAATCAACAAATCCTCCATGAGAGCCACGTCTTCAGCATACAGCTGAATGTAGTTCCCTTTCGTGACTTGGCTGAGCCACATATTGGTTGGCATCAATGCGGTAATCATGTTGTTAAGCGCGTGCTCGTGGTTCACCAGGCGCTGAATCTCTCGGGCACCGATCCGACGCAACTTGGTTCGATCCCGGTGTACCGCGCGACGAAGCATTACCAGCTCCGCTTCGTAGGACTTCATGATAGAACCGATTAACTGAATCAAAAGCTTGGTTTTTTGAGTCGTATTGCAGTTAATCTTACCGCTAAAGAAGCTTTCAAACTGCGGCACTTCTCGTGGCGCCACGGTGACCAACATTGTATCCCCCATAATAAATAGGATAGGCGCGGTATCACTATCTTCATCTTTTTCGTCGTACGGGTATCGGGTAAAGAAGTAGGTCGCACTCCCCGACTGTTCCATGCGTGGCACCTCAAAGAAGTCTTGGGAGTCTTCCAGAATTGCTGCATCGAGGCCGTACGTATCTACCAATGTAGCCAATTCAGCCTTATTTGGCGCCACCACGTGCGTCCACGCCCCTACCCTTGGCTCAGCTAATTGCTTAAGTTCCGAGTCTTTGAGCGTTTTGAAGTAGTGGGTGATCATAGTGTTATCATTGTAGCAGAGTTAGTTGAAATAATGCTCGCATTTTGTTGTATGTATGGTATGATGACGCGCGAAATGGTCAGCAGCAGAGCTAGTACCAGTTCAGTAGGAAGCAGGGAATGTAAGCAGAGCTTAATTAACCTTCGGGGAATGTAAGCAGAGCTTGCACCTCCTCTTCATTCAAAAGTGGACGGGTTGTATGCAAAGCATACCCCCTGTCTTCATTCGGTCATAGAGCAGCACAAGCTTCGCTTGTCGTAACAGATTGCGTGGCTCAAAATAAAAGTAAACTTTGATTTTGAGCCACGCAATCTGTTACTCATCGCTTCTCCACGACCCTCATTTCATCGGGGTGTAGCATAGTGGTAGTGTATCCGGTTTGGGACCGGATGGTCAGGGTTCGATTCCCTGCTCCCCGACAAATATAAAAAGCCGCCATTGGGCGGCTTTTTATATTTGTCGGGGAGAGCGAGCAAACTGCTTTGCTCGCGTCAAGGAATCAAAAGACGGAGTCTTGTCGCTTTGCGACAGATGAGTCGGGGTCGAGGATACTTAGTAAAATTTGAGCTTGCAAAAATTTTACTTAGTAATCCGTGACCGATTCCCCGCCACCTCCGTTCCATATGAAACTACTCAACCATCACATTCTCAATCAGTTTCACTGTCGCGAATGTTTCACGTGGTACAACTCTTACCGCTGCTACATCAATCTGAAAGTTCCCCGCGAAATGTTTCTCAGCTAACCAGGCTTGTACACCTTTACCTATCTGACGCAGCTTATAGCGGTGCACCTGATCTTCAGGCTTCCAGGTTCCATATGAAACAGCCCAATGCAGATCTGCTGTTGTTTCATATGAAACGGTTTTTACCTCCACAAAATGAACAACTTTATCTTTGTGGCAAATAATATCAATCTCGGCAAATGGTTTACGGAAGTTTTGCTCTATCAGCGTATAACCCTGACCTTCTAAGAACTTGAGCGCGATATCTTCGCCCAATCGGCCAATCTTAGTGTTTTGCTGTTTATTTTGGGCTTTTGCAGGTTTCATATGAAACAAGTACCACGTGAAACTATTTTTTGTCTTTTTAGAGAGTATGGCTCTATATTGTTAGCCATATTCTTTTCGACACTCTGTCCTTTATCCACCTATCCACTCGTTTATCCACAGTTATGCACATGAAGTGCGGATTATTCCGTTACACATGGAACATTTGCTACTCTGAACTTTAGATTTTGTACTAACAGTATATCGCAGGGTTCCATATGAAACGCCCCAGTTAGGAACAGGTGATTGTACATATGCGTATTGGGAGTATGTTACGATTATAGGGTAGTTAATCTACATAATATTTTTCATATGAAAATCATTGATCAAATCAATAACAGCACTCTCATTACTGAGGACCGAGCTAAGTTGCTTTTACGAGTCACCGTCGGTGTACTCATCTTTCTTCATGGTTGGTATAAATTGATGAATCCTGAAGCAGTTGGATACATCGGTGGTATGTTTGCAGAAATCGGTTTACCAGCGTTTCTAGCATACCTAGTTTATGTTGGTGAAATAGTAGCCCCAATCATGCTCATTATTGGCTACCAGACAAGAATTGCAGCGTTGCTCGTTGCAATTACCATGGTGGTTGCCATTTTACTTGCACACGCAGCACAGATTTTCACCCTCGCCGAAATGGGTGGCGGATCTGCAATTGAGCTACAGCTCATGTACCTTGTTGGTGCACTCGCAATCTTTGGCCTCGGCGCTGGAAAGCACCGTTTGGTGAAGTAGGGAAGGGAAACAACTTGTTTCATATGAAACCACCCAGAAATGGGTGGTTTTGTGTTTTAGGGAGTTCCATGTGGAACGGGTAATCGAAACCTGCGGTCACAAATTCGCTAACGCTTC
>CAYRMU010000034.1:0-290 GCA_964425655.1 uncultured Candidatus Saccharibacteria bacterium | reverse complement strand
TTCGAAAACTTACAGTTTCAGTACACCTTCTCGCCACTTTTCGCTAACGCTTCAAAGATTGCAAGCAAGGTCTTTCAGTTACCCCACAACAAGCTCGGAGCTTGTTGTAATCGACCTCACGAATCACTAAGTATATTTGTTCGCTTCGCTCCAAATCTACTAAGTGTTCGCGAGCCCGGCTCGCTTGCCTCCGGCATCGCTGCGCCTGTTTCGATTACCCCGAAAGGTGCGCAGGCACCTTTCTCCTGGCCGCACACATACAAAAAAGCACCCCAGAGGGTGCTTTTTTG
>CAYRMU010000033.1:3512-8461 GCA_964425655.1 uncultured Candidatus Saccharibacteria bacterium | reverse complement strand
CTTCGCCATCGCGGTAGCGAATATTGAAGCGACGTGTCTGGAAGTCATGGAAGTACGACGCTGAACTAATCTCGCGGTACTTTCCTTCTTTTGGTACCCAAAGTTCGATGTCGTACTTCTTCACCTGTCCCTGCCCTAGGTCGCCGCCGCAGTTCAAGACCGTACGGTACGGGATACCGAGCGACTCAATGAATTCCTCAGTGTTGCGGTTAATCCACTCGTGCCAGCGGACACTCTCTTCGTGGGACGCCTCACAGAGCATCACTTGCTCCAGCTTGTAAAACTCATGCACGCGGATGAGCCCCTTCACGTCTTTACTGTAGCTTCCTGCTTCTCGACGGAAACACGGTGAGAAGCCGAGGAACTTAACCGGGAGCTGTGCTGCCTCAAGCACCTCATCACTGTAGTACCCCATCACCGACACTTCACTCGTACCAATCAAGTAGTCTTCGTCTTGGGTGTTGTAGACGTCTTCCGCATCGTTCGGCAAGTGCCCTGTTCCGTAGAGGTTAGCCTTTCGCACAATCGCTGGTGGCAGAATCGGCGTGAAGCCCTTCTGCATAAAGAACGCCTGCGCGTAATTCCAAATCGCCCATGAGAGCATAGCGCCATCGCCGAGGAGGTAGTAGCCCCGGAAGCCATGCACTTTTGCCCCACGTTCAAAGTCAACCATTGCGTGCTTGGTCATGAGCTCGACGTGATCCTTTGGCTCAAACGCAAACCGTGTCTGCTCGCCCCAGGTTTTATGCTCGACGTTATCAGCATCACTGGTACCATCCGGTACGGTCATATCCGGGACCTGCGGTACCTGGAGCATAAGCTTTTGCCACTCTTCCATAATTGGCTTCAGTGCTTCTTCTTCTTTCTGTGCTTCAGCCTTTAAGGTCTGCATTGACGCAATCAAGGCTTCACGCGCAGCTGCATCACTCGCTCCCACGATTTGCTTAGAAACCTCATTCTGCTCTGCCCGCTTTGCCTCAAGTGAGGTCATGAGGGCACGGCGCGAATCATCAACTACCATGAGCCGATCGAGGTCTACCGTAATTCGCTTCTTTGTCGCAGCGAGTTTTACGATGTCTAAGTTTTCGCGAATAAATTTGATATCGAGCATAAAATACAGCAAATACTAAGTAATGTATGCGATATACATTACCACGAAGCGAAAAAAGAAAAAGACCAACCACCAGGTGATTGGTCGTGGGTTACCGATCTGAAGCACAGGTTAGTCTAAAGCTCGGTATAAGAACCAGGCGACAGGTGCCAGGCTTTGGCAACCCGTGCTGTATCCCAAGCACATCAGCCAAACCGTCGCCAAGCTTCTCCCGCTTCGCAGATGCACTACTGTGTACATCTACTGGAACTGGTGCACCCTCACTACTATACGGATACAAGCCAAACGTAGCATCAATAGCTGGTACCACTTGATCAAAGCTCTGCGCCGAAGCACTCCCCGCTATAAGCATGATCAGCCCCGAAAGAACCCCTCGCATTCGTCTCCCCTCCCTGCAAGTAGCGATTACCCTAGTATACCTCAGAACCAAATTCGCGTATGCTACACTTTTTTACATGAGTTCATTTCCCATTATTGAGCTTACTGAAGGCGCTATGCCACCGCTCCTTCGAGAGATTCCACACCCACCAGCACAACTCAACTACCGCGGCACTCTCCCGCTACCGACCCTCCCCCTCCTTGCTGTGGTCGGCTCTCGTCAGTACACCACCTACGGCAAACAGGTTGTCGATTTTCTCATTGATGGCCTTCGCGGGTACCGTGTCGGTATTGTCTCAGGACTCGCTCTCGGTATCGACTCGCTCGCTCACGAAGCGGCGTTGCGGAATAATCTCTATACCCTTGCCATCCCCGGCTCTGGCCTTCAAGACGACGTACTCTACCCCCGCACCCACGTTCGTTTGGCTTCGCGTATTCTGGAGAACCACGGCTGCCTACTGTCGGAATTTGCGCCAACCTTCAAAGCTACCAAGTGGTCGTTCATTCAGCGCAACCGCATTATGGCCGGCCTGACACAAGCCACCCTCGTCATTGAGGCAACCGAACAGTCAGGCACACTCACGACCGCCCGGATGTGCGTTGATTACAATCGAGAGCTGCTCGTCGTCCCTGGCAATATTTTTTCACAAACAAGTAAAGGTCCACACCTCTTTATGAAGATAGGCGCCACCCCGATAACCAGTGCTCAAGATATTATAGACGCACTAAAACTAGAACCGCTGTCAGAGCAACCGGCAACACTTTTTACGCCATCAAACGAGCTCACTGCGACGGAACAACTCGTCATAACAACCCTCCGCGAACCGACCGATACCAACACCCTACTCACTGCACTCGCCCTTCCTGCCCACGAAGCAAACGTACTCTTAATGCACCTTGAGCTGAAAGGATATATAGCTAATGAAAATGGGATATACCGTCGACTTATTTGACACAGGGCCCCATCAATAGTATTTGTTACGTCACTACCTATATATGTCAAAACAAACCCTCGTTATTGTGGAATCACCGGCCAAGGCGAAAACCATTGAGAAATACCTCGGTCCTGGCTTTACCGTAATGTCCTCTATTGGACACGTTCGTGACCTCCCGAAGAGCAATAAAGACGCCGTCGATATCGACGGTGGTTTCGTGCCGCGCTACATTGTGTCGCCGGGTAAGGAGAAAGTCATCGCCGGCCTTAAGGCTGCCGCTAAGAAGGCCGACACCGTTCTCCTCGCATCCGACCCCGACCGTGAAGGTGAAGCAATTGCCTGGCACGTCGCTGAGCTCATTAAGGATGCCAACAAAAACCAAAAGCGAATCGTCTTTCACGAAATTACTAAGCCCGCGGTAGAAGAAGCGGTAAAGCACCCACGCGCGATTGACCTACACCTCAAGGAGGCCCAAGAAGCACGCCGCGTCCTCGATCGTTTGGTTGGCTACGATCTCTCTGGTCTTATCTGGAAGAAAGTTCGCTACGGCCTGTCTGCTGGTCGCGTGCAATCGCCGGCGCTTCGCATCCTCATGGAGCGCGAGCGGGAAATTCGCGCGTTCATTCCTGATGATTTCTTCGTCCTTACTGCAAACGCAAGTAAAGCTAAACTTGCGATGCCGTTTGCCTGCACCATCGAGCCGCAGGAAGAAGCCGAAGCAAAGCGCATTAAAAAAGTTGGTGAGAGTAACGACTGGGTTATTACCGATATCAAAGAAAGTGAGGCCAAGCGATCACCGCGCCCACCATTCACCACCTCTACCCTGCAGCAGGCTGCCTCTACCCGCCTTGGCTTTTCTCCATCACGCACCATGCAGGCTGCTCAGAAACTCTACGAAGCTGGTCACATCACCTACATGCGTACCGACTCAACCAACATGAGTCCAATCGCCCTGAAGCAAATGCATGCGTACATCGTCGAGGAGTACGGCAAAGGCTACCTGGCACCCCGCACCTTTACAACCAAGAGTAAGTCAGCCCAGGAAGCCCACGAAGCCGTACGCCCGACCAACTTTGGGCGTGAAGTCGCAGGGGCTACCGTTGATCAAAAAATGCTCTACGGGCTTATCTTTGCACGAGCCGTCGCGTCCCAAATGGCTGACGCACAGCTCAAACGCACAAAAATTCTCACCAATGTCACTGGTACTAAGGAGACCATTCCCGATTTCAGTGTAAACGGTTCACGCGTTATCTTCGACGGATGGCTTAAAGCTGACCCGCGTGCACGAGGCGAAGACGTTGAAGTGCCGAAGCTCGACATTGGTGATGCACTCACCGTGAAGGAGGTTACTATCGAAGCAAAGCAGACCCAACCACCAAGCCGCTACTCTGAAGCCGGCCTCATCAAAGAGCTCGAGAAGCGCGGTATCGGGCGCCCATCAACCTACGCCTCAATCATGAACACCATCGTGGAGCGCGGCTACGTGGCCAAGGAAGGTCGTACGCTATTCCCAACTGACACCGGTGATGTTGTATCGAGTTTCCTCGAAGAGCATTTTGCAGACTACATTAGTGATACCTTCACCAGCGAAATGGAAGACGGTCTCGATGAAATTGCTGAAGGCACACGCACGTACGTGAAGACCCTTAAAGATTTCTATATTCCGTTTCGAGCTGCCGTTGCAGCAAAAGAAAATATTGAGAAGCTCACCAACCTCGGTGATGGACCGAAAGAGTTCCCGTGCCCTACCTGTGGCGCAGCTATGGTCATCAAGCTTGGTCGTGGTGGCAAGTTCCTCTCCTGTGGTCGGTATCCCGATTGTGAAGGAGCGCGCACCATAACCGGTGCTGAACTGGCTGGCGATGAACCATTGGGCAATCATCCCGAAACCGGTGAACCAATCTTTGTACTCGAAGGCAGGTTTGGTCCGTACGTACAGCTCGGTGAAACCCCTGATAAAAAAGATAAGAAAGCTCCGAAGCCACGTCGTGCGTCGCTGCCAGCCACCGTAAAGCCTGAAGAAGTCACCCTCGAGGAAGCGGTGAAGTTCCTCCTGCTCCCCCGCGAGCTTGGTCCCCACCCAGAAACCGGCGAGCCAGTTATTGCTAACTCAGGACAATTCGGGCCATACATCGTCCACGCCGGTGATTTCCGATCGCTCAAGGGTACTGATAACCCCTACGACATCACCTTTAAGCGCGCCATGACCATCCTCGCCGAACCAAAGCAGGGTCGTAAAGGTGAGAAGATGGTTAAAGCCCTTGGCATCCATCCAAAGACTCGCAAAATGATCAACGTCTTTGAATCAAAGTCTGGCCGCTACCTCCGCAAAGGGTTCAAGCGCATCAGTCTCCCCGATAACGCCGACCTTGAGAAGTTCACCATCGAAGACGCAATAGCCCTACTGAAGTAGCACCTGCAAACTAAAACCCAGTTCGAGTTCGGATCTCGAACTGGGTTTTTTGCTGTACCTTGCCAGAAATGCAGTTCAGCGTAGAATAAAAATATGGTCACATTAAAAGACA
>CAYRMU010000033.1:0-3412 GCA_964425655.1 uncultured Candidatus Saccharibacteria bacterium | reverse complement strand
CCTTGCCAGAAATGCAGTTCAGCGTAGAATAAAAATATGGTCACATTAAAAGACATTCTCCGCTCTGCGCAGCACATCACCGACGCCGACAAGGCACTCATTGAACGCGCCTACAACTTCGCCGAAAAAGCGCACGAGGGACACACCCGCTACTCAGGTGAGCCGTATCTCTCCCACCTTACCGCAATTGCGCAAAAACTGGCCGAGATGGGCATGGGGCCGCGCACCATTTCTGCCGGACTACTCCACGACACCATCGAAGACACTGACGTGACTAGTGAAGATATTCGTAAAGAATTTGGTGAGGAAATCCTCTTCCTCGTTGAAGGTGTTACCAAGTTGTCATCAGTCCGCTACTACGGTACCGACCGGCACAACGAAAGTTTGCGAAAGCTCTTTGTTGCCACCAGCCAGGACATTCGTGTACTTATCATCAAGCTTGTGGATCGCCTCCACAACATGCAGACTCTTGGCCACGTGCCAGCCGAGAAGCAGCTCCGTATTGGGCGCGAGACGCTCGAAATCTACGTACCGGTTGCCCACCGTTTAGGAATGGGCCGTATTCGTAAGGAGCTCGAAGACCTGGCCTTCCCCTACGTCCACCCTGACGAGCACGCGCGCGTCGTGAAGCTCCTTGAAACCAAAGCCAAGAAGTCTGAAGAGATTCTCGAGCGCGAGCGTAAAAACCTGCAAAAGAAATTAGCTGAAGCGGGTCTTAAAAACTTCCAAACTTCGTACCGTGTTAAGGGGACGTATAGTCTCTACCATAAACTCAAGCGTAAAGACTGGAACCTCGATGACGTATACGACCTTCTCGCCATGCGTATTGTTGTCGATACTATTGAGGATTGCTACCAGGCTATGGGGGTCGTCCACACGCTCTGGCGCCCACTACCAAAGCGCATCAAGGACTACATTAACTTCCCGAAGCCAAACGGCTACCAATCAATTCACACTACCGTCATTAGTGGGAGCGGGAAAATTTTTGAAATCCAAATCCGTACCAAGAAGATGCACCAAGAAGCTGAGTACGGTATTGCCTCACACATTGCCTACAAAGCCAAAATTGTTCCTGATGGGGCGAACGCTGGTTGGTTTGCTAACCTCGTCCCTACCCTCTTCCGTCCGTTTGCGTGGCGCAATCAACCAAAAGCGGAAACGCCACAGCGCGACATCAATGCCATTAAGCACATTCTGCCCCGACAAAAAATCCCGCAGTGGATTCAGCAAATTGGTGAAATGTACACGAAGGAAAAAAGTACGAGTCAGGAGTTTATCGACGACATGCGCAAAGACTTCTTTGAGAATCGCATCTTCGTCTTTACACCAAACGGTGACGTCGTCGACCTCCCGGTTGGCGCCACTCCAATCGATTTCGCCTACGCCATTCACTCTGAGGTTGGTGACCACATTGCCTTCAGTAAGGTAAACAACAAGATGGCCCAGCTCGATAGTGAACTCAGAAACGGTGACATCGTAGTAATTGAGACCAAGCAGTCAGCACACCCTACGCAAAAGTGGCTCCAGGGCGCGAAGACATCTCTCGCCAAGCGCCGCATTAGAGCGGCACTCCAAGCTCGCGAAGACGAAAAAGCCGGAAACTAACGTTTCCGGCTTTTTGCCAACTCACTCTAGTTTACAGAGAGAAGTTTTTCATCGAGTACAAATCATCCTCAGGTGGTTCAACTTTTGGTGGTACTGCCGGGGTAACCGGAGCTGGTGGTACTACTGGTGCTGGCGGTACAACTGCCGGTTGTGCAGGGACACTCGATACTGGTGGCTGCGGAGCAACCACAGGTGCTGCTGTGTATACAGGCGTACTCGGAATCACCGGTGCTGGCGCAGGATACGTCTCGGTCATCGGTGGTGCTGGCGGTACGTACACTGGTGCTACTTCAATAACCGGTTCAGGAGCCTGGTACGACGGCGGTGGCGTAACTGGTGCTGGAGCTGCTACTGCCGGAATCTCTGGGGCCACCGAAGCAACTTGTGGCGCTGGCGGAGTTAGTGGCGCTGCTGCAAACTGTGGTGGAGGAACAGAAACTGGCGCTTCAGTTACATATTGAGATACAGGTGGAATCTCTGGCACACTCGACACCTCAATATCCATCTCCTCTACTAACTCAAGCGGTGTAGCATCAACAATGTCCTGCAGCGGCGCTACCATCTCGTCCATAGTGCGGATGACCGTCTCGCCGGTGTTACTAGCTTCTGCTGCCGGGACTTGCGGTGTCTCCCACATACCTTCCTTGGTTTTGATAACCGCGAGCAATTTCTCCAGATCAGTCTCAGAGAAATAATCAATGGTGAGCTTGCCACCGAAGTCTGTCTTTGAGATCTGCACGCGAGTACCCAAGGTATCGGTAAAGGCTCGCTCCATTTCGATTAAGTGCGCATCAGTATCGAGCCACTCCCGCTTGCGTACCCTATCAGTCGCAATCTTTCGACTAATACGCTCAACTTCACGGACTGAAAGCTTCTTGAGGAGAATTTCTCGAAACACAACGTTCTGCTCTTCTGGTCTATCTTTAAGCATCAAGAGCGTGCGCGCATGACCTTCACTTATTTCACTGCGCTTCAAGGCATCGAGAATCACTTCAGGCAGTGCCAGTAAGCGAATACTATTACTGACGTACTCACGAGAGCGACCAACTTTCTTTGCCACCTCACTGTGCGAGAGCGTGAACATATCCGCAAGCTGCTTGAAGGCCAACGCCCGATCCACTGCGTTGAGGTCTTCACGCTGCAAGTTTTCGATAATCGCGAGCTCGAGCTTCTCTTGCTCTGTTTGCTCACCTGAGCGAATGAGTACCGGCACCTGCTCAAGCCCAGCGAGGCGTGAGGCACGCAACCGTCGCTCACCAGCAATCAGTTCGTACTCACTGCGGAATGAACCGTCTTCATCGTAAATTTCTTTGCGCGTCACCGTCAGTGGCTGTAGCACGCCGTACATGCGAATTGACTCCGCCAATTCGCGCAACTTATCTTCATCAAATTCCCGCCGTGGTTGAAACGGATTCGGAACAATTTTCTCTACCTCTACCCAAAATATTGAATCTCCTTGAAAAGCCATACGCAACAATTAAATACCTCAAGAGCCTCCTTGCCCTTCGTACCGACATTCTACCACACCGAGAAAAGAAGCCTGTTTATAACTTTTTTATGTGGAAATGTGGCTATATTTCTGCTATACTCACGCCGTGCAAAGATGCCTCGGTGGCGGAATTGGTATACGCGCACGACTCAAAATCGTGTGTCGCAAGGCGTGAGGGTTCGACTCCCTCCCGAGGCACAAAATATTAAAACTCAAGCGTATGCTTGGGTTTTATTATATTTTGTAGCAACGGGTGGGAGTCGAAAGGCGGAGCCGGGGACCCTTTGGGCCGGCGAGCCGGGGTCGCGGAAAATTTCT
>CAYRMU010000032.1:0-8475 GCA_964425655.1 uncultured Candidatus Saccharibacteria bacterium | reverse complement strand
TTTTGGGCGGCTACCGGGAATCGAACCCGAACTATCGGTACCACAAACCGATGCACTAACCGTTATACTATAGCCGCCAGATGTGCTCGAATGGGGGTCAGGTGGCCAATCGAGTGGCACTATTTATACCTATTTTTTTGGAAAAAGTCGAGTCCTTTCTTTGTGGTACGGTATACTGTAGCGATATGGATGAAACGGTAAAAGTGGCACTATTTTTTGCCTTTATGCTCGGTGGCGGAGTGGGCTTCTATCTCGCCAAATTGTTTTTCTAATTGATTACGTGTTGTCGGTAGGGCTGCTTCGGCGTATCATTGGTATATTAACCGATAGGTAATTTTAAATATGAAGTCCTTTATTGAAGAATTTAAAGCGTTTGCAGTGAAGGGTAATGTTATCGATTTGGCGGTGGCAGTTGTGATTGGTGCCGCATTTGGCAAGATCGTTGCGTCACTGGTAGATAACATCATTATGCCGATGGTCGGGATTTTGATTGGTGGGATTGATTTACGCAGTCTCAATCACTCTGTTGGAAGTGCTACTATCTCATACGGCGTTTTCCTCCAGGCGGTGGTTGATTTCGTTATTATTGCGTTCGTCATCTTTATGGTGATTAAGGCAATTAATCACGCGCAAGAAATGACGGCTAAAAAAGAAGCAGCAGCACCAGCAGCTCCAGCTGAGCCAAGTGAAGAGGTGAAACTTTTGCGCGAGATTCGCGATAGTTTGCGACGGTAGTGGGAAAATAAAAGGCGCCGCGAGTCTGTGACTCGCGGCGTTTTTGTTACAGGTGCTCAAGCACCATGTTGTTGAGTGTTTGCACGATGGTACGTCGGGATGTTTCGAGTGGTTCTTTAAGGACGAACGCCAGCTCTTCCGCGACCAGATCCAATACATGTTGGTAGAACTCAACGCGAGCCGTTTTCCAGCGGTCTTGATCAATCCGATGGAGCATGCGGAGCACCTCCACATTTTTCTCCAGGGTGCCAATCTTGAGTCTATCTTCAAGAGTGGCTTTTTGTTTATGCCAGGGTCCATTGATGGAGCGGCGCGGTGGCTCTCGCAGCAGCTTGGCCCGCTCAAAGGCAATCTGCGCTGAGGTGGGCTCCCGGGCGTTGGTGCGCTCGAGGCCGCTCTGCGCTTGACTGCAGGGTTTGCCCGTGAAGACATGGTGCATGTCGCATATTGCGTAGCGCTGTTCATTGATCACCTGTTGACGTACAGCGGCAACCCGAAACAGTCCTTGGCGGGGAACAAACAAAACAGTTCCGCAGTCCAGTGCTGGTAGAGGCATGAGGTATCTCCCTTAGGGAAGGAACAAAATTAGGGAGAACTATGCAGCTTTTTTCCTATGATTGCAAGCACTTTGGTGAACGGAGGTGGGGGTACTATAAAATGCCGCACGTCTAGGACGTGCGGCAGGGGACTCAGCCCAGTGTTTCAATTTCTTTCGGTAGCCGTTTGGTTGCCAGTGCCTCTTCAATGAGTGCTGCTGTATCGACGTGGCTCCAGCCTGTTACCATCGACACTTCGTCAGTCAGTCGGAGTAGTGCTTCGTCATAGATTTCCCGCTCACTGAATGACTGCTGCTCACTGTCGGTGATGTAGAGGTTTCGGGTCAGCTCAGCAAGGGTGGTAATGTTGCCACTGTGTAGCTGGGCTTTATAACCCGCCTCACGCAGGTGCCAGTACGTACGCGGTTTGACTCGTCGGTGAACCAGCTCCTTGAGTGCGCGTTTGAGGGTGATCTTTTTACTGAGCGGTCGGAGATTTTCCGTACGCCTCACTGGTATTTTAACCACCAGCTTATCGCGCTCAAACCGAACCACATAAAACATAGTGTTTGCCATCGAAGCCTCAGGCTCAATGGCAGTTATTCTTCCCACCCCGTGGGCTCCATAGACTACCCATTGGCCAACAGTAAGCATGTGCGTGGACCCTTTCTTCTAGAGTGCCGTAAAGAGCAGATGATGCTTGTCGTACTATGCGCTTTTTACGTACTTTTGCAAGGGGTAGGGGGGCTTTTTTAGCGTGCATTGAGCCACTTACTTGCGCAATTGGCAAAGCAATTGCTATCCACAGTAGCCTTTTTTACGGATCCGAAAGCTGGCTGCTGAAATGGTCCGTAATAGCGCCATATTTTGAAATAACGGTCATCGTTTATCCACAAAACCCTTGTTTTTCCGTTGTTTTACAAAAGCACCCCCCAGCGCTACCATTGAGCTATCACTCGACCGAGTCTCCACTCGAGTGGTGTCGGAGGTTAGACACACGCTCCATTTTCTTGGTGCCATGTATTTGTACATGGTTGTGTGTTTTACACTCAAAAAATTACCCGATCGTGCACAGAAATGACTGACACGGTGCCAACCTTCCTAGCCGGCTGCAGTGGCACGTGTCCCACCAACAATCGTTTGTGTACGCGATCACCCCGTGTTCTTATGAGTTCTAGTTTTGTCGATGTTGCCACCTATGGAAATTACTAATATTCGCAAGCGTGACGGTTCAATCCAGGCTTTTACGATTGATAAAGTTGCGTATGCGGTCTCTAAAGCCTTTAAAGAAACTGGCGAAGGTTCGCCAGAAGCCGCACAGAAGGTAGCTGAGCAAGTGCACCAGAAAACCCTCGCTTTGTGCGTGCAGGCAAATACGGCTGAGCCAGGAAGTGCGTTGGCGCAGAAGTGCGTTGACGGGTGTCCTAACGTGGAGGAAGTGCAAGACCTCGTTGAAAAGGTGCTGATGGAGCTCGATTTCTTCGAGACCGCCAAGGCATACATTCTCTACCGCAATGAACGCAAGAAGATGCGCGAACGTGACATCTTTAAGAAGCGCGTCAACCTAAAGCCGTACGAGTACCCTGAGCTCGCTGAGTACGTGAGTGCGGTTCGTCACTCATACTGGATTCACACGGAGTTCAACTTCACGAGTGACATTCATGACTTCAAGGTAAATATTACCGATGCTGAGCGTGACGCTATCAAGAAGACGATGCTCGCTATCGCCCAGATTGAGGTAGCGGTAAAGACCTTCTGGGGCGATATCTACAAGAAGATGCCGAAGCCAGAGATTGGTGCCGTTGGTTTCACCTTTGCTGAGAGTGAAGTGCGTCACATGGATGCGTACTCACACTTGATTGAGATTCTCGGTTTGAACCAAGAATTCCAGGCACTCACCAAGGTACCTGTCATGCGTGAACGCATTGCGTACCTCGAGAAGGTAATCACGCTTTCACGGACCAATGAAAACCGTGACTACGCACAGGCCATCCTCTTGTTTTCACTCTTTATTGAGCACGTGAGTCTATTCTCACAGTTCCTCATTATGATGTCATTCAACAAGCACAAGAACTTGTTTAAGGGTATCAGTAATGCTGTGGAGGCAACGAGTAAGGAAGAGCAGATTCACGGTCTCTTTGGTATCGATATCATCAACCTCATCCGTGGAGAACACCCTGAGTGGTTTGACGATGCGCTGAAGACACAGGTGGCAACCCTCTGTCAGGAAGCGTTCGATGCCGAAAGCAACATCATTGACTGGATCTTTGAGAAGGGTGAACTAAGTTTCTTGCCGAAGGCAACCGTTAAGGAGTTCATCAAGAATCGTCTCAACAACTCACTCAAGAGTATTGGGTTTGACCCGGTATTCACCATTGATGAAGCACTCATCGATGAGACTGACTGGTTTGATGCAGAAGTCATCGCCACGAAGCACGTCGACTTCTTCCAGAAGCGATCAATCAACTACAACAAGCGCAGCGGCAGTGTCACCAGTGCTGACCTGTTTTAACTATCACCACCACTAATCCCGACAACGTATGACAAGAGACCCATGGTACTGGCTGAACGACAACGCACGCGCCTTCTTGGCCCGTGGCTACTTAAGTGAAGGACAGACCGCCGAAGAACGGGTTCGCGCTATTGGTGACGCGGCCGAAAAAATTCTCAACAAACCTGGCTTTTCCGATAAAATCGTTGACTACACCGCTCGAGGTTGGATTTCGTTTGCCTCACCAGTGTGGGCCAACTTCGGCACGAAGCGTGGACTACCGATTAGTTGCTTTGGATCGTACCTACCCGACGACATGGCAGGCATCCTCTACACGCACGCTGAAGCCAGTATGATGAGTAAGTACGGTGGGGGGACCTCCGGCTTCTTTGGTGACCTACGTCCACGTGGTGCCTCTATTGGTGAGAACGGCTCGAGTAACGGTCCGGTAACCTTCATGCAGCTCTTTGAAACCATGGTTGATGTGGTGAGTCAGGGTAAGGTGCGTCGCGGTAGCTTCAGTCCGTACATGCCGATTGAGCACCCAGACATCCTTGAGTTCCTCGATATTGGTACTGAAGGCAACCCAATCCAGACCATGACCCACGCCGTTACCGTAACCGATGCCTGGCTTGAGGAGATGGCAGCGGGTGATGAAGAAAAGCGGGCCTTGTGGGCACGTGTCATTCAGCGCCGCGGTGAGATGGGGTACCCATACATCGTCTTCATCGATAACGCCAACAACGGCACCGTTGATGTCTACAAAGACAAGGGGCTCAAAATCGTCGCGTCCAACCTCTGCTCAGAAATTATGTTGCCGAGTAACCGCGACTGGTCATTCGTGTGCTGCCTCTCGTCAATCAATGTCCTTTGGTACGATGACTGGAAAGATACCGATCTCGTTGAGACGGTAACCTACCTCCTCGATGCGGTTATGAGCGAGTTCTGTTCAAAGCTCGAGGCACTCCGCGATAGTGAAGACCCTGAAGAAAAGATGGCCTTCTACTTCATGGAGCGTGCGTACAACTTTGCGGTACAGAACCGGGCGCTCGGTATGGGTGTCCTCGGGTGGCACTCACTCCTCCAGGAGAAGATGATTCCATTTGAAAGCGCTGAAGCGGCTGCGCTCAACGTAGAAGTATTTAAAGTCCTCGGCGATCGCGCCAAGGCTGCCAGTGCGGAAATGGGCAAGGAGTACGGCGAGCCGGAAATCTTGAAGGGCTACGGTCGCCGCAACACCACCACTATGGCCATTGCGCCAACGACCTCAAGTGCGTTTATCTTGGGCCAGGTATCACAGGGGATTGAGCCAGTCTGGAGTAACTGCTACGTAAAAGACGTGGCGAAGCTCAAGGTGACTATTAAGAATCCATTCCTCGAAGAATTGCTTGAGGCGAAGGGTATGAACACCAAAGAAATCTGGAACAGTATCCGTGATAACGATGGCTCTGTACAGCACCTCCCTGAACTCTCAGATAACGAAAAGGCCGTCTTCCGCACCTTTGCAGAAATCGATCAAAACGCGGTCATCGATCAAGCGGCTGCTCGTCAGGAATTTATCGACCAAGGGCAGTCACTGAACGTCATGGTGCCACCAGAAGTCTCACCAAAAGACATCAACGCCCTCTACATGCGCGCGTGGAAGAGTGGAGTCAAGGCCTTGTACTACCAGCACAGTATGAACGCAGCCCAGGCGCTGACTCGCTCGAAGTTGACGAAGAAAGAAGGGAAATAGCAGAAGATTAAATATAGAAATGAAAAATAGAAAGATGTAGAAAAGTTTCAGCCGCGCACCTCTTGGGTGCGCGGCTGTTTCTGTACGGGGTCAGTCTTCGAATTCGAGGATAGTTGACCAGGGGTAGAGACACTGAGCTTCTTCAGGTGTGTACACTACCCAGCCGTCATTCCCGAAACTGGTCGCCGCTTCTTCGAAGTCGTGACAGAGACCATAGGTGCCAGCGTTGGTGTTGTAGATGCGAACCCACTCTCCGTCGGCAAAGGCTGTTTCAGGCGGTGTAGTATCGATACAGACACCAGCACCGCTTCCGGCGCTATCGGTAGTCTTTTGGCCTCGCTTGTTCGAGGTAACGACCCACTCATCCGGGACAAAGGTAATGGGGCAGTTGCGCTTCACGATGATGAGCGTTGTAAAGATTTCCTGGCCGTCTGTATCGATATCGCAGATGCGGGCTCGGATAACTGCAGTGGGGAACATGTGCAAGACTCCTTCAATTTGAACCCTGCCAACGGTACTACAACATAGTACTATGTCAATAATTGACTAAAAAAACCGCACTCTAAAGTAGGGTGCGGTTTTGGTTTTTAGACACGAGGGTTGGTCAAAATGAGCGGGGTGTTTTGCCTACGGTGTGGGGCTTCAAATAAACCGCTGGGGACAAGTGCGCGGTAGAGGTCCGGGGAAATGGCCAAGCTCCGCTTCCAGGTACCGTGACTGACCGTAAGTGTCGCCGACCAGGCTACCTGGAAGTCAGACTTCGTCTTGTTGGCAGCTTGGTGCGCTGCGATACAAGCAGCGATGGCTGCTTCGAGTGTTTCTCCTGATCCTTCACAGCTGATACCGCCTTCATTTTCCCAAAGGTGACGGGTGTTCACTTGGTACGTCACCTCGTATTTTCGGTTTGGCAGTAGCGCAACACCAAGGTGAATGAAGTCGAGGTAGAGCTGGTGTGCCTTACTGCCGAGCGAGACGCGATGACCTGCAATGATGGTTTTACTCATGTCGTCCATAGTTTCCTCCACAAATCTACGTGCAAATGTAGCGCATAATCACGTTCCGTCAACCAGTGCGGTGGAGTAGTGGATAAGAAGTCATCGCTTAAAAATGGCACGTGCTAAACTTGTCTGTATAGAAGAAAGCGGCCCTGTGCCGGGACGACGCGACGCGACGCGAAGTCCCCGCAGAGTGCCGCTTTTTCTATTGTTACAAAAGTAACGTTTTGCCGCTGGCGCACCATTAAACAATTAGTACACAAAGACACGTTGGTGGTGTCTTTGGTATTATAGAGCGATGCGAAGCAGTTTAGCTTTTGTGTTTATTGTCACGACGCTTTCAGCGGCTGGGTATTTCTACGTCGCCATATCGGCGATTTGCCCAATTCCGATTACGTACCGGTTAGGTGAGCTCGACGAGCGGTTTAACCTCAGTCGTGAGGACGCTCTGGCGGCAATTGCGGGAGCTGAAGCGGTTTGGGAGGACGCGGCCAAGCAAGAACTGTTTGTGTATGACGACAGTGCCGATTTCACGGTAAACTTCCGCTACGATGACCGCCAAGCCTTTACTGAAGCCGAGGAAGCGAGGCGAGCAGAGCTATCGGTCGCTGAGCAGGTCAACCTGACTATTAGTGAAGAGTACACAGCGCTCGTTACTAACTACGATGCACTACAGGAGACCCATGAGTCCGAGGTAACACGGTACGAGCGTGACCTCAATCGCTACAATGAAACCGTAGCCAGGTACAACGCTGAAGGTGGGGCGCCTGAGGAAGCCTACGCAGTCCTCCGTACCGATGCCGCGGCGCTCGAGGAGCGTCGCACAGCACTCGAGGATGAGCGCGAGGAGCTGAATCGATTGGTGGAGCAAATCAACACTATCAGTGAACGAGGGAATAGTATTGTTGCCCGCTACAATGACGAGGTTGTGGAATACAATGATAGTTTCGGTGCTGCCCGCGAGTTCACCCAAGGAACCTATAGCAGCGAAGGGCGGATTGATATCTACACCTTTGCCGACCGCGATGAGTTGAAACTTGTGTTGGCGCATGAGCTCGGGCACGCCCTGTCAATTGATCATGTGCCAGGCAGTGATTCAGTGATGTACTTTCTCATTGGTGAGCAATCAAACCCACTGCAGTTGAGTGAGGCAGATATGGCGACGTTTGTGGAGGTTTGCGGAGAGGGGAGTAGCTGGAGTACAATTAAGCAAAAGATTCGCAGTCTTTTTTAATCGGGCAGTAATTTTACATATATGCAAAATACATTGATGCAAAACAAGTACGTTCGGGGGTTATTGGTTTTGGCGCTCGTGGGTGTCGTGGCTGCATTGGCTGCATACACGTACCTGACGCTCAAAATGGCTGAAGGGACCTATACTGGCGAAACGAGTATCTCGGTCACTGGTGAAGGGGAGGTGCTCGCTAAGCCAGACATTGGTGCTTTTACGTTTACCGTGCAAACTGAAGGGGCAGATGCAACCGCCGCTCAGAACCAAAATTCCGAAGTGATGGCTGCGATTATGGGGTACCTAACAGAAGCCGGTGTGGCTGAGGCAGATATTAAGACTGAGTACTACAACCTCAATCCGAAGTACCGGTACGAGGACAAGCCGTGTGCATTTGGTTCATACTGTCCACCTTCAGAACCAATTCAAGACGGTTTTGAAGTAATGCAGAACGTACAAGTGAAGGTACGCGCACTTGATACAGCCGGGGGCTTAATTGGCGGTGTCGGTGAGCGTGGTGCTACCAATATCTCAAGCCTTTCATTTACCATTGATGATGAGTCAGAGCTGAAAGATGAAGCACGAACACTTGCAATTGAAGACGCTAAAGCGAAAGCACAGGTAATTGCCGATAGCCTGGGCAAGGAGCTCGGAAAGTTAGTTGGCTTCTACGAGAATGGTGACGATGCCTACTACTACGGTAAGGGTGGTGACATGATGGAGGCCCGCGCTGTCGGTGCTCCAGCTATGGATGC
>CAYRMU010000031.1:0-8615 GCA_964425655.1 uncultured Candidatus Saccharibacteria bacterium | reverse complement strand
GCGAGCATCTTATTGAGGCGATCACGCGTCTTCAAGATATGGCGTGCGGTAATCTCAATATCACTCGCCTGTCCCTGCGTCCCGCCCCACGGCTGGTGAATCATAACCTCGGCGTTTGGCAAAATCGAACGCTTGCCTTTGGCTCCCTGAGAAAGAATGATCGATCCCATTGAAGCAGCGAGCCCGGTACAGACCGTCGCCACATCTGGCTTGATATGGTTCATCGTATCAACAATCGAGAGTCCGGCCGTCACACTCCCACCCGGCGAGTTGATGTAGAGGAAGATATCCTTCTTTGGATCCTCCGACTCCAAAAAGAGGAGCTGTGCTACCACCAAGTTGGCCATATGATCTTCAATTCCCCCTGTCACAAAGACAATCCGCTCCTTAAGGAGACGGGAGAAAATGTCGTACGCCCGCTCACCACCGTGGGTCTTTTCAATCACCATTGGCACCAATTGTGCCATTTCACCTATAATTTTATCCATATACAATTGCAATTTATCCAATATCACTGTCGTGATATAAGCATCCTAGCAAAAAACCATCATAAAAGAAAATAGCCAACACCTAACGGGTGCCGGCTATTTTACTATTAGTTTGCTGCCTCAAGCTTCTGCATCACGGCTTCGTTCTGCATCACACTCGCAATATAGACTCGAACCCGGTGTTCATCAGCATCTTTATACTGTTCCATGAGTTGCTTCACCTGGGCTTCAAGCTGTTCTGCGTCGGGGAGAACCTTCTCCACCTTAGCAATTTCATTTAAGACCAACTGGAGCTTGGCGCGCTTCTCGGCCATCGGTGTCCACTCGGTAACCAAATCCTCCTTCGACTTTTTGATGTGCTCCAGGTAATCCTCAAACTTGAGTCCAGCGCGCTTAATGTCTTCTTCCATCTGGGCAAACATCTGGCTCAATTCTGAATCAATCAAAATTTGCGGCAGCTCCATTGAACTGGCTTCAACGACTGCATCAGTGAGCTTGGCTCGGTGGGTCGCTGCTACGTCACGTGTCTTTTCAATCTGAATATGCTCACGAATCTTTGCCTTAAAGTCAGCTACACCAGCAAACTGGCCAGGCTGGCCGAGAGTTGCGACGTATTCGTCAGTGAGTTCAGGAAGTTCGATATTGGCGGGATCAAAAGCCTCTTCTTCAGCCTTTGCTGCCTCGCTCTCTGGCGTTGGTAGGGTAGCTGCATCGGTGTCATCTCCTGCCTCAGCCTTCGCTGCCGCCTTAGCCTGAAGTCGTTCGTACGCAATCTTCTGACGTAGAATATCGGCAATTTGTTTGTCTACCTCCTCGTCGGTTACATCTCCTGAGGCTTTATCTTTATTGACGGTAGCAGCAAGACTCATGTAGTCAGGAAGCGTAATTGTAGGCAGCACCGCAACCGTGAGCGTGAATCCAAGCGGGTTACCCGGTGCGAGCTTTGTTATTTCTACCTTTGGATGCCCGATGACCGGCAATTCATGTGCCTCAACAATGTGTGGGTACATGTGTGCCAACGCCCGTTCTGCCATTTCGTTTAAAATCGCCATTTCACCAATGTGCTTTACCAAAATTGCTTCTGGTACGTGCCCTTCACGGAACCCGTCGAGCTTAATGTTCTTCCCCAGATAGGCCACCGCGCGGGCGCGCTCACCTTCTAGCTCTGTGTACGGAATTTCTCCGGTAATTTTCACCTGTGAACCGGCTTCTTTAGTAACCGAAAAAGCGGTTTTAAAGTCGATATCGTGGGCGTGATGTGTGTGTGCGTGTGTAGACATAGTACGCGCTAGTGTACGGATATATGGGTAAAAGTCAAAA
The DNA here is from genome assembly GCA_964425655.1 of uncultured Candidatus Saccharibacteria bacterium. Taxonomy (GTDB): domain Bacteria; phylum Patescibacteriota; class Minisyncoccia; order Phycocordibacterales; family UBA918; genus OLB19. The sequence continues at coordinate 6,807 of CAYRMU010000031.1, read as the reverse complement.
TATAATATAAAAAATAGAATAGTTGGAAGAAACATGTAAACACGCAAAAAGCGGCGGGCTAACGCCCGCCGCTTTTATACCCACTCGCTACTCAGCCGCCGCACCGAGCTCTGCATCTATTGTGCCGAGCTCCATATCGATGGCATCGAGGTTAGTTGCTTCAAGGTCAGCCTCAATCGCGTCAATTTCGTTTGAGGTACTAACGGTTTCAAGTGCCTGCACCTGCGCATCAGCCGTATTGCTTTCTGGTTCGTTATTCTCTTCAGCGGTTGGTCGAGTCGAACCATCATCTGTATTCATTGGTGCTGGACCAAGCGTTGACCCCCACAGGTAGAGGCCACCAAGGATGAGGACGAGCATTACTATGATAACGCCAAGGATGATAGGGAGTGTTGCCTGCTCACCACTACCTCCATGACTGACACGCATTGCTTCTTCAGGTAACTTAAGCTCATCAGGCGCAATAACTGGTTCTGGGGTGGGATTTGTGTTTGGTTGCATACAATATATATGGATTACCGACTATTCATTACCGACTTCAGCTGCTTCGGGAGTGCCAGCTTCATCTTGGCGAACCGCACTACTGCCTCCGGCCTGAAGACCAGCCTCACCTGCTGCCTGCTTCAATGCAGCAACCGATGCTCGAAGTGCTTCACGCGCGCTCTGAAGATCGCTCTTCACCACGACAAACGTGTCACGTCCGGTCTGCCACATTTGCGCCGGAGACTCAGAACCAGTCACGTCGGCCATAATTGCGTCAATGTCAGAAATCGTACCAGCTGCTCGCTCCAATGATTCAGTAGCTTTGTTGAGCTCTGCTTCAGCTTCAGTTACATCGACACCAGCGGCCTCTAACTGGTCAATCCGGACTTCCAGTCGGCCAGCAATCTGATTAAGTCGAGCAATCGCCGCATCCATTCGATTGGAGATATTGGCCGCTAAATTAGTGATTCGCTGCTGCAGGCGTTCGGTCAAGGCGACGCGACGCGCTTCGCGTATTTCTTGTCGTGCTTCTGAACTCGAAGCGACACTTGCCTGGCGATCATCTCGAAGCTCTGCGCGTTCTGCCCGATTGGCCTCAGTCTCGGCCTGGAGCGCCTCAAACCGCTCTTGCGGGCTTAGCTCTTGCGCGTTTGCGACCATGGCCACGCACGCAAAAATAAACAATACAAATAAACTAATAGTTCCAAACGAAGCTTTAATACTCGGCATACAAAAAAATAATGCTAACAAATTGGTTCCCACCAATCTCTATACAGTATAACCCGCCTGAAGCGTGGCTTCAGGCGGGTTATAAACGCGAGTGGATAACAATTACTCCTTAGAGCTTCAAGGCTGGCAAGATTTGCTTCTTACGTGACAGTATCCCTGGCAGCACCTCAGTTTCACCGGTAACTGTCACCCCAAAGGAAGCGGCAACAATCTGCTTTGTGAGGTCGCTATAGGTCAAAACTGTCGCTTCTTCTTTCAAAATATCGACAATGAAAAACAGAACATCATCAACATCATGCTCTTCTGCCACCAATGTCTCGATTGCAGCCACAATACCTGCGTGACGCGCCAGTACCATTTCAGGATTGGTTGTCTCAATCACCGAAACACGGATATTCTTCTCCCCTACCGCAAACTTCTTACTATCGAGCGTGACGAGGCCAGTATCAGTAAAGGAAGAAATATCAGACTTAGCGGCGAAGAGCTGGGCCGCAACGTCAGGAATACTGACACCAAGCGCGAGCGCGAGCTGTTCGGCAACATCTTTGTCGTGCGGCGTGGTGGTTGGTGAGCGAAACTCAAGCGTATCAGAGAGAATGCACGAGAGCATTACGCCAGCAATTTCCTTAGGCAATTCAGAAGCTTTGATACCCATCACGTCGAACATCACTGTGGCCGTACAGGCGAGTGGACGCATAGTAATCTCAATCGGAACGTCTGTTTGGAGGCCGCCAACGAGCTTATGGTGATCGATAACTGCAGTAATCCTTGCCTCAGAGATACTTGGTGGTAGCTCCTGCGGGTTATTAGTATCAACGATTACTACCGCATCTCCTGGAGCAAGTTCAGAAAGGAGTTCCGGAGTTGAGAGCCCAAAATGGTTCAACACAAACTTAGTTTCTGAGTTAAGTTCACCAAGCACGTACGGAGTGGCCTCCGTAGCGGTGTGTGTATTTAGGTACCAGGCCCAAATAATGGCTGAACCAGTAGCGTCGGTATCCGGTGAAATATGTCCAAAAACTTTAACCATAATTAAATACTAGATGTGTAACGTAGCGTATCGTAGCGTATTTTTTGGGTGACGGGAAGCCAATATATGTGCCGGGCGGCAGGCAAAGCCTGCCGCCCGGCACCGATATCGACTTTTAGCCATCTTTTTGGTATGTTTGTCAAAGCAGCTTGACTGATTTCTGTCTGTCCGATTATCTATTTTTAAATATTGTGAACTATGCCAATCCTGACCATTCTGGCGGCCACGGCGGTAGGGCTCCTCATTGGCGTTGGAGCGGGCTACCAACTCCGCTACCTCCACGCCCTCTCAAAGAAGACCTCGCTTGAACTAACCCTCAAAGAACGTCAACTCGACGCCGAAGAAAAGGCGATGAAGACCCTAGAACGTGCCGAAGCTAAAGCAAAAGATATTGAAGATACCGCTAAAGCCGAGCGCAAGGAACTTGAAGATAAGCTTAAAACAAAAGAAGCCCGCCTAGAGAAGAAAGAAGAAGTGCTCGATGAGCGACAAATTGCGGTTGAATCAGAAAAGGAAGCTGTTCGCGCCAAAATTGAAGAAGTCAAAGCCATCAAATCACGCCTCGATGAGCGAAAAGACGAGTTTGACTTAGAACTCGCTCGCATTGCTGGCCTCAGTAAAGAAGCAGCGTATCACGAACTCCTCGAAAAGGTCCAAGCTGAACAAGCAAGTGACTTGCAAGTACGTCTCCAGAAACTCTCCCTCCAAAATGACGAGGCGTTTGCGGTGCGTGCGCAAAATATCCTGCTTACCGCAATTCATCGCATCGGCAACAACATGCCGACGCACTTCATGACTGCCAACGTGGAGCTCCCAAGCGAAGAGATTAAAGGGAAGATTATTGGTAAGGAAGGTCGCAACGTCCGCGCCTTCGAGCGCATCACTGGTGTCGATGTTCTCGTAGATGAAACACCTGGTTACGTTACTCTCTCCTCGTTTGACCCAATCCGTCGCGAGATTGCCCGTGTTGCACTTGAGACACTCATGAAAGACGGCCGCATCCAGCCAGCCCGTATTGAGGAAGTAGTGGACCTTTCCCGTAAAGAAGTAGCTGCAACGGTTCGCAAGATGGGTGAAAAGGCTTGCTTTGATGTTGGTGTCACCAACCTCCACCCAGACCTCGTCGCTATCTTAGGCCGTCTGTTCTTCCGCACCAGCTACGGCCAGAACGTCCTTGCGCACTCGGTTGAGGTGGCGCACTTAGCGGGCATTATTGCTGAAGAAGTTGGGGCCGACGTCGCCATTGCGAAAGCCGGTGCACTCTTGCACGATATCGGTAAAACCGTGAGCCACGAAGTACAGGGGACCCACGTCGAAATTGGTATCCGTATTTTGGAAAAATATGACGTTGACCAGAAAGTTATTCTCGCCATGCGTGCGCACCACGAGGAATACCCATACGAAACTCCTGAATCAGTGATTGTACAGGTAGCCGATGCACTCTCAGGCGCTCGCCCTGGAGCCCGACGCGATTCGATTGAAAACTACATCAAGCGCCTTACCGAGCTTGAAGCCATCGCTACCGATATTGCCGGCGTACAGCGCGCCTTCGCTATCTCAGCCGGTCGCGAGATCCGAGTTATGGTCAACCCCGATGAGCTTTCTGACCTCCAAGCCAATCAACTCGCCCGTACCATTGCTATGAATATTGAAGCCCAGCTTCGCTACCCCGGCGAAATCAAGGTGCATGTGATTCGTGAAATGCGGGTTATCAGTTACGCCCGCTAGTTTCCCACGTAACGTATTAAAAAAGACCGTCAATCAAGTGATTGACGGTCTTGTTGTAGTGGTTAAGAACTCAGACTGCTGCCACCAAGTGCGGCGCTGTTTGCCGCAACTGCTGTAGCTTAGAAGCAAATGTAAGCTTCGTGTAAAGCCACAAGGAGAGTGGCACACAAGACAGAATCATTGCCGGCAGATACATCGCCGGCAGGAACAATGATTCATACAAACGATTCTCCATAAACCCCAGTTCGACCGCGCACACAACACCGAGAATGGTAACGATCGCACACATGAAACCGATGAGGATGCTCAGAAAAAACGAGTCGAAGAATGAAAGTGGCTTCGATTGCCGAAGCGAAATAATTTGCTTGATTTCCTCAAGCGAAATCAAGTTCACATCACTTTCACCCCACCGGGCCAAGGTATAAATTTCACGTCTCCCGTCGGGGTGCTCAATATGCCCAAACAGTACTGGATCAAGTACCAGGATGGGTTGCTTTTCAGGCGTGCGAATCTCAAGGCGCGAAAAGATACCCTTCACCTGTTCCATCAATTGACGAACATGTGCTGGTACACCTTCGTGATAGCGATACTCACGAAGATCTTGAACTCTCTCCTCGCCAAGCCAAAATCCCCACCGGTGATCAACTTCATTTTCAGTGGTGGCGTATGCCGTCGGCAGCCAGGCCACCCAGGCCGCCCGGTCTTCAACCGACAATGGGGTAAGTCCCCGGGCTTCACACCACGCTTTGGCGTTTTGAATTCGAGACTTAGCCCGGTCTTGTGCCGCCAACAGCGGCATACTCAACGCCTCAGCCTGCAGCGCTCGTGCTTCAGCCTGCGCTTCAGCCTGCGTACGACGCTGCGTCAAACGCTCTTCCACATCGGGAGTGATTGTCTGACCATAGATCTCAACGTGTTCAGTCATCAGATAGGTCCTTCTCTTGGGGTTTCAAAGTGCCGTTTAATTCTGAAAGAACTGTACTACAATAAACACAAAAGTCAATAATGACGTGCTACCTAAAGCCCTCGGCAGCTACCTCTTGTTTTGACTACGAAATCCTTGTACATTCTGTATACGACAGTGTATAAAAAGGTAAATTGTTCTGGAAGAGGAGTTTGGTTGTGCCCAACGTTTCAACGAAACTAACGCAACCACTACGTATTATCAGCCTCCGTATCTGCAAACGGTGTGGCGGGAGCGGGCAACTGTTGCGCCCTACCAATGGAAAGCTACTCACCTTCTGTCGTTGCACTAATTGCCGCGGCCGCGGGGTACGATGGAGGTATTCCGAAAATCAAAGCAGCGAAACCTGAACGGTTTCGCTGCTTTTTCAATTGGTTCGGCACACTACGCACTAAACTTCCGCGCTACGACAAACACGGTGTAGTTAAACTTTAAGTCTTGAACTGACTCTTCAAGTATCTCGAGCCCGTAGAGTTCGGCAGCACGACGTGAGGCAATGATAGCAGTCGTGTCAGGCAACACTCCTGAAGCTAGGTCTGCGGCGGCTTTAGCGGTATCTGCGTAGGGTAAAATATCGGCTTCTCCCCAGGTACGTTTGATGTACATACGGCACTGTTTCAGCGCCTGATCATGCGAAGAGATGGTGGTTATATGTGACGCTGTAACACCAGACTTTACAATAAGCATGTGGTGCACATCAAGTTCAAACATTCGCTCAATCAAAAATCGATGTGCCGCCATAGCGTGCACCGCCTCAAGCACAATCCCTCCGTTACTGTTCTCAATCGGGAAAATACCGCACTCTATAGCGTTATTTTCAAGGGCAGACAAAACATTTTCAGCTGAAACAAGGGGGACAATTTCCCCGTCAATAATTTTCTGCTCTGCTATATATCGCTCACCAGCCTGCTCAGAGAAGCTGCCGCGTGCCCCCATAACACCAATTTTCATGGTCGCCATGATACCACATGCACGAAGCCTCAATTTCTGTGATTGCAGCACAACACACATTTTTCATCACACAAGTCATTGCAGTCGCAGAACCTTGCTATATAATTGTTTTTAGCCATTTTTTACGGCACTGTGTCAGGGGTAACCCGAGCACAACAGTTTATACACCCTAAGTGTAACCAGTGAATATATGAATAAGGCAGACCTCATCAACAAAGTGTCAGAAGAACTTGGTACTACCAAGGCCGACGCTGAACGCGCAGTTGAGATTATCATCTCTAGTATTGAAACGACCTTGAAGTCAGGTCAGGAGGTTTCTATCGCTGGACTTGGTATCTTCTCAGCAAAGGTTCGCAACGCTCGCACCGCACGTAACCCACGTACTGGTGAAGCGATTGAAGTACCAGCTATGCGTGTACCAAAGTTCCGCCCAGCAAAGGCACTGAAGGACGCCGTGAAGTAATCGACCCAACCAACACAAAAGCCCGCACCTCAGTGCGGGCTTTTGTTATGCACAGCTCTATCCCCATTTCACTTTGAAACGTGCGTGATATACTAATGGAGTAGCGGAGGTATACGCTATGTGGAAATACGAGAGTATCTCTACACAATTTCCCATCACACACAAAAACAGAAGCCCCCTCAGCCGGGGGTTTTTGTTTTGGGTTAATATTTAGTATCAAAAAATGCCGGTAATTACTTACCGACATGTGAGTACATGGAAATTTTTTATGCAACAGACACAGCTACAGCATACACGCTTCCATCTGCATCCTTGAAGAAAACTGGTTCAACCGATTTCTCACAGAGAAACGGTCCGTCGTTTGCAGCGTGCTCCTCAAACATCAAGTACCCTTGGTACATCATGGTTGGAATCTCACACTGACAATCTGGGCACCAGGCAGTTTTGGGAGTGGTCATG
>CAYRMU010000030.1:4843-8728 GCA_964425655.1 uncultured Candidatus Saccharibacteria bacterium | reverse complement strand
CGGTCCACGAATCATGGTGTTATTACCGATGAGGCAATTATCACCAATCACCACCGGCCCCTGAATAAAGGCGCCAGGGCAAATCTTTGTGTTCTTACCGACAAACACATCCCCCTCAAGCGTCGCTGTGTCAGCGATTTTTGCTGAAGGGTCTATGTACGACGTAAAGCCGACCGAGAAATACTCGGCTTGCTGCTGCAGTCGTTGCCACCACATGGTTTCAATCATGTCTTTCATCTGTCTTCCCTTTCTGATTAGAGGATGATCTTGTACCCGATGAAGCCTTCAGCGGGTCCGATGCCGACTTGTTGACCCCGAAACATGGCTTTGATGCGCATTGCTTCGGGTTGAGTATAGGGGCGATCGCACTGGCTTTTATGCAGCGCGAGCGCATCGATCTTCCGGCCGAGATAGTCACCAATATCTTCGATGACCTGCGGCTGGAAATCGATCAAACTTGACGGTGTTTCGTAACTGAGGATTTGCCGTACTTCACGGCAGGCTACGATGGTAGCCTCAAACGTCGTCCGGTGGTCCTGATGCCGATCATTTTCAAACATCGTGTATACCCTGTCCGGCTTAAGGTCTCGCACCTGCGCTTCAATGCAGGTTATTACCTCAGCCGCATGAAGGTACATACGCGTATCCGGAAAATCGGCGGTCACCACATCGGTAACGCCAAGTAGTTTGAGTGCACGGCGAGTTTCATCTAACCGATCATGGTCGGCACGATTGCCGACCGTTCCCCTGGTCAAAATAAGTGCCCGCACGTTGACCCCCATCTCGACAAGCTTTGCGAGACTGCCTCCGCAGCCAAGCTCAATATCGTCAGGGTGAGCGCCAATAGCAAGGACGCTTCCAAGCGTTTTCATTTCACATCTCCGTATTTAAGTTGTCAAGTATCTATCTACGTACATTATATGATATTTTTTGACATATAGCAAGTCGTGTTGTATTTAATGTATCTCAAAATGACGACTCAAATATTGCTTTTTTTGAAAAAAGTGATATAAGTAGCTCAGTGTTCTCATCAAGGAAAGGACCTACCAATGCAACTTTTCAAGCGTTCTTTGGTCACTCTGGCAGCTCTTGCCAGTCTGACTTCCCTGCCGGCCCTGGCAGAAGGAAATCTGCAGAGCTTCGCTGCACCGGCCTATGATGCCCGCCACGGCGGTCAGCAAGCCAGTCTCGACGCCCTACTGGCTGACCCGGCCGGGCACTACCGCTCAGACGCAGTCTACGCCAAGGCGCGTGCCATCATCGGCGATACCATGGACCTCAAGCTCACCGATGCGGCCTTCAAGAAGATGCTCCGAAGCGACCGGGTTTCGGTTGCTGCCTGCAACGATGTGTTCAAGGGGGCATTCACCCTGGCGGCCGTCGACGACAGCGCGAAGGCCTACTGGACGTCGAGGACGTGTGATGCTGGTGAACAGGTCGTGCTGCTCGATGGGATTCCCATCATGTCGCTCGCCTGCCTCAACCCCATCAAGCTTCCCCCGATGGACTGCAAATGCGGCACCGTCTACTACGAATGGCGCCAGCAGCACCCGAAGGGGTAACACCACCCGCGATTATAAAATGATTGCGCTTTAGACCATACGGCCTGACATACATTTGTCCGGCCGTTTTTTTATGCACCAATGTGATGCAGTGCTACGCGTGCATAGTCTTTCCCGCCGACACCTGCAGCACTACGACACCTACGCGGTTACTCACATTTTTGAATTTTAAGGAACCTACCGTACAATAGGTCACGTTATGTCACATCAAGAAACCATTGTTATCTCAGTCGGCGGATCACTCATTGTTCCTGGTGAACAGATTGATACCCACTTCCTCTCATCATTACGCGATCTCGTAGAAACTGAAACGGCTAACGGCCGTCGTTTTATTTTAATCGCTGGCGGTGGCAAGACAGCCCGCAAGTACCAAGAAGCTGCGGCTGAGGTGGCGACCCTCACGCGTGACGACCTCGATTGGCTCGGTATCCACGCGACACACTTAAACGGACACCTCCTTCTCACTATCTTCCGTGATTTAGCGTACCGCATCATGGTGAAGAATCCTGATGAGGTCCTCGATGTACCTGCCCATGAACGAGTGGTGGTAGCTGCAGGGTACCGCCCCGGCTGTTCTACCGACCTCCGCGCTATTCAAATTGCTGAGCGCATTGGCGCCAAGAAAGTTATCAATCTTTCCAATATCGACTACGTCTATACTGCTGACCCAAAGACCAACCCGGACGCAACCAAAATTGAGGACATTACCTGGGCTGAATTCCGCAAACTAATTCCTGACAGTTGGGACCCTGGTCTCAATGCGCCATTTGACCCGGTGGCAGCCCGTGAAGCCGAAGCTAAGGGTATCGAAGTGGCCGCCATCAACGGCACAAAGCTTGTTTCACTCAAAAGCTACCTCGATGGTAACCCGTTTACAGGCACAAGAATTCATAACTAACCAAACGGCGGTCGCATGTGCGACCGCCGTTTTTTCTATTGCTACAGTTTACACGCGAGCACCGAAGCCGGCGGTGACGGAATTTGTCCAGCAAAACCAGTATGATCAATGCAGTAGTACCCGTTCTCCTTGTGACGCTCAAGTACCCGATACGATATTTCCTCATCGGCACATATCACCCCCTCAGCCAAGATGAGCTCACTACACACGCCGTCAAAATCATACATACGCCCTTTAAACTGCTCGGCTGCTGCTTGATACTGCATAAATCGAGCTTCTTGTTCAGTGTTCCGTGAAAAATCTGGCGTAAACAAAAGCGCGGCAGAAATACTAACGCCAATAATACAAAATACGAGGAGTGTCACCAGACCAAATACGACATTCGACCACGTAGCGTTTACAATCATAGTTTTATTCGGTAGTTACGGTCACCGGTGCCTGATCTGCCGCTGTCCCGGACGCTGGTGCCACTTCCTCCGCAACAGGTGCTGCCACTTTGGTAGGTAGGCAGTAGAGCACCAGGAGAATCAAACTCCCTAGGTATGGAATAATACCAATCAGGATTAACCAACCAGAAAACCCGGCGTCATGAAGTCGCCGAACTGATATAGCTAAGCCTGGCAAAAACGTACCCACAATAAAAAGACCAAACACAACATAGAGCACACCAGGGAAATTGCCAGTTCCCATCAATGCCACCAATCCGAGCACACCAAACGCAATAACAATGAGCGTGTGAAAAAGAACAAACATCCAAAACGACTGACGCGTCGCTCGCCCACTAAAATCTACGTAGTGTTTAGTAATCGGGTCAAGGAGCCAATGCATATATGAAAAAATATTAGTCGTAAAACTACTCCTAAATTGTAGCACGGGTACTTACGTAGCAAGAGTTACTAGCCACGCGTCGACCACTCCTTGTAGCTCTGCGTACGTTCCATCGTTCAGGATAGTCACGTCTGCCATTTCCATCACTTTCGCCTTCTGCATACCGTGCGGGTCAGGATCATTCCGCTCGAGTGCTTCGTGCGCAAGGAAGTCTTCGTAACTCACCTGGTCAGTAGCCGAGCGGCGAGACTGCACCCGCTCAAATCGAATGCGACTATCGGCATCCACTGCGAGAAGGATGCCATCTTGCGCTTTCAAAAAATGTGCTTCGGCCAGGGCACGGATAGATTCAATAATTACTTTTTCAGCACCATCACGGGTTGCCTGCTCGTAGGCTTGGCGGACAACAAAATCATCACCGTATGCAGCCCTGAGTTCATTGGCAGTTAATCGGAGCTGGTTCCGGGTTGGCTCAAGCCCTTTTTCGGCCACCACCTTGGCAATAAATGAACGAGAGGAATAGTGCACAAAGCCATGCTTGGAAACGAGGTGGTCGACGACCGTGCCCTTCCCTGCGCCATCTGTACCGGTGATGCC
>CAYRMU010000030.1:0-4743 GCA_964425655.1 uncultured Candidatus Saccharibacteria bacterium | reverse complement strand
GTGATGCCAATGACTGTCATGTTACTTGCCGACCTTCAGTTCCGGATGACGAGCAGCTTGCCATTCGGCGTAGCGCACGAGGAGTGGGCTCGCGATGAAGATTGAAGAGAAGGCTCCAGCAAACACACCAGCAATCAAGACAAGGACGAACGTTTGCGTCACTGCACTACCGAGGAAGTAGAGAACGAGGAGTGCGAAGAGTACGGTGAGCGATGTGTTGATTGAACGAGCCATTGTTTCTGACACTGCTTGGCCAACGAGCTCATCAAACGGCTTGGTGAGCGTATACTCCACTTCTTCTCGTTCAATGCCACCTGGCTCAACAATCTTGGTTCGATGCTCAGTACGATTTTGTACTAACTTCTCGCGTACGCGATCGAAGATAACAATGGTGTCGTTGACCGAGTACCCGAGAATAGTGAGAAGTGCTGTAACAAAGAGAATATCAACCTCAGCTCCAGTAAAGTATCCAAGGAGACTCATTACGGCGACCGGAACGAGAATATCGTGCCCCAGTACAGCTACAGTCATAAAGCCGTACACCCAAGAACTAATCGGCTTGCCAACTCCCTTAAAGGCAAAGGCAACGTAGAGCACAATAATCAAAAGTACCGCCCCAATCGCCCATACCGCCTTATCACGCAGCTCTTGTCCGATTACCGGACCAATTGAGGTGAAGCGTGTGACGGTGCCTCCCTCACCTAAGCTGGTGAGTGTGGTCTCGACAGTGGTGCGCTCATCTATAGTAAGGTCACGCACGGTAATCAAGTAGCCATTGGCTGCATTGGTATCTGAGCGACGAATAAGGGGCGAACCGAGTCCAAGTGGCGCCAACGCTGCTTCCACCTCAGTTTTTTCCGGAACGTTTACATAGCTCACTTCGAGGAGACTGCCTCCGGTAAAATCAATACCTGGCTTAAGTCCAAAAGCTGCTACCACGACAGCCGAAACCGTCACGATGCCGACCGCCAACCACAAGAACAATGTGCGATTACGAATGATGAACATACCTTATTTCTTTAAACCAGTACCGAATAAAAATGGCCATACTCCTGCATCACTCTTCTTCACGTCAGGTAGTGCCAAGAGCATCACCCGCGTGAGGGTGAGGGCTGAGAGCATCGAGATAATAATACCGATGCCGAGCACAAGCGCGAACCCTTTAATGAGTGATGTGCCGAACCAAAACAGAATAACGGCTGAGAGCAAACTGGTCACGTTACCGTCGCGAATCGCACTCCACGCTCGACTGAATCCCTCCTTGGCAGCAGCACGACTTCCCTTCCCGCTCCGGAACTCCTCCTTCAGGCGCTCAAACACCAGTACATTCGCATCAACCGCCATACCGAGTGAGAGCACAAAGCCAGCCAGCCCGGCTGCTGTGAGCGTCACTGGAATAAGCATGAAGATAGCGCAGTTAATGATGATGTACATCGTGAGCGCAATACTCGCAATCACCCCCGGTACGCGGTACCAGAAAATCATAAACAGTGAAATCACGAGGAGCCCAACCGCACCTGCCATCACACTCTGCTCAACCACACTGGCACCAAGTGTTGCGTCGATGGTCTGGGTACTCGCGAGTGTAATAGGTACTGGCAACGCACCGAAGTTAAGGTTTTGCGCTAGACTCCGCGCTTCATCTGGCGTAAATCCTCCAGAAATTACTGCTTTACCACCAGTAATTGGTTCATTAATATTTGGTGCTGAGAGCATCTCACCATCGAGGAAAATTGCTAAACGCTCGCCAGTGTTTTCTCGGGTAATCCGCTCAAACAGCTCTGCTCCTTCAGGATTAAAGACAATCGAAACAATCGGATCATTTGCCAGCTGTCCCGGCTGTCCACCAGAAAATTCGAGTGCGGCACTCGTGAGGTATCGTCCTGTGAGTCCCGTATCAATAAATGGATTATCAGACACTGCCTGCCCATCAACCTTGATGTTGCTTATAATCGCACCACTTGAACTCGCGGTTGAGCTTGCAGCCATACTTTCGGCAAACGCCTGGGCCTGGAGTGCAGCCTCATCAATTAATTTAAATTCAAGGAGTGGGGTCTTACCTATTTCTGCCACCGCTGCCGCTACGTCGGTCACCCCTGGAAGCTCAACGACCAACCGGTGCTGCTCCACATCACTGACAAAGCTACTCTCCTCGACTTGCACAATTGGTTCAGAAACACCGAACACATTAATACGCCGCTCAATCACGTCACGGAGCACACTCATGAGTTCATCAACTTCTTCAGGAGCTACCGAAGATACATCAGCCTCATAGACCAGGTGTGACCCACCAGCTAAATCAAGGCCGAGCTTAAAAGGGTACTTCGCTCCTTCTGTGATTGCATTAGTGTAGACGAAGTGCCCGAGCGCAATAATCGCTCCCAGCATGACGATCGCCCAAAAACGGCGAATGAGCGTCTCCTGCTTTGCCTCGTTTGATGTATCAGTCATAAAAATAGTTATTGCTAGAACCGTGTATGTACGTTTATACCATGCAGGTATAGCTTTGCCCACTAGGCTACTGCAAGCACTACGTTGCGTAATAACGCAGCAACGGTCAGTGGACCAATGCCGCCGGGGACCGGGGTAAACAGCGTCGCCTTTGCGGCACAGGCAGGGTCGGCGTCGCCAGTAATTTCGCCATCTTCTTCCGAGGTGCCGGCATCAAATATAACCACCCCGTCTTTGATCATCGATGGCTGGATAAGGCCCGCTACGCCGGTGCCAAGAATGAGAATGTTGGCATTCTTGATCACTTCGGCCTGGTCAGTACTTTCCTTAGTCAGTACGGTAACTACTGCTCCCTGATTGGCTGCCCACCTCGCAGCCGGCAAGCCAACCAGTCTCCCCTGCCCGACTACAACCACCTGCTGCCCAACTAGGAACATATCGTGCCGCTCTACAAGCTCAGCAATGGCTGCTACTACTGGTGGTACATAGCCCGTCCCTGTTGTTGCGTACTGCATACCATCAACATCGAGATCAGCGGGAATGCTCGCTAGTACCTTTTCTGTATCAATATGAGCCGGGAGCGGTAACTGCACAATAATGCCGTCAGTTTGCATACTGACGCGCTGAACCACCGTGACAAGATCTTCGGTCAATGCACTACTCGGTAGCTCTATGACATTTACTTCAATCCCAACCTCAGCTGCCTTTCGCTTTTTTAAGCCAATATATTTCTGTGTCGCAAACGCAGGCGCACAGGTAATCACCGTAAGGTGTGGTGCGTGAGTGTGATGCGTAATCTCATTTTTAAGCGTTGCAAAAATTTCTTCAGCAATTGCCTTCCCGTCAATAATCATGGGGCCCAGTATACCCCTTTGTGGCATGACTTACAAAACGGCCGGAGCCATAGGCTCCGGCCGTTTTTCTCTACTCACGCGGCTTTAGGAGCCGTGACGCTTCTGGGACCCAATCTGCGTAGCGACCATCGGTATAGGCAAACGCATCCTTACTCGTATAGGCGCAGGTATAAATCTGGGCTAATTTTTGCCCACTCATGAGGACAGGATAGGAGTAAAAACGCCAGCTTCCAGGGCACGTCGGCACCTTCCCTCTCGTCGCGTGCCAGAAAAAGAAAAAGGCAAAACGGGCCATCCAGGGCTGAATTGGCAGAACCTTCTTTCCGACCGCCTTGGCCATATCAGGGGCAAACACCGCCTCAGATACTGGTACGATATTAAACACGTTATAATCCCAGGCGAAGGGCTCAAAAATAAGGTTTGTGACAATATCGGTCACATCATCTTCGTGAATAAACTGTCGGGCCCAACCCTTTGTAGCAGGCACAAAGGCAGTGAGTGTGGTGATAAGGCGATTCACAAAACCTCCCTTCAGGTTACCCTGCAGCGCCGACTGCAAACCAAACCGAATGCGCATAAAGCGACCACGAGGACCCGTTATCGCTGCTGGTCGCACGACAGACACTTGTGGCACCACCTTACCGGCTGCCTTCGCTTCATCAAACAACTTTTTTAAATTTTCTTCTGTCACCTTCTTTTCGTGGGCGTAGATGTAGTCGTCGTCCCGGAAGCCTTCAGCTTCAGTAAAGAGGTGTTCAAACCGGTTATCGAGACGGGCCGAATACGACGAGGCTGTGGAGAAATAAACCAACTTCTTCACCGATGGCGTTGCGAGCGCAAAATCAAATACTTTTTGCGAGCCGTCCACGTTCCATCGCCACTGCTCCTTGGCTTGGCCGTACATAGCGCGAATCTGCCACGCTGTATGCACCACTGAATCAGGGTTGAGCTCCGCTACCTTCTCCTGCCAACCATCATCGGCCATATTGTGCTGGATGTAGGTGACCTTTGGCAGCTTTTTTCCGTACTCACTCTGCGGCTCCTTATCGAGCAAAATAAGCGTAGCCACATCAGCCCGCTTACCAAGCTGTTCAGCCAGCATTTCCCCAACATAGCCCGCCCCACCGACAATTAAAATAGTTCGCTCACTCATATTTTTAGTATAACAGTGAGAAGTTTACCATAGTTACAACATTGCACTAAAAAACGGTACCTACGAAGTATTGGTACCGTTGAAAAAATACATGTAAATAGTGAGTGTCATAAGCGCTGCGAGTATATGCCATACCCCATGCCAACGTTGATACGCCAAGGTATTGTTTCGAGTATCACACACTCTGGCATACATCCATGTGGCAGCTGCTACGCTCACTACTGCACAACAGACAACCAAAAGTAGTTTTTGGAAAGCTGCAGCATAGAGAAGAAATGGACCCAC
>CAYRMU010000029.1:0-9037 GCA_964425655.1 uncultured Candidatus Saccharibacteria bacterium | reverse complement strand
CACGCGGGAGGTTGCCGGTTCAAGTCCGGTCGACCGCGCAATTAGATGAACTAAAAATACCTTGTCTTTAAAGACAAGGTATTTTTAGTTCAGCAAGCAACCTGCGTTGCTTGCGTATCTAATTGCGAGTCGGAGACATGTTGCTTTAGCAACAGTCGAGACAGGGTCGACAGCACTTAGTAGATTTGGAACGCAGTGAACAAATATACTTAGTGACTGGTGACCAATTGATATAAAAGAACCCCTTTAGAGGGGTTCTTTTATTTTGCGCGATCGACCGGACTTGAAGACCTTGTGAGGTAGACTGGGAGTAAAGTGAACCAATGTACCCACAAGGTGTACAGAAACTGTAAGTTTCAAGATTCCGGTCGACCGGTAATATGCTCTCATCCATCATGCTACAATTTTCTATATGTTCACCAAACACCAATACGCTGTGATTGCATTTAGCGCACTCTATTTATTCCTTGGCGGTTTATACTTTATGCGTGACCTCAATCTTGAGTTCGTAATCTACGTGGCCGTCATTGTGGTTATCTTTGCCGGGGTTTTTAGCACGCTTCGCGCAACGCAATTTCCTGTCTGGATGCTCTGGCTGCTTTCAGTCTGGGGTCTAATGCATGTTGCCGGGGGGTTAGTTCAAACGGTTGACGGGGTGCTGTTTGCATACAAGATTTATCCGTTCATGGACTACGGTGGAGACTTCTATATTCTCAAGTATGACCAAGTGGTCCATATGTATCTTTACGCCTTGGTGGCACTTATGTCGTATCACGCGCTGCGCGTACCGCTCGGTGTTGCTCAAAAAACGTTTTTGGTAGCACTGGCTGCGTGTATGATTTCCCTTGGTATTAGCGGCATGAATGAAATCATGGAGTTCTTGATTGCGGTCACCGTTGAACGAAACGGGGTAGGTGGGTACGAGAACGCTATGCTTGACCTCATCTTTAACTTCAGCGGGGCTTTCTTAGCGGTCGCTACATATGCAGTCGTCGAAAAATTGAAACGTGCGTCATAGTGTATTAGCATAGTGTCGACCAGCCAAGATAGCTCAGTTGGTAGAGCATGCGCATCGTAAGCGTCAGGTCGCCGGTTCAAGCCCGGCTCTTGGCTCATTGAGGGATACCTCTTGTTTTTACAAGGTTGGAACTTTACAAAAAGTTTGCTACGATACTGCCCAGCGTGTAAACACGCGCCATCTTAGCTCAGTTGGTAGAGCGCCGCCATGGTAAGGCGGAGGTCCCCAGTTCAATCCTGGGAGATGGCTCATATAAAAAACTCCCTTCATTGGGAGTTTTTTATATGAGCCATCTCCCGCGCATCTGTTTCGTAAGAAACAGGGGCAAGGATTGAAGCTGTTGCCAGCTAGATTATGAATGAAACATGCTGGGAGCATGTTTCATCGAAATAATATAGCGACAACGGGTACTGAAACTGTAAGTTTCAATCCTGGGAGATGGCTGATTGTAAAAACCTTTCATTCGAATGAAAGGTTTTGTATTTTTGGTCGCACCGACACATACGCACGACAAGTCTAATTTTGCTATACTACCCATCATTATGGAAGAAACTACACAACGAATTGCTGCAATAGAAGCCGCAATGCTTGAACCCAACTTCTGGAATGATCCGCAGGCGGCTCAGGCCTTGATTAAGGAACTTCAGGAGCTGAAGGTAGTCGCAGAGGGTGGGGGGAAGTATGATCGAAACAATGCCGTTGTAACTATCGTGGCTGGGGCAGGTGGGGACGATGCAGAAGACTTCGCCCGGATGCTCGTTGAGATGTACCAGCGCTACACGGAAGGCCGAGGGTGGGGTACGGTCGTCATTGATAGCAATACCAATGAAGAGAACGGCTACCGCAACATTGTGTTTGAGGTGCAGGGTAAGGGGTCGTACGGTGAACTCCGCACTGAGTCAGGTGTACATCGTTTAGTACGTATCTCACCGTTTAATGCCAACGATAAGCGGCAGACATCTTTTGTATTGGTGGAAGTGTCGCCCGACATAGCCGACACCAAAGAAAGCGCCCTTCCCGAAGAGGATGTAGAAATTTCCTTCGCTCGTTCAGGTGGGGCAGGTGGACAGAATGTAAACAAGCGGGAGACTGCGGTACGTATCGTGCACAAGCCCACTAATATTTCCGTGCACGTCTCAAGTGAACGCTCGCAGTTACAAAATCGTGAAAAGGGGATGCAGCTCTTGGCTGGAAAAGTGTACACTTTTCTTGAAGCGCAGCGACAGCGAGAGCTTCAGGGCTTGTCTGTTGAAAAGACGCTCAAGATTGAGTGGGGGAGCCAAATTCGTTCCTACGTGCTCCATCCCTACCAAATGGTCAAAGATCATCGTACCAACACTGAGACCAGTAAGGTAGATGCGGTATTAAACGGTGACATACAACTATTTCTTGATGCAGCCAAGGAATAGGTAGGTCGGTGTGAGTTGTTTTTGGACACTACCCGTGAATTTTAGTACAATGTATAGCGTTATTGCCTATGATCTATTTCGACAAAGTATCGAAGCTCTATAATGGAGGAAACGCAATTGCACTTGAAGAGGTGACGTTCCAAGTTGCACCTAAAGAATTCGTTTCAATCGTGGGACACTCTGGTGCCGGAAAAACAACGCTCCTTAAAATGCTGATTGCTGAAGATACCCCAACGCATGGGCAGGTATTTTTTGAGTCGCTCGACGTACATCAGATTCCTCGACATAAGCTACCAAAGTACCGCCGAAAGATTGGTACGGTGTTCCAAGATTTCAAACTCCTACCGCATAAAACTGCCTACGAAAACATTGCTTTTGCCATGGAAGCTAATGGTCGGACTGATGACGAGATTGCTGAGAACGTTCCGCAAGCATTAGCGCTCGTTGATCTTGAAGATAAAATCTGGAATTTCCCAGGGGAGCTTTCTGGTGGTGAAAAGCAACGTGTGGCTATCGCTCGAGCGATTGTGAACCAGCCTGATATCATCATTGCCGACGAACCAACGGGCAACCTTGACCCAATTGCTACATACGAAGTGGTGCAGATACTGCGTAAGATTAACGACCTCGGAACGACGGTCATTATGACGACGCACAACAAGGGGGTAATCGATGAGCTTGGCCGTCGGGTGATTACAATGGATGGAGGACGCATTGTTCGTGACGACATGGAAGGTAAATATGTCCTCTAAACGTTAAAAGGGAAAATGAAAATCGCAAAGATTCAGCACCATAGTACAGATGATAGACACGCCTTGATTGGGTCCGTATTTTTGACTTTTACACTGTCGTTTTTACCTTTTCATTTTCTAATTTAAATTTTTATCATGTGGATTGCATTTAAACGAGTAGTACGAGCCGGATTTGTTGGTTTTTGGCGCAATGCGTTTGTGTCAGCTGCGTCTATTTTTGTCATGACTGTTGCGCTGTTTGTGATTGGCGCCACAATGATGGTTGACACGGTGCTCCAGGTCTCACTCAGTCAAATTCAGGATAAGGTAGATATCAACGTGTACTTCCTTACCACGGCACCACAGCCAGATATTGATGCCCTTCAGGCTGCCCTTGAGGCCTTGCCTGAGGTTGAGGAAGTTACCTTCACTTCGCGTGAGGACGCGCTTGCACAGTTCTCAGAAAAGCACCGCAACGACAGCACCATCATGCAGGGGCTTGAGGAGCTCGGCGATAACCCACTCGGTGCCTCATTGGCTATCCGTGCAAAAGATACTGCACAGTACGAAAGCATTGCCGCGTTCCTTAATGATCAGCAGGCAGCGGGGGATGCCCAGAACCCGTTCATCGACGAGGTGAATTTCAATAAGAACCAAGAAGCTATCACGACGCTCACCAAGATAATTGATGCCGTAGAACGGTCATCAACCATTGCTATGCTCATTCTCGTGTGTGCAGCAGTGGTGATTACCTTCAATACTATCCGCCTCGCTATCTACACGAGTCGCGAAGAAATTTCTGTCATGCGCTTGGTAGGGGCAAGCAACACGTTTATTCGTGGTCCATTCTTGCTCCAGGGTGTGATGTACGGGGTTATTTCAGGCGTGCTCGCACTCCTTATTATGTACCCGCTCGTGCTCTGGCTCGGTCCAGCAACGGAGACCTTCTTCCAGTTCAATATCTTTAATCACTTCGTCTCGGACTTCGGTCGCCTCTTCGGTACCTTGGTCGGTACAGGTGTGGCGCTCGGCATCGTTTCGAGTCTCCTAGCAACATCACGCTACTTACGGGTTTAATTCAACACACATGGCCACTTCTGCACGACCGAAGAAATCTACCGCCTCGAAGCATCCTAAATACATCTTTGTCGTCGGCGGCGTGATGAGTGGTGTCGGGAAGGGAGTCGCTTCATCTTCTATAGCTAAAATTCTGCAAGCCCGAGGCCTCACTGTTACGGCAATTAAAATTGATCCGTACATCAACGTCGACGCTGGTACGATGAACCCCACCGAGCACGGGGAGTGCTTTGTCTTGAAGGATGGTCTTGAGACTGACCAAGACATGGGGAACTATGAACGCTTTTTAAACGTTGATTTGCCAAGCGTGAACTACATGACGACTGGTAGTGTGTACCTTTCGGTGATTGAGAAGGAGCGCAATCTTGGCTATGGTGGCCGCAACGTGGAAGTAGTGCCTGATATCCCGCTTGAGGTAATTGCGCGCATTAAGAAAGCCGCGGCTCTGGCGGAGGCCGATGTGGTGTTGACTGAAATCGGCGGTACCGTTGGTGAGTACCAGAATGTTCTCTTTCTTGAGGCGGTCCGCATGCTTAAAACTGAGATGCCAGATAGTGTCGCAGTCGTCATGGTATCGTACCTGCCCGTACCTGGCTCTATTGGCGAGATGAAAACAAAGCCAACCCAGACAGCGGTCCGCATGCTCAATAGTGCGGGCGTGTTTGCCGACATTATCATTGCGCGTGGCCCACAGCCAATCGACCAGAAGCGCAAAGAGAAAATTGCGACGTTCTGTAACGTGCGGGTAGAAAATGTAATTTCGGCTCCTGATGTTGCGAGTATTTACGATATTCCTCTTTCGTTTGAAGAGGATAAGCTCTCGAGTCGATTGTGTACACTCTTGAACCTTCCCGCAAAAACAACGAGCGATTTAGCTGCCTGGAAAAAATTTGTCCGCTCATCAAAAGAGGCTAAAGCGTCAGTCAAGATTGCAGTGGTAGGGAAGTACTTCAGTTCAGGAGAATTTGTGCTCTCAGACGTGTACATCTCAGTACTTGAGGCCATTAAGTACTCCGCCTACAGCTTAGGTTTAAAGCCGGAAATTACCTACCTCTCTTCACATGATTTTACCGACGGTACTCGTTTGAAAGAGTTAAAGAAGTTTGATGGTGTGTTGGTGCCTGGGGGGTTTGGTAAGACAGGAATTGAAGGGAAGCTCAAAGTAATTGAGTACGTCCGCAAAAATAAGATTCCGTACTTCGGTATTTGCTACGGCATGCAGCTTGCCGTTCTTGAGTTTGCTACGAATATTCTTAAGCTTACCGATGCGAGTACTGAAGAGATTGACCCTAAAGCCAAAGACCTTGTCATAGGTGTGATGGAGAGCCAACGGGAGAAAATTGCGAAGGGAGAGATGGGTGGCTCAATGCGACTTGGTCAGTATCCGACCGTGCTCAAAAAGGGAAGTCTGGCCCAGAAGGCGTATAGGGCTTCAGAGATCCTTGAACGACACCGACACCGCTACGAGGTGAATCCACACTATGTAGAGCGCCTCGAGGCAAAGGGGATGCAGTTTACCGGGAAGTCACCAGATGGAACCCTGATGGAGGTAATGGAATTACCAAAAGAAATTCATCCATTCTTTGTTGGTGTCCAGTACCACCCAGAGCTCCAGGCTAGGCCATTGGCTCCACATCCTTTGTTTACAGCGTTTATTGCTTCGGCGTATGAAGCCCACCATCCACGATAGAAATGCGCTATACTAGAGATATATTAATTGATTAGACTGTACGTATGTTTCAAGGAAATTGGACCTGTAGTGGCTGTGGGGGAACAATTACGGAGTTACCGTTTGAGCCTCGTCGCACCGATGGCCTTATGTGTCGCGAGTGCCATAGTAAGTCTAAAGGCAATGCTCCTGCGGCAGCCGGCGGTGATCGCCCGCGTGTAGAAGGAAACTGGCAGTGTGCCACCTGTGGCGCCGCCATCACCTCACTCCCATTCACCCCGCGTGATACCGGCAACCTCAAGTGCATCGATTGTTTCAAGAAGAGCAAGGCGTAACACAAAAGAGTTTATAAAAATTAGCCTCGTGGCCACAGGTCACGGGGCTGATTTTTTTGGTAGATTATGGTAGTCTATGGGCCACGTTACGAATTGGCGTGTAAAAATTGGGATATCGTCTAATGGTAGGACATCAGGTTTTGGTCCTGAGTATCGGGGTTCGAATCCCTGTATCCCAGCAATCGGCAGGCCGCAAGTGTGTAAACACTTGCGGCCTTTGCCGTTGCTCGGGATACAGGGATTCGAAAGACGGAGGCGGGGACCCTCTGGGTCGCCGAGTCGGGGTCGAGAGTACTTAGGATTTGAAGAGCGAAGCGATGAATAATCCTTAGTAACTCGTGACCGAATCCAGATGGACACAAGTGCGAATAAAAAATTTTGATAGTTTATGGAGGGCGATGCGATGAACACATCTGTACTTTCTTGATTATCTCCCGTAGTGGCCGAAGTTGTCAAACTTTGGTAATCTTGTGTAAATGTCGGATTTTGAAGAATACAACTTATATTTTGATGATACCGGTTCAAGGCTACCAAGTGATATTGAGTTGCCAAGGAAAGACGGAATGAACTGCTATTCATTGGGTGGTGTACTAATAAAACTGGCGGATAAAGATTATATACAGAAAAGACACGACGAATTTTGTAAAAAATGGAGTATAGGGTACCCATTGCATTCA
The DNA here is from genome assembly GCA_964425655.1 of uncultured Candidatus Saccharibacteria bacterium. Lineage (GTDB taxonomy): Bacteria > Patescibacteriota > Minisyncoccia > Phycocordibacterales > UBA918 > OLB19. Next base: position 2,121 of record CAYRMU010000029.1, on the reverse strand, counting down.
ACTGAGATTAGGGGTAACAGAAAGAATTTTTCTTGGTTAGGTGTCAGTAAAGATGCTGGTAAATTCCATGTAGAACTTAAGCATTTTTTAATGGATATTCCAGTTGTTGCTATAGCAGCGGTTGTAGATAGAGAGGGATATAATTCAAAATACAAAGAAATGTATGGAGATAAACAATGGAATCTTTGTAAAACAGCATTTTCTATCTTGACAGAACGATCACTAAAATACGTTATAAAACGAAATGGTAAATTGAGAATTAAATTTGAAGCAGGGGGAAAGGACTACAATAATTGCATTATTGATTATGCACGTTCATTAAAAAGGGACGGATTACCATTTAATCGGGACACATCAGCCAAATATAATGAGTTATCAAAAGAGGATATTAATAATTTTTTATTAGGCGAACCTGAAAGAAAAAAGAAGAATAATAGAATTACCCAGATTGCAGATTTATATCTGTATTCAGTTGCTAAAGGTGGATATGATAAAAACTTTGAGCCGTACCAATTGATGTTTGAACACAAAACAATAATTGATTCTTTTCTTACTCCCGAAGAGTGTATACGTGAAGGGGTCAAATATTCATGCTTTAATTAGCAAAAAACCAGGTTAGACCTGGTTTTTGCCGGCTCGCATACGCGAACCCAGGGGCGTTGCCCATAACTACATACTAATACAGATATAGAAATTGTCAATTGTCAATTGTAGATATCAGTAATTAACGTTTTTGTATAAGTCTTGAAAGATTGGTGTTAATTATATCTAAGTTAGTATTAACAGTCCTAATACTGTTTGTTAACAGTTCTTGCAATTTTTCAATCTTTGAATTTGTGTCGAAATAAGGCATTGCTCCGATTGGGTTTTTACACCCAGCACAACGAATAAATAAAACTTTAAATGAGGATTGGGCCGGTTCCTCGAGAGATAGTTCAAAACGAATACTTTGACAATGTGCACATTTAGATGGTGTTTGAAACATAAGAGCTAAAATATGGATAATAGTTCAATTTTATCATCTTGATTTAAATAACGTTCCTACATCGTCCAAGTAGTCAGTACGTTATTTGAGGCTTATTTTTTAATCTAAAATTTATTACCATATAGGTACTTTGGAACTCTGCTATACTTTAGTTATGAATAAAGGTGGTACAGTATTTCAAGCTTGCTTCATGATTTTTTGGGTGACGGTTTTAGCAAGTAGTCTTTTTCCTATTAATGAAGATATCAATAATCTTGGAATTGTGGGTGCTATCGGTTTAACACTCGCAGGAGGACTCACATGGTTGGCTTCAAAAAATAAGTTCTAATATCGTCCCACGCAGCCATTTAGACTTGAAAGAATTTACTAAATATTGTTAGATAACCTTATATGGAAAGTTTAAATAAACTATCTCTACCGATAACCATCCTATTAGGTTGTCTAATACTGGGCGGTTTCTATTTTGCCGCAGAGATTAATAAGCAAAGATCAATTGAAAGGCAGCAAGCTACAGAGTTGCTAGCGGAAGAAGAAGCTGCTGAAACGGAGTTGCGAACTCAAGCAATGGGTCAGTTAGCAAGGATGGAATGTGCAGAAGAGGCTGAGGCAAGTGCTGTAGAACAATATAAGCAAACTTGTACATATTCTTGTCAAGAAGATTACTACTATATCGCCAATTACGAGAACTATCTCAAGAGTTGTTTGCAAAGGAAGGGGTTAGAATAGTTCGAACACCATCACATAAGAGGAATATTTGATATAGTGAATACTATGCAATTTATAGAATTAATTCCTGAAAACAAGATTGGTGATATCGTTGTATTTAGACATTACAAAGATGGTAGAGAGATTCTTGTGCAGGCAAAAATTAATGGTGCAACTGCTAGGTTAGAAAATGGAACGTATACCTGGTCTTACGAAGTGTCATATGATGACTTAGTTCACTATCTTGAAGATGTTCATATAATTTTAAATGCAAATAAATTTCGTGAATCATGAAATTTTTCTATGAAAATTGGTTTAAGTTAGCAATAACTGTATTCTTATTACTCATAATATTATTTCTCTGTTTAGTATTATTGGAAGCAAAAAAAATTGCCGATGGAATTGAAGTGGAAATCGTTGAGCAAGTAGAT
>CAYRMU010000028.1:9016-11646 GCA_964425655.1 uncultured Candidatus Saccharibacteria bacterium | reverse complement strand
ACAACTGCGTTACAATTAAAGTATGCCAAAATCATCACCTACCCCAGGGGAACCAAAAACAAAAAAGCCAAGTAAGGCTCGACGCTCGGTATACTCTATCCTGCCGCACGTTGATGATTTTTTGCTGCATATTCAAGCCAACAACTACTCAGAGAAAACGCGGAAAAGCTATGAGCGTGACTTACTCACTTTTGACCTCTTTCTCCAAGAGGAGTTATCCTCCCTCCCCTTTGACAGCATCACCAAACGAACCATTGACCAATTCAAGGCGTACCTCAATTCACGTGATCGAAAAACAGCACAAGGCTCTGACTCTGAACAGTACCTGAAGAGTGGTTCAGTCAATCGCATGCTCTCGTCTATGCGCCGCTACTTGTCATACTTGGCTGACCTGGACTACAAAGTGCCTGTTGTACCGAGCGCTATTAAAATGGTACGCGCCGAAAAAAAGCATGGCCAAGTAGCTGAGCTCGATGAGCTCATTACCCTCATTGAAGCCCCAATGAAATTTGAAAAGAATACGTTTGTACAGCTTCGTAACCGGGCAGCCCTCGAGACACTATTTGCCAGTGGTATGCGTATCTCAGAACTTATTAGCCTTCGACGCAACCAGCTCGATAAGTCAGGCAAGATTTTCATTCAGGGTAAGGGACGTAAGCAGCGCTTTATTTATCTTACCGACAGAGCCAAGCACCACCTCGATGAGTACCTCAAGGTACGCACTGATGATCTACCCTACCTATTTATCGCTAAGCGTGGTTCAAATGTAGGTGAAAAAAATAAGTTTATCTCACCCAACTATTTGCAGATGAAAATCAAGTGGTACCGCGACTTGCTCGGTATAAATGTACCAACCAGTGCTCACAGTTTGCGGCACGGCTTTGCCACCTACCTAGCTGAGCAAGGAGCAAATCCAGCGGCTATCCAAATTCTCCTTGGTCACGAATCACTTGATACCACGACGCGGTATGTACATGCGAGTGATAAGTATGCAGAAGACACGCACAAGAAATTCCACCCGTTGAGTAAGTAATGGTTTGCAGTAGTACCTGCCCTGACACCTTTGCTTAAATCATTTTTCCCTGGAGGAGTTGCTCAATAAATGCATCGTAGATCGGGCTATGCTTAGTGACGTACACGTTGCGTCCCCCACCTTGACTCAGTGTGTTTTTTATTTCATTGTGTGAATCAAGATACTCTGCTAGTTTTCGCGGAATGATATCTGCTTGAGAAAAAATACGGAGCGTATCGCCATAGTGATCTGCAAGGCCGGGAGCCAGGAGTGCATAGTGGGTGCACCCAAGGATAATCCCCTCAAGTCCCCCACCCTGCTTTCGCTCATCTACCATGTCTTGCACAAATTGAAGTGCCGTAGCAATATCACCAGCTTCAATCAGCGGCACCAGTTCGGGCGTCGCGACAGCCTCAATTTTAATGTCTATCACATTGCGCTTCCCAAGCTCCAGGTGGTACTTCCCGGAACTCACTGTACGCCTCGTCGCAATAAGGAGAGCCTTTTTGACACCGCTCTCCACCACCTCTTCAATAACAGGGATAATCACTCCCAAAATACGTCGGTCAGGATAGGTCGCAGGCAGCCACTCATCCTGAAGTCGCCGAAGTGTCTCTGCGGAAGCGGTATTGCAGGCGAGCACGACGAGTGCACAATCACGCGAAAAGAGATGTTCGACCCCAGCTTTGGTGAGCTCGTAAATCTCTGCTTCAGTTTTATCGCCGTACGGTAGGTGCTCAGTATCGCCGTAGTACTCATAATCGTACTGCGGCAGATGCGCAGCCACCGCTTTTAAAATGACGAGTCCGCCTAAACCTGAATCAAAAAAACCAATTTTCATACGCCCTTCTTTCCTAACGCACAAATACGTGTAAAGTGTACTGCACTAACCGGAGTCACCGACAGGCGACTCCCCGGTACTGCTACGAGCATAGTAGCTAGTTTGGGGTCATTTTTTATTTCACTCAAAGTAACCACGCGCGTAAACTTTTCAACAAAACGCACGTCAACCGCGAGCCAACGTGGTGCATCCTTTGTAGCTTTGGCGTCGTAGTAGTGACTCTTTGCATCAAACTGCGTAGGGTCAGGATACGCCCCTTTGACTACCTCCATAACCCCAACACAGCCAATTTCTTTAGCGTTGGAATGGTAAAAGAGGGCTCTGTCCCCCACTTTCATCTGATCACGCAGCATGTTGCGTACCTGATAGTTGCGAATGCCGTCCCACAGAGAAATCTTCTTGCTGGCTAAATCATCAATTGAAAAAGCGTCTGGCTCACTTTTCATGAGCCAGTACTTCGGTGCTGGTTTGGTGCGAGCTGGCATAGCGTATGCCTTAGAGCGTTGGTACACCCGGAAGCGTTGGTGCACTATTGCCACCTAAACCAGCCTGGAGGCCACCAGCCACGAGGTTCACAATTCCCCAGATTGATACCATAAGCACAAAGCCGATGACCGCAGAAATCATCAGTTCCCGCCCGGTTTCGCGATCGCTATCACTATCGCCATTAGCAATAAAGTACTTGAACATCCCGTAAATGAAAAAGAGGAGCGCAAGAGTAAAGATGAGCGGTACTAAGACGCCATTGATGAATCCCACTACCCGACCCAAGAAACC
>CAYRMU010000028.1:0-8916 GCA_964425655.1 uncultured Candidatus Saccharibacteria bacterium | reverse complement strand
TTGGCTACCAGGTTCACTATCCCCCAGATTGAGACCATGAAGACAAAGCCGAGGACTGCCCAAATCATGAGCTGACGCCCGGTCTCGCGATTTCCTTGATCATCTCCGCCCTGGATGAAGTACTTGAACATCCCATAGATGAAAAAGAGGAGTGCCAGCGCAAAAATGAGCGGAATCAGTACGTTATTGATAAACGTACCGATACTGCCTAGGAATGTATCAATTCCCCCAAACTGCGCAGCAGCGACACCTGGAAGCAAAAGTAGCGCGGCTACCAAAGTATGTGTTTTCATAGGTCAATTATAACCCATCCACCTTATTTTAGGCCTCCTATACACAGGCACACAAAAACCGGCCGTGAGGCCGGTTTTTGCTGCATAGTGGAGAATATGCGCAACGATTAGTTCGCGTACGCGAGGGTGTTACCCCAACACGGACGAGAGGCGCTCCATGGCTGTACTCCCTGTGTCTCATAGAGATGTCGGGCGTAGGCCATGTTGTCGTAGAGGTCAGTCAGGTCGAGACCTAACTTCTCTGCGGTAGCAGCGTGGTAACCAGTGTTGATTTGCATCACACCGGTATCACGACTGTCTACGGCACCTTTGAGCACGGTACCATCGGCCATCTGGTGACGGAAGGTAGACTCACATCGAGCTACCTGAATCATCACTGGAATGTCGCTAAAGTACTCGCGCACTGCAGCTTCTGTGTTCCCGATTGCGAGAGTTTCCTCCTTACGCACTGGTTCGGTGCTTGCAATCGTACCGTATTCAATGCCTGCCGCTTCGGCAGTACCACCGTTTACGATCATCAGGGCTGCAATCAAAGTTGATATAATAAGCCAAGTGTCTTATCTAATACAATGCCAGAGGACTGCTCTGGCAACCGCACAATCCTATCACAGATTGCGGATATTTATAACTATAGCACGTTTTTGACTTATAGTCAATGTTATGGAGTCATCATACACAATAAAACGGCTCAGTAGAGCCGTTTTATTGTTCACTGCATGTTTGACAATCAAGCTATAGTATTGCCTAGTTTATTTGCCGCTTTTGACGTGGGTCATTACGTCAGTCACTCCCTCTACCGCCCGCAAAACCTCCAACGGGACCGCAAATACCACAGTATTCGACTGATCTGAAGAAATATCGTTGATACTCTGGAGCGTACGTAGGTGGAGCGCCCCCGGAGCTGCGGCCAAGGTAGCGGCCGCCTTTGCAATATTGTCTGAGGCTATCACCTCCCCTTCTGACTGGATAATGACCGCCCGTCGCTCACGCTCAGCTTCTGCCTGCTTTGAGATAGTGCGCTCCATATCGGCAGGTAGCGAGAAGTCTTTGAGCTCCACATTATTGACCTGAATCCCCCAGGCGTCTGACTCGGTCGCAATAATCTCCCGAATTCGGTCTGAGAGTGTGTCACGCTCTGAAAGTACTTGGTCGAGGTCAGCCCCACCGACGATATTGCGCATGGTGGTCTGCGCCAGCTGCGAGACAGCGTAGAAGAAGTCTTCTACCTCGAGGATGGCTTTAGCCGCATCAGAGACGCGGTAGTAGATAACGGCGTTAATGGTCGCCGATACATTATCTTTGGTAATTACCTTTTGGTCGGGCACATCGACCGCTTTTACACGCATGTCGACTTTCTGCATCTTTTGAAAGACAGGCACAATGATGCTCCAGCCTGGATTGCGAATACCGGTAAACTTACCCATGGTAAGCACAACTCCCCGCTCATACTGCTTTACCTCGCGCAAAAACGAGAGGATGATAATTATTCCAACGACGAGAATGGCCCAAAACATATACTCAGTGCTATGTGTAATGGTCTCAGTATAGCAAAAAATGGAGTACCGAGTAGCCTAAATAAACCACGCAACGCGAGAGGTTGTCTATGACGCCCGGAGACGAGGCGCACAAGTGAAATATTGCGAGGCGTATTCAATATACGATGAGGGATGTTGAGCGTAGTGCAACAAAGTATCAGAGCGCCATAGGCAACCTCTAGACTCGTTGATTGAGAATGGCCATTGCCCCGTAAAGACCCGCAAAGTCACCGAGGGCAGCATCACGAATGAGGGGCACATCAGTCACGTCACCCACCACAGCATTAGTGTGACGGATAATGTCTTCGAGCAAAATGCGCGGGTTACCCACAATCATTGAGCCACCAAGGATAATCGCGTCAGGTGACCAGAAGAGAATTGAGTTGCGCAGGCCATGTGCAAGGTAGTTAGCGAGCTGTTCCCAAATTGCGTCTTCTTGCGGAATATCAAACGCCTTCACCCCCATTCGCTCTTCAAGCGCACGTCCAGAAACGAGGTTCTCAAGAGTTGGCTCAATACCCTCACCAAGAATAGTGTGGTCAATATCGAGGATTTGGTGCCCCGGCTCAAAGCCAGTACGAAAATCGTCGATGCGCCCTTGCTCGATCTTTGCACCGCCAACTCCGGTTGAGATGGTGTGGTAGACGACGATGTCGAGATCTTTGCCCGCACCAAATGCTACTTCCCCCACCCCTGCGAGGGCCGCGTCATTTTCAAGATAGACTTCGCAGTTCAGCTTCTTTTTGAGTGTAGCCACGAGTGGTTGGTCAACCCAACCAGAAAGGAGTTTGTCATGAACGACTCCCGTCTTGCTGTCATTGAGTTGCCCGCGGATACCACCAGCCATACCGCGTAGCGGTGACGTGGCCAATTTTTTAGCTGCAGCAACTATTTCCTTAACACCATCTGCAAAATCAGGTGGAGTATCGAACTTAATCGGATCAGAAAAACTCTGCAAATCTTCAGAAACAGCCACACGGGTCTTTGTGCCACCAATATCAAAAAGAACGTAACTCATAGGTACCCAAAGCTTACCACGACGTGTGCACAGTGGATGTAGTTATTCCACTATCGGATGAATCGTGTGGCCAAAAAACGCTGAGGCGGCTGTTGCGTATGCCTCAATGGATTGCGCAAAGTATGGCGGATGGGCTGTCTGGATTTTACCTACGACGTAGTACGTTGCAGCCACCATCGCGCCATAGTTTGCTGGTTCTGGTAGCGGTATACTGAGACGATTCTTCGCCAGACCATAAAAGGTATTATCAAAACCGATAGAAATGAAGAGCTCATCTCCTGAGACAATAACCGTCTTTGCATGCTTCATTTCTTCAGGGGTAAAGAAGCGCCCTATCACACGGGGACCAAATAGCTCATCGAACTTGGTGCGGAGCATACTCCGCAGATGCATAAAGGCTGGTGGGATAATGAAAACAAAAGCGCTGTACTCCTCAAAATTACGTAAGAGACGTGGTGCCACCACGGTTTCTATGTACTGTCGAATGTACACAGAGTCTTCACCAGTGTGACCTAAAATAGGACCAAGGTAGGTTGAGGTGTTGTAGGTGTATGGCTCTCGGTTCTTAGGGTACACGTGCACACAATCGTGTGGCAGTGCGGCAGCAGCGAGTGCCCCCTCTGTGTTTGTCACGAGGTGGGTTGGTAAACCAGCCGCCGTTGCAGCAGCCACCATTGGAACGGCATGCTTCGCCCCAGAAGCACTCATTACCACTACCCCATCAAATCGTGACGCATTGGTGAGCAATACTTCATAATTTGTCTCATCGGCAAAGACCGCCTCGCTGCCTGCCCAGATAATTTGCGATGCCATAAACGCATTGCCACTTCCGAGCACGAGCGGTCGATGGAATGGAATATGCAGCGGTCGAGGAACCTCCACCGAAAAAAGCTCAAGCGCACCGAGCACCACTGTGTCGAGCGTTGGAATATGCGCAAGGTCAAACGTTGCGAGTGTATCGCGAGCAGACATAGTTAGCGTCGATTGGTGTTTTTAGAACCAGTTGCTTTAACAATGTACTTCACTGCCTCATCAGGAGTGTCGACGACGTGGAAAAGATCGAAATCTTCCTTACTCACTGTCTTGTACTCTTTAAGCATTTTTTGTTCAATCAGATCAAAGAATGGCTGCCAGAAGTCCTTTCCGTAGAGTACAACAGGAATCTTTTCAATCTTCTTGGTCTGAATGAGGGTTACAAGCTCAAAGAGTTCGTCAAAGGTACCGAAGCCACCTGGGAAATAGATGTACACCTCTGAGGCATACGCGAGCATTACCTTGCGTGAGAAAAAGAAATCGAACTGGTACGACTCAGTGGTGTACGGATTGAGCTTCTGCTCAAACGGGAGCTCGATGTTGAGTCCGACTGACTCACCACCCACCTTGAATGCACCGACGTTGGCTGCCTCCATAATACCGCCGCCGCCACCAGTGATAATGGCAAAGCCTTTCTTTGCGAGCTTTGCCGCGAGTTCCTCAGCTTCTTTGTAGTACTTCTCACCGGGACGAGTACGCGCACTGCCGAAAATAGTAGCGGCAAGGCCGTAGCTACGGAGTAACTCAAACCCCGTAACAAACTCGGACATAATCCGAAACACGCGCCAACTTTCAATCGCGTCACCATCGGTATCGAGGAGATCGGTAACGATGCGACAGTTGTCCAACTTCTTCTTTTTCTCTTTTACTTTTCCTAATGCCATATGTCTCTATGCTAGCATGCCCATGCGCACGATATAGTCAGCTATCCAGAGCACCAGTGCACTCGTGAGATACACGTAGCCCCATCGACGAATAAATGTGAGCGACGGTGCGTAGCCGGTAAACTTGCGGAGGTGGTAGTGCAGGTACCCAGCGTTGTAGGGTTCAATCGTGGCAAGGTACTGCTTTCGTACACGGTACTCAAGCTGTGCCAAGATACACGAGCCCGTTGCGAGCCAAGAGATAAGGGTTGCGAGTAAGATTCCAAAATGGATGAAACTGTTCGGTGTGAGCCACCAACCAAACGCCGCAATAACAACGACCCCCACATGGACAAGTGAAATAAGGTCAGCTACACGTGCGAGTAGGATGCTTCTAAAACCACGGGATTTCATGGTGTGCAAACTCAGGGAGCAACTTTTTATTAAAGAGTAATCGGCTTGTTACTTCAGCGTGGCAAAGTGCCCCCGTGAGCGCATTATGTGGATTTGGCTCTTCGGGGATACCGCAGTAGGCCAAGACAGCATCGAGGTTGAGAGATGACCGACGGTGCTGTGCATCAATCGGTGCTGGGAGCCCACGCTTCAGCATGTGCATGTAGCACATAGTATGTGTATCAAGGGTGCGGTACGGCAAGTCGTACGCGAGGTGTGCTCGGTAGCAAGCAGCCCGGACAAAGTCACGGTCAAAGGAGACGTTCTGCCCCACGAGTGTGCGGTCGCCAGACTGCTGGGTCCACTCTAAAAACTGCTGCACCGCTTCAGCCTCGGTCATCTTGCGCGGGTCGGTTATCTGCTCTTTCGTGAAGCCATTGACCGCCAAGGCTCCGTCCATAATATGCGCCCCCTCCCAAATACGGCACTCAAGGTAGAGCCGTCTATCTGGTTGCGCAAAATCAACGGCCCCAATCGAAACAATCGAGTGCACCGCGTACTCAGTTCCAGAACCTTCAATGTCGAGGATAATCATATATCACTCTGTAGTATAGCCGATGTGCCTGCAGACTACGTCATTGAATGTGCACACTGGACTAACGCAGGCAACGAGACGGCAGCCACGTATCTAGTTGATGAGCTTGATGCCACTCGGATCCACTCTAATACTCTCTGGATCTTGTGGAGCTGCTACGACCCCAACAATAAACGACTCAAAGACCACATACGACATATTGGTCCAAATTCCTGTATCGAAAAGTTCCTGAGGACGTAAGTCTGAGACGAGCGATACTACTTGCCCGGCACTAGATGTAGCAGTTTCAGTATCAAGATAAAATAGTTCTCTAAAAGCTTCAGGTTGATTTTCTTCAACTACAGTTATGTTCTCAAGCTGCGTCTCTAGTGGCATTTCACTGCGAGGATACAAGCGAACAATAGCTTGATTTCCAGTACCTACAGATACGGTATCCTGCTCATAACGTATATTCTTGAAAAGACCATCATGCCTTAGTGGTGCGCTTTCTGCCGAACCACCCTGTGTAAAAGGTACTACTAGAGAACCCTTCCCTGCCCACTCAGGTAAAGTAAAAGATATTGATTCTGTATAGCTCCAGGACGATGGATATACACCACCTGAGTCATGTACTGTATCTATCTGACTTGTAGGTGGCTGTTGTGGCGAAGCAGAAGATGACAAAAGTTGTTGGTAGGACATTCCTAACTTGTGACCCACATACGCCCCGAGAAATGGCAAGAGAACAAAGAGTGCCAAGGCCAGGACTCGAGAAAACGGAGTGACGGTTCGTAGGGCCTCGTACGGCGTTTGTTGTAGAGGCGTAGCAGGAGGGTTTGTTGCTGTATCCATAGTGTACATAATAGTAGCACATTGCATTTATCACTTCCGTTGGTATGCTTCGCAGCGGACTCAAACTACGAGGTTACTATGAACGTGCCGCCACCTCCCCTGAAGGAGGTATCTCGCGTTATTGCACTCTTTGGTAAAAAAGTACTTTTGGTTGAAAAAGAATCGATGCCAGGACTCTTTGAACTTGCGGGTGGCCAACGGAAACGTCGTGAAGGGAAAAAAGCCGCTGCGCTCCGGGAGCTCAAAGAAGAAACCGGATTGACTGTTGTACCTAAAGCACTTAAGCGCTGGGGACACGGCACACTCACTACCACCCATGATTCAGGGGTGCGTGTCGCAGTCACCGTGTACGTGCTCGTACTCGATGCTAAGACAGCTAAAGAGGTGCGACCGCGTCACGAGATTACGCGCTGCCGCTGGCTCACACTCCCGAAACTTCTTAGTGATCCACGAATTGAACGGAAGACTGGGCTCATCCTCCGCCTCTACCACGTTTTTTCGTAGTCTGTCGTCGTTTGGTCGTCACCTGTGTGACGGCCTTTTTTCTTGGTGTATGATGTACCGATACGTATGCATGGAGCACTTGAACCAAGCTGGGAGGCGATAGTCGGCGATGAACGCACCAAGCCGTACTTCACGAAGCTCGCCTTGACCGTGGGTGCTGATTACCTTATCGAAACAGTTTATCCGCCAGAGGAACTCATGTACCGGGCATTTTCCCTCACACCGTTCCCTCAGGTGCGCGTCGTTATTCTGGGGCAAGACCCCTACCACGGGCCCGGACAAGCCCACGGACTCGCCTTCTCAGTTCCCGAAGGACAGAAAATCCCCCCATCGCTTCGAAATATTTACAAAGAAATTGTAAGCGACATTGGCAACGCTGAGAACGCCACCGGTAACCTCGAGCGCTGGGCAAAACAAGGTGTTCTCCTGCTCAACGCCACCTTGACGGTGCGTGCGGGCGATGCCGGTTCACACCAGAAGCTCGGCTGGGAGCAATTTACTGATGCAGTGATTACAAAAATCTCCGATGAGAAGTCGGGCGTTGTCTTCATGCTCTGGGGTAAGTACGCGGAAGCAAAAGGCGCTAGCATTGATACGACGAAGCACCTGGTACTCACCGCAGCGCACCCTTCCCCGCTTTCAGCCCATAATGGCTTTTTTGGGTGCCGACACTTTAGTCAGTGCAACGCGTATTTAGAAGCTCACGGACAAACACCGATTACTTGGTAGCGTGACACTAGGTGGTGTGCGACTCGCTGTCGTACACGTGGGCACACGCTGCGCCGTAGAGGATGACGACTGCTCCGACGTAGACCCACACGAGGAGCGCAATCAAAAGACCAGCGGCACCAAACAAGCTCTGAACGGGTGCAGTGGTGAAATGGAGTGCCACGAGCTCACGACTAAAGAGAAGTAAGAATCCGGCCACCGCAGCTCCCACAAACCGACCCGTAAACGACGGTGACGTAAGTGCCAGCATGCCGTACCCAACAGCGAGGAGTATCATTGTACTGATAAAGGCGAGAATGAAATGGACAATACCCCAAATTGCCCCGCCACCAAGCGATGCGAAGTACGCCATCATGTCACCGAGTAAAATAATAAATACCAGGTAGGCCTGCAGGATAACGATAAAGAGTGCGATACGCCAGAGACGCTTTATAAAATTACGCCAACCGGTTGCCTCAACCCCCCATAGGTCATGGAGCCCAGCAATAAGGCTGTTGAGCGTTACGAAAATCATAATCGAAAGGAAGCCGAGACTAATGAGTGGCAGCACGTAGTGGGTTGCTACCGTATCAAAGTTCTGTACTGAGAGATAGAGTAGATCGGCAATACCTGGATCGATGGCGTTACCCCAACGAAGCAACATAGCAACAACGCGCTCCGCCCCAAACACGAAGCCGACAATTGAAATTGAAAAAATAATGAGCGGCGTGAGCGCAAATGGTGTGAAGTAGGCCAAGGCTGCAGCATGCTGGTCAGCGCCTTTTTGTGACCACAGTCGCCCCGCCTTTAGGAAAAATCGTAGAAAACTCATACCGCCCAGTATATCACTCTAAGCCAGGACAGTTGGCGGCAGGTGTGTATCCGCTTGCCCGCGCAGCTGCTGCGTTTGGGAACGAAATCCGATTAGCTTCTTTTATTTGCTTTGCCCCAGGACACCAGGGAAAGTGATACTTAGTACCGCTTTTTGAAGCGATAACGCTCCCATCTCCCGCTACCGCCGCCTCCGTCACCGCGGCCCCTTGTGACTGTGGCGACGGACTTGAGGGTATTGGTGTGGTGGAAGCTATCGGTGGTACAAATGGACGCAAGGGCGACGATTTTACGGCTGATTCTGGGCCTACAGGCGTCGCTTGCGAGACAGAAAGACGCCCTAAACCAAAGGCTATTATAGCGACAGCAATGATTACGAGACTGTAAAATACGGCATCGTTTTTAAGGAGTGACTTGATTTCGCGGTACATATCTTGTATACTTTCGCCCGTTATCTCGCAATAAGTATACCGCACTCGTATGGCAACAAAAAAGGCCGGAGGTACAGCCAAAAACCTGCGTGATTCCAATC
>CAYRMU010000027.1:0-12006 GCA_964425655.1 uncultured Candidatus Saccharibacteria bacterium | reverse complement strand
AGTGAGCGATATCGTGAAAGTTTACTTTCATGATTCGCGAACGAAGTCGAAGCAAGCTTTGCTTACCAACTGAGCTAAGGGCGGGTGGCCGGGTTTCCGGACTCGAAAACTATACCTTTATTTTCGCTTGAGCTCAATTGCGTAGTATACTAGAGGTAGTTTTAGGGTCTTTCTAAGAGAAGGAGTTTATGGTATGTCGACCCGTACAGCGTTAACTTCTTCCGTGTCATTTCAAGCAATATGCTTCTATTGGCGCCATCATCCGGCGCATGATCTTATGTGGGGGTGGATGGTGCTCTGCTTTCCTTTGGAGGCGGTCTATGTTCGTCTTCTGAAGCCAAGTGAGCAGCGCCAGTGGCGAACTGGGGGTAATTCCATGCTGCCTTGGTACGGCGCGTTTAATCAGTTTACCTTTGCGCTTATTTCCGTTTCGAGCTCCTCCGTGCAGTTGTGTCAGGAACTCCGAAACCAAGGGTACTTTCCCATGCTTATCGCGTAACAGCCAACCTCTCTGTTGGCTGTTTTAGTATCCCTTAAAGGGGTCGTTGGTAATCTTGGTAACGCCAAGACTTTCGCAGTATGTCCGCAGTGCCGCAATCATGCCCGGTGAACCTGAGAGGTAGTAGGAAGCTGTATTACCGAGTACATCAAATTGATTCTTGAGGGCAGTTTGGGTCTCCTCTGGCGTATGGGTGTATACGATGCGCAGCCGGTCACTCTGCCAGCGATCGAGTTCTTCTTTGTACGCGTAGACAGAACGCGCGGAGTAGATAAGGGTCATGCGTGTTTCAGGTAGGTGTCGGCGCGATATCTCGTAGGCGAGAGCACGGAACGGGGTGATGCCAATTCCGCCTGCTACACCGACAATGTGTTGCTTTGTTCCGCTCGCGTGAAATTCCCCATACGGTCCGTACATATGAATAATTGAATCACGGTTGAGGCGAAGGAGGTGTCGTTTGAAATCACTTGGCTCGGGAGGAATGACGGTACTAATTTGCACGACACCTTCACGAGCTGACGACGCGACTGAGAATGGGCGCCAGGTTTTACCGCGCACTTCAACTCCCGGCAGCGTAAAAATAGCGTGTTGGCCAGCGCGCCAGGAAATATTCTTTGGCAGCGTAAAGATAAACGTATGAATATTATCGCCTTCTTCACGGTGTTCTTTGAGCGTCAGTGTTTGACGACGTAATACTCCCGCGTAAGCAGCAGGGTGGAGAAGAGCTCGGGTAAGAACATCTAACATACGTATAAGTATAGCAGGCACGTGGCCTCTATCTACTCGAAAATAAAAAGTGCCGACAAAATTGTCGACACGGAGGGTAGTTACTGGAGTAAGCCAGCGGATTTGTTGTAGTTTTGAATGATTGTTGCCATCTGGTGAACGAGGCGCAGATCAAAGTTGTCATACTTGTCACTGATGCCGGTTGCCACCATGAAGATGTCAGCGTAGGGAAGGAAATCGTGGATATTTTTGCACGTCATGCCACTTGCGATTGCGAGCGGGTGGTTTGGAATGGCTTCCTTCATCGTGCGGATTTTTTCGACTGAGGGTGGCGAACCAGTCCGTGGACCACTGGTTACGACGACATGTGCATGCTGCGAGCCATTTTGGGCTGCGAGCACAAGGTCGATAACTGGTGCAGATTGCCCCTTGAAGGCAACGCTGGCAAAGTAATACCCCAGCCATGACGATCGCTGCATGCGCTCATGGAGGTGCTCGGCAAAGCTCCAAACGTAGTCACCAATCCCCGAGTCATCAACCCAAACGGCATTGAGGTCATTACGGGAATCTGATGCGAGCGCAAACGCATCGCCCGCATTGGCATCAAGCAGGTTAACACCGATAAACCGGTTGGGCCACTCTAGACGTACGGTGAATGCAATCCGGAGGAGTTCATTGCTACTGATGGTATGGTTGATGAGAAAAATTCCATAAGCCCCATTCTGAAACGCCGCATGAGCATTAAGTTGAGCCTGCGCCAGGTTGCGTACATGAATCACGGGGTAGAGCTTCTTGGCTTTCCCTTCGCGCTTGAAAAAAGAGTCAAATTCCATCTCGTATCCTTTCTCTCTGTGAACGTTTCTAGGGCGTAGCTTGCCTGAAGTGTGCGTGTAGGTCAAGTGTCTAAAAAGTACGCGACCATTGGTCGCGTACGGTTTTGTACTTAGTGTACTGTGGTCATTTCTGATTTTTTAACACTCCAGGCGAGGGTCCGTCTGGTATCATGCGCCTGGTCAACAATCGTCACAATGAGCATCGCTTGCTGCTGCCCGAGCCGCTTGGCTTCAACCAGCTGAATACTTCCAAGCTCTTCGGTGTGGCCAAGAATTACCACGGGTAGTCGGTCGTCTTCAATGACGACGCCATCAATACCATTTCCGACAAATTGGCTGACGACAACTACGGCTCGACCCTGCGTACTGTAGTGTGGGTTGGTGCCAATACAGGTAACCCCTATTTCGTAGCAATAATCAATGACCTTTGCTCCCGACTCAGTAACCGCCAGAATAGGTTCGAAGTGCTTAATTATTTCAGTGTAAAAGCCGTCGATGTTCGTTTTGGGTACAATACCACGGAGGGACATGGATTTACCTTTCTTGAAAGAGCTGTTTATTGAGAAGCGTAGCAGAAGACGAGCGTCGGTCAAGATACGCACCTAGGTGTTCTTGCATAAATAGATAAAAAAGTATTTACTAGGCATTGAAGCAACGACGCTTCGAGCTCTTTTAAGAAAGAAAGGATCACCACCTTGAAACACACCCAGCTCGACCGTCATCGGATGCATACCCGCGTCCTTGTGCAACTCCATTGAAAGGAGGTGATCTCTAAACAGGTGGCATGAAGACCATCGAATCGACAGGCGCCCGTCCTGTCGACCCACTAAAAACAGCCGCCTCTCAATGCGGCTGTTTTCTTTTACTTACTCCATGTGCAAACTCTCACCGAGTCGTTGCACCCGCTCGTAAATGAGGGGGAAGTCGCGGGCTATATCAGGGTGGGCTGCTACAAGCTTTTGCGCTTCAGTGCGCGCCGCTTCAACGAGCTTCAAGTTTTTAATCGCTTCCATACCGAGGTCGGAGAGGCCCGATTGCTTTTGGCCGTAGAGTTCACCGGAGCCACGGAACTGGAGGTCGTGCTCGGCGAGTTCAAACCCATTCTTGGCGGTCACGAGCGCCTTGAGGCGTTCCTTTGTTTTGTCACTCTTACTCTCGGTCACCGCAAAGCAGTACGGCTGGTGCGTCCCGCGCACGACCCGCCCACGGAGCTGGTGGAGCTGGGACAACCCAAAGCGTTCTGCACCTTCAATAATGATGTTGGTGGCGTTTGGTACGTTCACACCCACTTCAACCACCGAGGTGGCTACCAGAATGTCGATTTTGTGTGCGGCAAACTCCGCCATCACCTTGTCTTTCTCGGCCGGGGTCATTTTGCCGTGGAGCACCCCGATAGCGTAGTCTTGAAATACGTCGCGCTTCAAGCGTTCCGCTTCTGCTTTCACACTTTTTAGTATAAGTGCAGTTTCTTTCGCTGGGTCAGGCTCATCAATGCGTGGGCAAATTACGTATGCCTGCCTGCCCGAAGCGAGCTCACTGCGGACATGCTCGTACATCTTGCTTTGCTGGCTCGGTCCAATGATTTCTGTCTTAATCGGTTTTCGTCCGGCGGGCATTTGATCGAGGAGCGTGATGTCGAGGTCGCCGTAGATGGTGAGGGCTAAGGTGCGGGGGATAGGGGTAGCGGTCATCGAGAGGAGGTGGGGCATGCGTGCGTCTTTTTTCGCGAGGGCCTTACGTTGGTTCGTTCCAAAGCGGTGCTGCTCATCGATAATCACGTACGCCAAGTGCTTAAACTCGACACTCTTATAGATGAGCGCATGGGTACCGATGAGAATTGGCACTTCACCGTTCTTGACCCACTTCAAGAGTTGCGCCTTTGAGACATTCGTTGGTTTGGTCGCGTCTACCTTCGAGGGAAATTTCTGGCAGCCACTACCAGTAATGAGACCAATTTGAATCGGGAGGTGTTTAAAGTACTCAATAAAACTCTCAAAGTGCTGCTTAGCCAGAATCTCAGTTGGGGCCATGTAGGCAACTTGTAAATTACCAAACTCGAGTGCTTTACCTTTACCTTCAGGTGGGCGCGAGGTGGCAACTGCATAGGCGGTGGTGGCGGCCACTGCCGTCTTACCTGAACCCACGTCACCCTCAAGCAATCGACTCATGGCGTGGTTCTTGGTGAAGCTCTCAATGATGCTCTTAATTGAGCTCGCCTGAGCATCGGTCAACGCAAACGGGAAGCGGTCAGTAAAGGCAGCCAGGTGCTTTTGGTCGGTATTAACCTGGTAGGTTGATGCAGCCGAAACAGCCGCGCGGTCGATAGCCTTTTGGACTTGAATATAAAACACCTCTTCAAAGGCAAAGCGCTTGCGGGCACTCACGGCATGCTCCGCTTTCTTCGGAGAGTGAATCCATACGAGCGCCGTCTTCAGGCTCGGGAGTTTGTAGCGGGTGAGAATTGCTTCGGGAATCGGGTCGTGGAGCGTGTCGAGAATACCTTTCTCAAAGCACTTCAGTGCGGTGTGGTAAAACCACTTACTCGTCACCCCTTTGGTCTCGCGGTAGACCGGGTAGATGGTGTCGTCTTGGTTGGCGGCGGTACCTTTAAAAATACTGTCGTGCCTATCGATGGGGAGGCTATCGAGTTTCTCCACTTCAGGATTGGCGATGTAGAGCTTGCCGTCGGTACCGGTGACTTTCCCAACCAGCTTTACGTACATACCGTCGCTGTACATTTTGGCTAAGTACGGCTGGTTAAACCACATAATTTTAATCTTGGCTGAGCCGTCTTCAATGTAGCCTTCGGCAATTGGTCGGCGACTCTTCCAAGCTTTACGGGTCTTAAGCCCCGAGAGCTGGCCAAAGACAATCGCTTCTTGATCTTTCTGCAGGCCACCGACTGATTGAATATCACTGACGTCTTCGTAGCGGGCAGGCAGGTGATAGAGCAAGTCAGCGACAGTCGTGATACCTAACCGCTTGAGGGCTTTTTGGTGAGGTGCATCAATACGGAAGTGAGAGGTGAGGAGGTCGTTGGGGCGCATAGTGGCTCTATTCTACCAGAGAAATATGGTTGTAGGGCTAGGTATATTGACTTTTATGCAAATGTGTGCTACTATGTCACCAGTACCGTTTGTTCGTTTTATACCTGCAACCAACGCGCATCAGCAATTGCGCACAGCTGGAGTGACACCATGCCCATCCTGACCGCAACCCTCAAATTTTTCGACCTTGAAAAGGGTCATGGCTATGCCTCGACTGCTGCCGGTGATGTCCGCATCAATGCGAACATCATCTTGGCTGCGCAGCTGCCGAATCTTCTCCCTGGCGCTGAGCTCACGCTCGACGTCCTGCGGGGGCAGACCGGCCTCCAGGCCCAGTCAATCACCTCGATCACCCCACCCCCCTTCAAGGAGGGTACGATCAAGTGGTTCGATGAAGCGAAAGCTTTCGGCTTCATTGCGAGTGAAGACGGCGACGTTTTCCTTCACTACTCGGTGACTGAAGTCGCGGGCGTTCTGCCGTGGAAGGGTCTGCCGGTTCACTTCTGGGCTTCGCCCGGTAAGGACGGTAAGCCGAATGCCACGAAAGTGGTGTACCCTACGCTGGCCGAGGAAATCGCGGCCATGGCGGCGGAAGTGGCAGCAGCTCCGGCGGAAACGCTGGCTGATGCGGCCACCCCGCTCTCACCCTACGTCGTGGGAGAGGTCCTCGAGGCCTCGGTCAAGTGGTTCAAGGCCGACAAGGGCTACGGATACTTGATTGTGGAGGGAAAACAGGGCGACCTGTTCTTCCACATCTCTCAGGTCCGCAAGGGCTTGGAGCTGCCGGATGGTCTCGCGGTCGTCTGTGTGGTCGGCGAGAACCCGAAAGGGCACTGCGCGCTTCAGGTTCGGTTGCCGGGCGAGGATACCGAAATCTCGGAACTCTTCAAGCAGTCGCCGCCGGTCGCGGTCGAAGTGAAGCCGCGCTCGCGGACATTCACGAAGCCGAAGTCAGTCGAGGCCGATGCTGGTCTTGTTGACCCCGCGCCGACGGTCACCCGCCGGCCGCGCAAAGGCAAGGTCGCGGCGCCCACTGGCCCTGTTGTTGACACTGAGCATCCGCTCGAGGTCACCGAGCTGCCCGATGGCCCCTTGGCTGCCGGTCTGGCGCGTGTCGGACTGGTTGCGGTCACTGCCAAGGCAAATGGTCTTGACCACTCGCCGGCAGCTGAAGGTCAGCCGACGCACTGATTACTACATACAAAGGACTTCTGTCCGCACGGGTAGGCAAGCGATTGCCTACCCGTTTTTCTTTTGTACGTACGATAGGTGTTTTTTTGGAGACTATTGATTTTTATAATATGCGTGGTACTATGCGCGTGGGAGAATACTGCTCGTTCACATACATAATGCAAAGGAAGGAAAAAATATGAACCTCGCACCGATGCATCGGTACGACTTTCAGCATGGCGATGATTTTGAAGTAAAGTACCTCGGTCCCAACGATGAACGGGGAAGGGTGCAGAAAGAACGCTTCGCCGTGACTGGCGCTGGGTATAAGGTGTACTTTGAAATGATGCGCTTGCTGCCGAGTGCTGATTGGCAAGCTCGTAATCCCCGCAAGTGGGGCTTCGGAGACATTACCGACGCTATCACTGGTCGTCGGGTGTGGAATTTTCGCGAGTTTGTTAATTCGCCGCTGGCCAAGAGCCTCGGTGTCTATGGCTTCAAGGGTGATATGACGACCGTCTGTGGTGAAGATAATCGCACCTACGTTGCGTGTCATGATCGGTCGGGCACACTGCAACACCGGTTCTTGCTCGCCAATCTCTTGCCACAATGGAAGGCGGTCGAGCATGTGGCAGTTCCGCCACTGCCGACTGTTGTTCCGGTGACGCGAGCGCTCGCGCCACCACCAGCGGTTATCTTTGTTGATGTGCCGGTCCCTGAGGTTGTGCCAGCGGAAGGGGTACCGCCGGTGTCAGCTCCACAAACGAGCGCGTCGGAAGAAGGTCCGCGTGAGGCAACTGCTGCTGATGTGGCCAAGGTGGTGCACCGCTCTTCGGAGATGCTCTACTTCGTTCGCGAAGTGTTGGGGCGGATGCCGCGGGCGCCTGCGCATTTGCGTGATCTGTAACGGACGTTGTTCCAAAGCGATAGGGTATACCCTATCGCTTTTTTCTATGGCACACATACGGTAGATTTATTGACTAATAGTATTTTTAATGCCATAATTCACACAGCACGATCATTGTCATAACGACCAGAAAAAGAAAGGAGGCGCACAATGGGCACTGCCATGCCGGTTGGCCTCATCAAGAAAGCATGGTCAGATTTTCAAGTTTTTGAGTCTGGCTTAGATTTGTTTTTCGAAACTACCCTCACTGGTGCATCCACAGCATTTACCCGGTTTGCGCTCACCAAGCGCGGCCTCGAGAATGATGTGGTGATCTTGGCGGTAGCGAATCAACTCCAGGTACCGCTGTCGGCGATTACGACCTATGGTCGCAAAGACTCCTTTGCGGAGACGGTACAAGAGATTGTGGTGGCCGGACCATTTCGTCCGCAGTTCACGCATGAGCGTGCGTGGCTGCGGCAGCTTGGTCCCGCCGATGGTCCCTTGAGTCTTGGTCGACACGGTGGCAACACCTTCTCGATTAAGGTGTACACCGAGTACGCAGAGCGGCTCCATGGCACATCGTTTAAGAACTACTTCGGGCATCAACGATTTGGAGGAAACAGTGTTGATGCAGGGCGGTACTTGATTGAAGGTGACTTCGAGAAGGTGTTTGATCTCTGGAGTGGTACGCGCATGCAGCCCCTTCGTGACCGAGTTGCCAATCAACTGAGGCAGCTACGAGGTCAAGTGACTAAACAGTCGGTTGTGTTGCACCCGGCGTTGCGGAGCGAATGCAAAACCTCTATCCAGGTATGGCAGAGCCATCTCTGGAATTGCCTCGCAGAAGAAACTACTACCCGGGATTTTCGGGAGCGACTGCCGATGTGGGATGAAGCGAATGCTGCTCGCTACGAGCGGTGGTGGAATCCGACAGATGTGGTTGAAGAAATGCTCGATTTGATCTACTCATTCGAGCGACCGTTGTGGGCGGTAGCAGGTAATTTCCAGTCAGTTCGGTTGAATGACGGCTGGCGGTACCGCTTCACGCTTCGTTCAGGTGCATACGCGACGGTCTTTTTGGGCAGCCACTTTGACCTTCGGGATGCATCAGTTGAGCGGTACGAAGCGCGACGTGACGGAACCAAGGTGGGTACCTAGTACCCACCTTTTTTATATGTATAAAACAGTTACGAGGAGGAAGACATTGACTTTTTCATAATAATGTGCTATTGTATTAGACGGCACGATTGGTGCTCTTTCACATAAAGCCAAGGAGGCTTTCCCATGACCAATACACCCCGTTCCGATTTTTTCGTGGGCGTTGACCTTGAAGTCCGTTTCAAAGGCGCGGCCGACAACCCGAAATGCCTCGTTGACCAATGGGCGATCAAACTGGATGGGAAGTTTTACCTGGCCAACTTGATTCTGCCGGTGGCCGCGCCGGAAGGTGCGCGCTGGCTCATTGGGTCCATTGCGGCGGCGCCCGCCGGTACCCCAGTCTGGGGCTACCGCGACGACAAGCGTGTCCAGAATGGATTCCAGGGCCACATCTTCTCGGTCGCTCTGGGCGCTGAGACCTTCCTCGTCTATGCCACGAAGGGCCGGTCGCCCGAAGTGGTGCACGTCGTGCCGCTGACCGAGATCTTGCTTCAGCACGAGACGGAAGTCGCACTTGATGTGCGGCTGGCGCTGAAGCGTCAGGTTGCTGACCTGCTCGGCTACGGGGTCGCGTACACGGCGACTGAGGAGATTCTCGTGAAGCATTTTGCTGAACGGGAGCGCCGCGCAGAAGTGGAATGTCGGGCCAGGGAAGCCGAGGCGCGCCAAGCTGCGCGTCAGCTCAAGGTCGATGAGATTCTCGCACGCAAACACCTTCGGGTGTACGCGGGTGGGAAGTTCGTCGAGGCGATCTACGTGGTTGATGGAGAGTGGCAGATGCTGCCCCCACGGACGAAGGTTATCCTCGGCGTGATGCAAGATGGAAAGTTCTTCCCGAAGGAGGCCTTTACCGTCTTCAAGGGCACCAAGCGTGGTTCGGCGCCGGAGAAATCCTTCGTCGCCTCGGTTGGGCTCGAGTCCTCCGTGACTGATTCGGCTGCCTCGCGGCTGCCGGAACCGGTTGCGACGAAGGTCGTCATCCTTGATGGTGCACCGTATGAGGTGCCGAGCTTCGAGAAGATCGAAGACCTGCAGGCACACCGCCTCGCTGGCCTCAACTCCGGCTCGCTGCGCGGCGTTCTTCACGGCAATGAGCTTGCACTCTACCGCGTCCGCAAGGACGGGATTGAGCAGGTCAAGGCCGACGCCTTCACGGTGCTTGGCTAAACAACGAAGCAGGGCGGCGATTGCCGCCCTGCCACAACCCCGCACGGAATTACGAGCACACTATCGCTTGTAATCACCGACGGGGTTTTACTATATCTTGCAGAAGAGACGTCTGGTGCGCTAGAGTGGTACGCCGGGGAAACAAAGGAGTGCAACATGGCAAAACGTGAACTTGATATTCTTGCCATCAAGACGTGGCAACAAGGCCGGGCTGCCGATGCGCCACCTGACACACCGCTCCCGCTGACGAGCTTGTGGGATCCGTTTGCATTGCTGGTAACGGCTCCCTGCGTTCACGAAAAAGTGGTAGAGCAACGCGCGTTGCCTGGTGTAGCTGATGAGGGTGAAGAAAGCGGTAGGGACGAGTAAATGACCGGTAGCCAAGGAAGCTCGCTTCCTTGGCTACCGGTCACCCTGAATGCTTGACATCGGAAGCGATGAGCGTAAAGTAATTAGTAGCAGTCCTGTTCTTTACGAATTTGATTTCTGCTCTTCCTTAGGTAAAAGGGATGGTCCTTTAGACCAACCTTTGATCGAAACAGGGCAGAGACCCGCAATTTGGCTCAGCTAGCGCTGATGTTCCAAGACTTTGTTCTTTTGGTGTATGCTTCACCTTCATTTTTTGAAAACCCAAGCAGTTTTTCCCAGACTCTCTTACTTTTCCTTCATCATTTCGATGAACAAAAGTCCGAGAGTCTTTTGTTTTATACCCTTCCTAACAAACGCTTTCATAATAAAATCTTTCTGAATCTCGTGCGAAAGACGAGCTGGAAGACGAGTCATATTGAGATATGATGAGGCTGAAGCGAAGTTTTGCAGCCGAGATTCAGAGAGATGTATGGAATGGTTGGTTAGGACGGGTATTAGTATATAAAATTCAGGTGGTATACTTGCCATTGTTACTACCTATAAATATTTTTCCGTATGGCAGCACCAAAGAAAAAAGACTATAACAAGCTCGCACTCGCGCTTCACAAGAAATTGAAAGGGAAGTTAGAAGTGGTGAGTAAGGGAAAACTCAAAACCAAAGATGACTGGAGTACGATGTACTCTCCGGGAGTCGGCGCTGTCTCCTCACACCTCGCTAAGTACCCCAAAGACGCGCGCGAGTACACCCTCAAGCGCAATACTGTGGCTGTCGTTTCCGATGGCTCAGCCGTCTTGGGCTTGGGTAACCTCGGGCCTATCCCAGCGCTTCCGGTGATGGAGGGGAAGTGCGCAATTTTCAAAGAAATGGCAGGTATCGATGCGTTTCCAATTGTGCTCGATGCGCACACTGCCGATGAAATTGTGGCGGCGGTCAAAGCTATCGCTCCAACGTTTGGTGGGATTAACCTCGAAGATATAGCTGCGCCGATTTGCTTTGAAGTAGAAGAGCGACTTAAGGCGATGCTCGATATTCCCGTGATGCACGACGATCAACACGGTACAGCAATTGTAGTTCTCGCCGGTCTCATCAATGCATCGAAGGTGGTCGAAAAGAAGCTTGAGAGTTTGAAGGTGGTCATCGTCGGCGCTGGTGCTGCCGGGCGAGCCGTTGCCTTACTCCTCCTCAAGGCTGGTCTTACGAACGTCATTGTCGCCGATAGTAAGGGAGCGATTTACACTGGCCGTCCGCACTTAAGTGGATACAAAAAAGAGTTGGCCCTCATCACGAACCCAGAGAAGCTATCGGGCGATGTACAGGCGGTGATTACCGGAGCTGATGTACTCGTCGGTCTTTCCGGTCCAGGTACTATTGCACCAGCGCATATTGAACGGATGGCGGAGAAGGCGATTGTCTTTGCGCTCGCCAACCCAATTCCGGAAATTATGCCGGAAGACGCGAAGCGGGCAGGTGCCATGGTCGTAGCAACCGGTCGCTCAGACTACGCCAATCAGGTTAATAACTCGCTCGCGTTCCCGGGTGTGTTCCGAGGTGCGCTCGATCGAGGTGTTACCGCTATCACCGACGATATGAAGTTAGCTGCCGCTAAGAAGATTGCGAGCTTGGTCAAAAAGCCAACCGCCGATATGGTCATCCCCCCAGTTATGACACCAGGCTTGGTGAAGGCAGTGGCAAGCGTGATACGCTAGTTGCACTTTTATAGCTTCCTACATACAGTACGATTGCCTCAAAATCACCTAGCCATTTCAC
The DNA here is from genome assembly GCA_964425655.1 of uncultured Candidatus Saccharibacteria bacterium. Lineage (GTDB taxonomy): Bacteria > Patescibacteriota > Minisyncoccia > Phycocordibacterales > UBA918 > OLB19. The sequence goes on along the minus strand of CAYRMU010000027.1, from coordinate 380 downwards.
GGCCAGGTGATTTTGTATAATTGATGGTAATTTGCTATCCTTACCCGCACCTATATAGGTACGGAGAAGTGTCAGAGTGGTCTATCGTGCTTCCTTGCTAAGGAAGTGGGGTTCACGCCCCCGGAGGTTCGAATCCTCTCTTCTCCGCAAATACCAAAACCCAAACAAAGCCTAAGCTTTGTTTGGGTTTTGCTGTATTTGCGCGAGAAGAGAGGATTCGAAGCCCGATTGAGATATTTCTGGAGCTTGCGAACAGAAATATCCAATTGGGGTACTGACCCTGTAAGGGTCGAAACTCCTCTCTTGTCCATTTGCGCTCAGATGCGAGGATTCGAAGCCCGATTGAGCTATATTGAAAGCGAAGCGAATCAATATAGCCA
>CAYRMU010000026.1:0-12019 GCA_964425655.1 uncultured Candidatus Saccharibacteria bacterium | reverse complement strand
CACTCTTTGAGTGGGATCTTAACGCTATCGACAAAAAAGAGATCCGTACGGTCCTTGACCGCAACGTTGAAGAATTCGCCGAAAACAAAACGGACACTCCCTTTATGGCCAAACTCCTCGATGGAGTTTTGGGTAAGCAACCCGAGCTCGACCAGGTCATCGAAAAGGCTGCCCCAGAGTGGCCAATCGACCGCATCTCTCCTGTTGATCGTAATATACTCCGGCTCGGACTCTTTGAGCTCCTCTTTGCAGACCGCAAAGAAGTACCAGCAAAAGTGGCCATCAACGAAGCGATTGAGCTTGCAAAGCAGTTTGGTGGCGAAAATAGTAGTCGGTTTGTAAACGGTGTACTCGGTGCTGTCTACAAAGAAATCGGTGAACCTGGTAAAGAAGAACAGGGTCGCAAGGCAAAGAAGAATATTCCGTTCGATCAAATGCCTGTGCAACGCCTCTCAGGCGCCGTGGTTTATGCGGAGCAGGATGGTGTGATGTACTTTGCCTTGGTGCACGACATTTTTGGGCACTGGACGCTTTCAAAGTCAAAGATTGCTGAAGAAGAGACAGTTGAAAATGGGGCAGTTCGTGCACTTCGAGAAGAAATAGGTCTCAATGTGGTCCTTGAAGCAGAGCTTGGGCACAACGAGTATGTAGCGTCGCACCCAGAGCTTGGTAAGGTACGCAAGCAGGTGACGTACTTCTTGGCTAAGGCGCCTTATAAAGAGCTCGCCCTCGAAAAGAAAGGTGGTCTTGATGATGCGCAGTGGTTTAAGGTCGCCGATATCCTCGACCTTAACTTTTACGAGGACATATTGCCAATTGTGACTAAAGCTGTCACTATGTTGGTAGCACGACGATAGCTGTCACCTGTGGTGACGGCATCCGATGAAAGGGCCTGTGGCACTACCCACGGTTTATTCCATTGCATACCGTCGTTCGCATTATTTATCTCAATTATTTTATGGTGGATGGATTTGAAGACCAAGTGGACGTGCCGAAACTAGAGAAAATACTCGGGTATACTTTTACCGATAAGATGCACCTCGTGAGTGCCATGACCCACCGGTCGTACCTCAACGAGAATCGTGACGCGAGCCAAGACCATAACGAGCGTTTAGAGTTTCTCGGCGACGCTGTCTTAGAGCTCGTCGTGACAGATTTTCTCTTTAAGAAGTACCCAGAGAAGCCAGAAGGTGAACTTACGGCGGTACGTGCAGCCATTGTAAATACAAACTCGCTCGCTGATGCGTCTAATAAACTCGGTATTAATGACTACTTGTTGATGTCAAAAGGGGAGAGTAAGGACACGGGGCGAGCGCGTCAGTACATTATGGCCAACGTGTTTGAGGCACTCGTAGGAGCGCTATATCTTGACCAGGGGTACGAAGCATCGGCGCACTTTATCGCAGCGCACTTGTTTGCGAAGACTGATCTCATTGTGGAGAAGCGGTTATGGCAAGATGCAAAGAGTCGGTTCCAGGAACTTGCACAGGAGCACCATAGTGTGACTCCAACGTACCAGACCTTAAGTCAGGAAGGGCCAGACCACGATCGGGTTTTTACGGTTGGTGTTTACATTGGCAAGGATTTTGTTGCCGAAGGCAAAGGTCGGGCAAAGCAAGAGGCTGAGCAGCAGGCTGCCGAAGCTGCGATGGTCGTGAAGGGGTGGGCGTAGATTGGGTATTTAATGCACACGGGGGCGAAAAGGCATAGCCTTTTCGCCCCCGTGTGATGCTACAATGAGCGATATGTATAGGCGCATCATGCACACCGAACGCGGGTTTACCTTAGTAGAAATTATCGTTGTCATGGCTATTATTGGCCTCTTGACCGCAGTGGTGGTAACCAATATGTCACAGGCACGAGCCAACGCTCGCGATAAGGTTCGCGAATCAGATTTAGCGCAGATCCAGCTTGCCATCAAGCTGCATCAGCAAAATAATCCGAGCAATCCCACTTCGGGAAATATTTGTAGGACCTGTGGAACTACTGCAAACAGTATCAATGCAGTTGTACAGAACTACATTGGCGTCATTGAAGATCCTCGTCACAACGGGACGACTGGAGCTTCCTACTACTATCGATACAACGCTACCACAGGCGAAATTTGTGCGAATTTGCTCGAAGGGACAAATGATGATTATTGTGTAGATGCGCCGTAGCTTTTAACGGAATGTACCTGAAACACCTCAGCATTAATGGCTTCAAGTCGTTCGCTAAAAAAGGCGAGCTTGAATTCAGTGCGCCGATTACGGCAATTGTTGGGCCGAACGGCTCTGGCAAGAGTAACGTAGCTGAGTCGTTTCGGTTCGTGCTTGGTGAACAGTCCTTAAAATCGCTCCGGGGAAAGAAGGGTGAGGATATGATTTTTAATGGTTCGCATACGACTTCGCGAGGCAATCGCGCTACGGTGACCATTCTTCTCGATAATACGAAGCGCGTGTTCCCCATGGACTTCGATGAAATTGAAGTGGAGCGCTCAGTCAACCGAGATGGCGTCAATGAGTACGCTATCAATGGCTCCAAGGTACGCCTTAAAGATGTGCAGGAGCTTTTGTCGGCTGCCAATATTGGTCCAACCGGACACCATATTATTTCCCAGGGTGAAGCAGACCGTATTCTTTCTGCCTCAGGTAAGGAGCGGCGCGAGATGATTGAGGATGCTCTTGGACTCAAGATGTACCAATTCAAGAAGGTTGAGGCGGAGAAGAAGTTAAAGAAAACCGCCGAAAATATTGAGCGAGTTCAGTCACTTCGTCGTGAGGTGGCGCCGCACCTGAAGTTTCTCGAAAAGCAGGTGAAGAAGATTGAGCGCTCAATCGAGCTCCGTAACGAGCTCACCACCTTTTACAGTGAATACCTCAAGCGTGAGGATACGTACCTGGCCTACCATTCTGATCGACTGACAGCACTCCGCCGACCGCTCGTATCGCAGCTTGAACAGCTTCATGAAAAGCTCGCTGAAGCCAAGGAGGTGCTCGCAAAGCAGACCCATGACGTGAAGCGTGATGAGCTCCTAGCACTTGAGAGTACACTGACCCGCACGCGCGCTGAGCGACAGCAGTTACTGCGACAGAGTGGTCAGTACGAAGGGCAGGTGAGCTACCTTGAACGGCGAATTGCCGACATGAAGGCGAAAGCAGCCGCTGGTCACGAGGCACCGATTCCCGCCGCGGATGTAAAGAAACTCCTCGCAACCATAGAGCAGGATGTGGAGCAGGCAGTTGTCGCTGAAGATGTATCGCAACTTAGACGTGCGCTCAGTAATGTCGTCCACATCGTTCGCACATTTATTGAAAAGGTTGGTGGCAGCGAAGCAATTGATACTCGTGAAGAAGAGCAGGAGATAGCGATGGCAAAAACGGCGCTGCAAAAAATTGCTCGAGAAATTGAAGAGAAAGCGAGTGAAGAAACCACCGCAACTGCGGCATACAACGACCTCAAGCGTTCCATCGAAGCTGAAAGTCAGGAAAATCGCGAAGCTGAGCGTGAGGTATTTCGAATTGTCGGTGAGCAGCGAGACTGTGAAAATGAGTTGGCTCGCATTGATGGTGAGTTGCGCGTTCTTGAGCGTGATCGCGATGAATTTAAGCGTGAGCTGCAGGAAGCGGTGTCACTCATTGGCCGCGGAGCAGCGTCGTACTTCACGTTTTCAATTGTGCGTGATGGAGTGGAGGTGCTACCTGCAGCGATAATTGAAGAGTCACGTGACAAGCAACGCGAGCGACGACGAGAGCTCGAGAAAATGAAAATTCGCCTCGAGGAATTGGGTGGCGTCAATGATGATATTGAAAAAGAGTACAAAGAAGTAAAAGAGCGTGATGAGTTTTTGGAACGAGAAATTACCGACCTCGAAGCCTCAGTGGTAAAACTTCAAGAATTAATTCGTGAGCTCAGCGTGCAGCTCAATGAGCGATTCGTGGCTGGTATCGATAAGATTGGCGCTGAGTTCAATCGTTTCTTTGCCCTGATGTTTGGTGGTGGGGAAGCGAAGCTCGTCCGCGTGAAGCCAAAAATTAAGGTGACAAAGAAAGATATCAATGAGTTTGGCGAAGAAATTGATGTTGACGATGAGGCAGACGATGAGGAGGCGGAAGAAGGGGTTGAGCTTGATGTGAAGCTTCCAAATAAACGCGTGCGTGGCCTCGAGATGCTCTCAGGTGGGGAGCGAGCACTTACCTCAATTGCACTTATTTTTGCGATGAGTCAGGTTAATCCGCCGCTCTTTATTATTCTTGATGAAACTGACGCTGCGCTCGATGAAGCGAACAGCCGTCGCTATGGCGACATGATTACTGCTCTCGCAGAACGTTCACAGCTCATCTTGATTACCCATAACCGCGAGACGATGAGTCGTGCCGGTATTCTCTATGGCGTAACAATGGGCGGCGACGGAATCTCCAAACTCTTGTCGGTTAAGTTTGAGGAAGCGGTAGCGGTAGCGAAGTGAAATGAGCAAACGAGCGCAAGCGACTATTGCGAATTTCCGCGAGTAATTTTTCCTCCGAGAAAAATTATCCGCGTCTCAAACGCTTACTGACAGTATTTTTGCAATACAAATGGTACTTTGATGGAGCGACTATTATGAATTTTGTTCCGAATTTGCCCCTTCCTAGGGCAAATTCCTGGAACCATAAATCAAACGCTCTCCGTTCTCAAAAGTTGCACTATTCTCAACGTTCTAGTGACTATTATGAATTTCCGCTTAGTCGGACTGGTACAGCTGAATAATCATTGACACACCGACAGGCTTTGCTAAGCTCTGCGGTAGATAGGCGCAGTCATCGAGGGGGAGGATAATGATTACGTTTGTACCGATCACGATTTGCCAACTGAATAACCCAGCTTACAACGTGGCGTTTGTCTTCAGGCGGGAATATGAAAAATGGCAACGAGCAACTGACACGGCGCCAACCATTTCCATTGTGCTTTCAGGGGATAAACCGCTTGGATACGTTATGGTTGCATGTCAGCCGTTTCAGTATCACGTGACCGTTTTCTTTTCGGAAGCAGCAACAGTGAAAGACATGCTGTCAGCGATCAATTCGTTCATCTACTCGGTTAATGAGCCCGAATTAAGTTCGTTTGCGGTGACGTTCATCTATCTTGGTGGAGCTTGCTACTATGCGCTCAAGCAAAACCTTGAAGATGTTGGGTTTACCGAAACCTTTGGTGGAGTGCTTTCAGGTGATGCAACAACTGGTGCAGGGTACTACAAGCGCGTCCAGATGACCGATGAGACCAGGCTTATGTTGGTCTTCAAGCGGTTGAGTAAGGCTGAGCAGCTTCGACAGCAAGCGGTGGTTACGGCAGGGCATCGTCTTGCACCGTGGTTAATCACCGAGCTTGCAGGTTTCCTCGGACGCACCATTGCTCTTGCCGTCAAAGAAATGAAAGTTATTCGTCGCAATGGTTGAGTTGAAGGGCCGGTTACTGTATCGGTCCTTTTTTATATATGAAAAAACATGAGAAAAGCCCGCGCAGCTACATGTGAAAGTAGTTTCTCTGCGCGGGCTCGTGATCAGGTATGTGCCTGACATGTTCCTTCCTCCCTGCTTTCGATGATTTCAAGTTCGGGCCAGGTTTCGAGTTCTCGCGTGAAGACCCAATTAAACGCTTCGGGATCATGCTTGAAACTTCGAACTCTGATTTGAAGCACTTTGCGGCCTTTGATGAACTTGGCGCTCTCGAGTACTGCTTCGCCGTAGAGCTTCACGGCTTGCAGGTACTCTTTGAGCTCATCGTAGCCTGCTCCAGAGCCAAGTCGGGCCTTAATGAGGAGCAGCCAGATAGTCTCTTCCGGTCCGGGAGGACTGGGGTCGTGGTCGTTGTGCCAAAGATCAGGGACTGACATCTGTGCCTCCTTTCTATTTTTATAATGCCATACACCGTTTATATGTCAATATAGACGGGCGACACTATGTGTTGCCCGTTGAAATACTTCGCTCACACAAGCAAAGACTGCAGGGTGCGCCATTAGTAGTTTCTGATGTAGTAGGAGTATGCTCGTCCGACACCACCGCCGCGGCTCAATCGAAGCTGGTGTCTGGCGCGCATAAGGCGTGAAAGTGTGGCAGAAAAAAGATGCATTGAGGATGTTCTATTTTGCATTTTGCATTTTTCGTTTTGCATTTTTTTCATACTTATACAAGTGAAGACGGCCGACATTTGAAAATCTTTCAGGTAGAATGGAGAGATGGAGGGAAACCCATTACGGAATATTAATACGCCACCCCATAAACCTCAGCCAGTTAAAGGAATGACTCGGCGTGGTTTTGGGACAGCCTTATTTGCTAGTGCTGCAACGCTACTCGCGGCCCCAAGCATTGCCAAAAATTGGCCAGACGATGACGCGCATAGTGAAGGTGTGCAGGATGTTACCCCAGAAGACGGTGAAAAAAATCCAGTTCAGTCAGAGGCCTTTCTCAGGAGCGTGGAGAAATATACTGCACTCCAAACGCTTGATCGAGCATCCGTTTTCTTTACTGCAGACGATGCTAGCATAGTCGGTCCAGCCGTCCCGTTTCAAGATTTTGTGGTAGAGCGGGGGACACGAATTAATAAAGACGGAGTTGAGGAGCCGTTTTTTTATAAGCTAACGCCAGCGAAACGTAACGAAGCCGATACGGATTACGTAGTCGAAAGTATTCCGCCTGAGTGGACGGAGTACGTGAAGGGGCTCCATGCAGCAGAGTATGGGGTATCGGCTGCAGAACTAAACCAGCAGCACGTGACTGCCGAGTTTCTCGCAGCACTGAAGCAAGATGATGAGCCTGAACTGATTGCTGGTATTGAAGCAGGTTCGATTCGTACCAAACTGGATATCGTTCAGTACTTCATTACTAAAGATTTTGGGGGGTCAAATGGTGAGAATCGAGTGGAGTACATTCAAAGCCACGTTGCTTTTTCCGGCAACCTAGAAAAAGCGCCGGTTGTCACGACTGCCTTACGGGAACTCTTGCCAGGCCTGGTTGCTGTTGAGTCGGGGTACGACAACGAAGTGGAGAGCAAGGTTGGCGCTAAAGGGTCATTTCAGTTTATGCCAGGTACTTGGCAGAAAGAACTAAAACGGGCAGCGTTTACCGATGGTAAAGAACTACCTTTTGCTGAACAGGTGGCAGCCGCAGGCGAATTATTTTCAAAAATGTACGACCGCGTACAGTACTGGTGCTACGAAGATGAGAATTACCAAGGAAGAAACTACCTCGAAGATATTAAAGCCATGTTCCCGAGCCAGGAAGAATTTGAACAGTATTTTCTGGTGCCATGCCTTCTTAATGCCTACAACACGGGCGAGCAGGGGATGGGCGAGGTGATTGTCGCGTTTGCGCAGAGTAAACCGTTCTTTGCCCATATGAAAACAGGGGGAGTGAATGGGTACGATCTCTTTCACGAAATGACCGCGTGGGCGGCGACTTCTGAATTGTCACAGCTGCAAGACTATCGTAGTGAAGCGAGTACCTACGTGCAAAAAATTTATGCGGTAGCGCCACTCCTAACTAGTGGGTCTTCACTGCATGAATCACGAGTAGCAGCACTAGATTAAAAAGCGGCGCCCCAGGGCGCCGCTTTTTTCTAGTTACTTTACGAGGGTGAAATCGAGTTGTCGTTCTTCTAAGTCAGCGCGCACCAGCTTGATGCGAACGGCTTGTCCGAGCGAGTAGGTTTGCCCGGTACGGTCACCCTTTACGCGGTACTTGCTCGACTCATGCTGGAAGTAGTCACCGCGAATGGCTGAGAGTCGCACCATGCCTTCCGCACGTGATTCTTTTTCTTCAACGTAGATACCCCAGTCAGAAACGCCAGAGACGATGCCATCGAACTCTTGGCCAACCTTGTCTTGCATGTACTCTACCTGCTTAAACTTAATTGAGTCACGTTCTGACTTCACGGCGTACATTTCTCGTTCAGAGCTTTGTACCGCGAGCTTCTCGTACTTCGCCATTTCGGTGTGACCAATCGGCGAGCGGTCCAGGTGCTTGCGGAGCATGCGGTGCGCCATGAGGTCTGGGTAGCGGCGAATCGGCGAGGTGAAGTGGGTGTAGTACTTAAACGCAAGGCCGAAGTGACCGATGTTCTTGGTGGAGTAAATCGCTTTGGCCATTGAGCGAATGGTAGCTGTCTTAATAAGTCCCTCCTCCGGCGTACCCTCAACCTCTTTGAGGAGCTTGTTGATGTTCTTAGCATTGACGACACCTTTGTGCGTTTCAAACTCGTACCCCAGTGCATGGAGGAAAATGGCGAGCTCTTCGATACGCTCAGGATCAGGCACGTCGTGGATGCGGTAGATAAACGCTAGGTCTTTCCCGGTATCCTTTGAGAGCTTATAGATGTACTCAGACACGCGCTGGTTTGCGAGGAGCATGAAGTCCTCAATCATGAGCATCGTTTCAGTGCGTACTTTGGCGATGACCTTGATTGGCTTCTTGTTTTCGTCGAGCACAAACTTCACTTCTGGTTGCTCGAAGGCAATCGCGCCATCTTTGTAGCGGCGGTGGCGCAAGAGGCGACCGAGGCGCATCATTTCATTCAGCTCTTCGAGGTTATCTCCTGACTGTGTGTCGAGTACTCCCTGTGCCTCTTCGTAGCTAAAGCGCCGGTTCGAGTGAATGATGGTCTGCCCGTACCACTCAGCAATCACGCCTGCCTGCGGGTCCATTTCAAAGACGGCTGAAAAGGCGAGGCGGTCCTCGTTAGGGCGAAGGGAGCAGAGGTCATTACTCAGTACTTCAGGAAGCATTGGAATAACGCGGTCAACGAGGTAGATGGAGGTACCACGTTCTTGCGCTTCTTTATCCATTGGTTCGCCTTCACGCACGTAGTGCGACACATCGGCAATGTGAATACCGATTTCTACGTTGCCGTTTGGGAGCCGCATAAAGGAAAGGGCGTCGTCGAAGTCTTTGGCGTCAACTGGGTCAATGGTCATGGTGATGCGGTCACGCATATCCCGGCGCTTGCCGCCTTCCTTTTGTGTTTCTGCTACCGCATCAGCAAAGATTTGTTCACGCGCTTCGTAGACGTCGTTGGCTGCCTTAGCAATTTCTTCGGGGAAGTTCTCAGAAAAACCACCTGAGCGAATAATCGCTTGCATTTCAGTTTCATGATCGCCAGCGCGACCGATGGTTTCGGTAATTTCTGCGACCGGGTCGAGGTGCGGGGAAGTCCAGGAAGTGATTTTCACGACCACCTTCATTCCTTCGTCATTTGCTGTTGCAGTTGGGAGTTGCGGACGGACGTGGATACGGTAGTTATCGGGCTGGAGGTAGCGCATTGGCTTTCCCGCCCCCGCCGGTTTTACCGTACCAACAAACTCGGTACGAGCAGGCTTAATCACTTCACGGACGACACCAGCCTGCCGTTCACCAGCTACGGCCGCTTTCAATTCAATTTTGACAATGTCACCATCGAGCGCAAAGTTGAGGTCAGTTGTCGCAATAACGACGTCCTCGGCAGTATCGGGTGCGTCGGGGATGCGGAAGAATCCGACTCCTTTACCTCGCACCATAATCGGTCCTTCAAATGTTGTTTCTTTATCAGTCATATTTATGGCCGAATAGTAGCATTGACGAAGTGAAAAAGCTACTGTACGGTACAGGGCAGCAGAGGTGTATTTGAGGAGAGTGAGTATGCGGCGAATGCTAATTATTGTGCACTCGATGTACCGTGACGACGAGCGACGTGTCAGTAGTGCCGTCGAGTGGTTTCTCGGGCTCGTGACCGACGACAGCCATCAGTTTCGGGTGGAGTGCGAGCTCAAGGGTAAACTCAGGGAGCGGCTGATTCCTCCGAATAAAGGCACCTCACTTGGTATCCTTGATCATCGGATTGAGCGGCATCCGTTGTCTCCGGTCTTTTCTGTTGTTTAGGCGGCTACCCGCGGAACTAGGTTCCGCGGGTTTTTCTGTACCCATTGCCAAAATATGGCTTGTATAGTATTGTTCTGCCGTCATGTTAATGATGAGATTACAACGAGTGGGCCGCAAGAATGATCCGTCATTCCGAATTGTGGTCGTCGATAAGCGCACTGGGCCAAAGAGCAATAAGCACATTGCAATTTTGGGGTCTTATAACCCAAAAATGAATCACGTGCAGATTGATAAAACTGAGGCAGCAGCGTGGTTATCAAAGGGTGTACAGCCTTCAGATACCGTGTACAACATTCTCGTCGGACAAAAAGTGGTTGAGGGGCGAAAGAAGAACGTTCTCCCTAAGAAATCTCCTATTGTAGACGAAGAAGCATTGAAGCGGGCTGAAGAGGAACGCCTCGCAGCCGAAAAGGCAGCGAAAGATGCAGCTGAAGCAGCTGCTGCAGCCGAAGAAGCGGCTAAGGCAGAAGCCGAAGCGTCTACTGAAGTAGCAGCAGAGGAAACTCCAGCTGAAGCTGTAGAGGAAAAGAAGGAAGAAGCTGCGTAATAGCAGATATTTTCCACAACGGCCGCACGTGCTTTGCACGTGCGGCCGTTGACGTGCCTACAAAGCTCTCGTACTATAGGAGATAGCATTCATTACATGTGTGTGATGGAAGCTTTAATGAAGTAATCTGCAATCTGCAAACCCCGTACGTATATGCAAGGAGATCACCAATTCTTAGAGACAGTCGTGAAAGCACTCGTCGATCATCCGGATGACGTCAAGATTAATCGCACCGTAGATGAAATGGGTGTTCTGCTTACCCTCGATGTACATGCCGAAGATATGGGCAAAATCATCGGTCGGTCAGGCAACACCGCTAAAGCTATCCGCACGCTTCTTCGTGTCGTTGGTATGAAGAACGACGCTCGCGTAAACCTTAAGATCAACGAACCAGTTGGTGGCAAAGGTATGGCTGCCGACATGACCGCTGCCATGGAACCTGAAGCAGCTGATGTACCAATGGCGACTACTAAGTCACTCGATGAGGCCATCGACGACCTCAAGATATAAATCGGCCTATAGCTTTGTCGATACGACATAAAAGCGTGCTTCCTGGACTCTTGTCCCGGTCGCACGCTTTTTGTCTAGACTCCTCGCTCTATACTTGATTGATACTTTGTGGAACCTATAAATCTAAAGAAACAAAAAGACCATGACTAAATGTCCTGGTCATTTGTGTTGTAAAAGCTCCCAACAAAACCGTTCAATCGATTGAAAGGTTTTGTTACTGTGAATTGCGCTATTACCTTTTTCATTTATGTCTACCTGTGCTAGGCTTTTCCTATACTTCATCTGAATGTATACGTAGTACTAATGCACCAATAAACTTCAATACTATATGCGTTTTGCACTGCTCGTTCTTCCAGAACTAATGCTCGTTCTAGCATTGGTAGGTTTGGTGCCGGTGAGCATTGAGAGCGCTGTCATGATGGCGCTGTTGTACTTTGGCTCGACCGTCTGGTGGTTCTTCTTTGCAGCTATAGTGTATGAGTGCGAAAAACGCCTGACGCAACGAAGTCTATCAAATTGGGTGATTACGGTGGGAAAAATGCTCGGCTATAGCCTATTTGCCCTCATTACTATCCTACCGTTCACTGCACTTATGTTTGTATTTCATGGAGATTCCCTTATGAGCGCAGGCGCATACCTACTGACCATCTTCCTCTTTGTATTGAGAAGTTTTATTGCGGTACTCATGCAGCGTTTTGTCTCTGGACTTCAAGGTTTGCTTGATCAGATACAATTTGTTGGGTCACACCTCTTTATATTCCAGGTTCCGGCTGCTGCACTCTCTGTCATAATTGTGCTCGTCTGTTTTGAGTATGGAGGTGAGCCGCTGGTGCGTACGTACATAGCCTTTCTAATTGCTCTATCTGCGATTGTTATGGCACTATTACGTAATAGAAAAAAACCTCTCTTTGAATATACTCGTCTAAGTTAGTTACCTATGCATTTCCATGTCATAACCATTTTCCCTGAAGTTTGCGAAGCGTATACGAGCGCGAGCGTATTAGGTCGCGCCCAAAAAACGGAGAAGGGGAAGGGGGCAAAGGTGCGGGGTAAAAAGATTGAGGTCAGCTACTACAACCCACGCGACTTTTCGACC
>CAYRMU010000025.1:0-12103 GCA_964425655.1 uncultured Candidatus Saccharibacteria bacterium | reverse complement strand
CCTCTTCAACGGCTTTGGGTACCAACGACCGCTTCGTGATTGACGGAGCCGGGCGGGTGGGTATCGGTACCGCGTCCCCGACGCAAACCCTCACCGTATCCGGTACCATGAACGTTACCGGTGCAGCTACCTTGAGTACCTCCGTCACCAGCCCAATCTTCGCCAGCAACGGCGCTGATATAGCTGACGCCGGTATCGTTCGCCTCGCCAACGCCGAGCTCATTGCCTGGGAAGCGTCTCCAGCAGGAACTGATGTTTCAATTTCAGTCAACGCTTCAGAGCAGCTGGTCCTAACCGGTGGTGGAGCGATTATTCCGTCAGCCAACGATGGAGCGAGCCTTGGTGTGTCGGGGACGGCGTTTAGTGATCTCTTCCTCGCTAGTGGGGGAGTCGTGAACTTCAATGCAGGTGACGTACTCATGACCCATAGTGCAGATACCCTCTCATTAACCGGAGCTGGTGCTTCTGGGTACAGCTTTGACAACGGTATCACCCTTGGCTCAACCGTGGCTGGTGCTGCTACCACCGTCACCCGTCACCTGGCGCTCTTTAGTACTACCTACGGTTTCAGTGTGACCTCAAACACGCTTAACCTCGTTTCAAACTCAGTTTTTGATTTCTATAATGCCGGTGCACTCGAGCTTCGTCTCAACGGTACCAACCTGCAACCTGGAGCGAACGATGGTCTGGCGCTCGGTGCATCGGGGACTGCGTTCTCAGACCTGTTCTTGGCTTCGGGTGGTGTCATCAACTTCGACGCGGGTGACATCACACTCACAGACACGGCTACCGATATTTTGTCGCTCAGTGGCGCGAACCTAGCTCTCGGGTCAAACTACCTCAGTAATGACGGTGGAACTGAAGGTCTTTCCTTTGGTACGCTTGGAGAGATTGCCATCACTACCACCGCAGCCACCACGAACGCACTCGCAATCACCGCCGACTCACTCACCACAGGAACTCTTTTCCGTGCCTATAGCAATAGTGCTAACACTTCAGCTCGTTCAATCGTTGACATCATCAACGACAACGCTGCTGCTTCTGGTGCCGTAGCACTTCGTGTTCAACAAGACGCAACCGCCGACATCGTTAACTTCTTCGATGGCGCAACTGAAGTCTTTACTATCCTGGATGGTGGTAATGTTGGTATCGGTACCTCAACCCCAGCAAACACACTTTCTGTGCAAGGCACCATGCGCTTGACTGGCGCCTTCCGTGACCGCAACAACAGTGCTGGTACCAACGGTATGGTACTCCAGTCCACTGGCTCCGGAACCCAGTGGGTGGCCACCTCAACCCTTGGCCTTGGTGGTACCGGCATTACCTCAACAAGCATCGATACCTCTGCAGAATTGGCAGCTATCATGACCGATGAAACCGGTACGGGTCGGTACGTACTTTCAGGTAACCCAGCTTTCTCTGGTACCGCCACCTTTAGTGCACTTACCGCCACCGGAACCCTGACTATGAGTGGTAGTGTCGCCAATATCGCCCTTGGTTCAAACTACCTCTCGGGGGATGGGGGAGATGAGGGGATTTACGTAGGTGCTACTGGGAATGTTGGTATTGGCACCTCAACTCCAACCGAGGTGTTGACTGTTTCTGGCAATATGCGCATTGCTGGAAACATCCTCCCGCGCACTACCTTGACCTACGACCTTGGTTCTTCAACTGCTCGCTTTAAGAACCTGTGGGCTGAGACGCTCAATGTAGGTACGAGTACCTGGAGTATCTTTAATGGTGCGAATGGGCGATTGGCGTTTACCAGTGCTGCATTACAGTCCGGAACGGAAGCGCTATCACTATTTACTAATGGTAATGTTGCAATAGGTACAACCTCCGTACAGACAGCGCAATTCACTACAACTGGTGATGTGCTACTCGCAGGCAACACGCGGTACCTTTCCTTCGGTACCACCTCAGGTGCTACTGGGTATGGCATCCGTTACAACAGCGGCAACCTTGAGTATAGAGACTCTGGCGGATCCTGGGGTTCACTTGGTGGGCAGCTTACATATAATGCCTCTACAGCTGCTTATGACACATCGATTGCAAGCTACGTAGGTGTAGCCCTCTCAATCGGCGGGCAAGACATTGCACCTTTTGACATGGAGTTCAATAATGACGGAACAGTCCTTTATGTACTCGGCCAGATTGGCGACGAGATTAATGCGTACAATCTATCTACCCCATACAACATAGGTACAGCTACTTTTGATTCAATTGCCTTTACTGTGGGAGGACAGGAGGCAGAAGCAACAGACATGCTTTTCAATGATGATGGAACGGTACTCTACATATCTGGTAGCGTTGGTGATGATGTTAATGCCTACAACCTCTCCGTTCCGTACGACATCAGTACCGCAGTCTTTGATAGCATAGTGCTCAGTGTTAGCGTCAGGCAAGGCTTCCCATCGGGCATGCTCTACAACAGTGACGGAACTAAGCTATTTATGCTCGGCTCAACCCCAGATGAAATCCATACGTACACACTCTCAACACCATATGACCTCAGTACCGCAAGTTACTCAGCTATTGCGCTTGATGTTAGTTCACAGGAAACATCACCACGGGCAATGGCATACAATGGCGATGGTACTAAGCTCTTCGTTTTAGGGTTTGCTGGAATGGACGTCAACGTGTACACCCTTGCTACTGCATACGATATTGGCACAGCCTCGTTTAGTGGTACAACCCTTTCGGTTAGTGGCCAGGATACTCTTCCTGTCAGTATGTTGTTTAATGACACAGGCAATACACTTTATGTAATCGGACAGGATGGAGATAACATCTACGAGTACGAAATGTTTGCACCATCAACACTTTATACAGCTGAAGAATCTACCTGGGTAGGTATCGGCACCACCAGTCCAACCTCACTACTGACCGTGTCTGGCGGTGGAATTACAGCAAACCGCCCAAGTAACCCAACACTTGCGGGGAGCTATAACACCAGTGGAACAGCTTATGGCGTAGCACTATCAGGTCGCTACGCCTACGTCGCTGACGACACTTCTGGGTTGCATATTATTGATGTCTCTAACCCCGCCAGTCAGACACTCGAAGGCACCTACAACACCGCAGGCAATGCGTATGGCGTTGCGGTGGCAGGACGATACGCGTATGTGGCAGATAACACCTCTGGCTTACAGATTGTTGATGTTTCTAATCCAAATAGTCCTACACTGGTTGGTACATACAACACAGCTGGTGCTGCATTTACAGTGGCAGTTGCCGGTAGGTACGCGTACGTTGGTGACGCTACTTCAGGCATTGTTATTCTAGACATCTCAAACCCAGCCAACCCAACACTTGTGTCAACCTACGATACAACTGGGTCGGCAACAGGAATCACAATTGTTGGTCGGTACGCCTACGTGGCTGACGGAGTTTCCGGACTCTCAATATTCGATATTTCTAATCCAGCAACACCTACGTTGGTTAGTACTTATAACACCACAGGCTCTGCATACAGTACGGTAGTAGCTGGACGCTATGCCTATGTAGCAGACTATGATGCAGGCCTGCAGATTATTGATGTAAGTAATCCAGCAAGTATGTCACTCGTTGGTTCATACAATACAACAGGAAATGCTTCTGATATTACTATGGCTGGAAACTACGTATATATAGCAGATCGTGAGTCAGGGCTACATGTAATTGATGTAACAAGCCGGACAGCGCCGCTACTTGTTGCAACGTACAACACCAGCGGTTTCGCATGGGAAGTCGTAATTTCGGGTGGGTATGCCTACATCTCAGATGACACCACTGGTTTGGTAGCAATAGACATCAATAGTTCAGTCTTTTCATCTGTATTCGCTGGCACACTTGGTGCCACTGATCTTTCGGTAGAGACTGACCTTTTCGTTGGTAATTCTGGATTTTTCAGTGGTGCCCTTAATGTCGGGCAGAATACGCAAATGTCAGGATCACTAACTGTTACCGGCACCGCATCGTCCACTCTCTTAAGTGGGGGTACGCATACATCACTGATTGTACAGTCAGGCCGTATGGGTCTCGGTACCACAACCCCTAACCAGATGCTGTCTATCTTCCGAAGCGGTAACGACGCCGCAATAGAGTTCAGTACCGTCTCCGGCGCAGCTGAAAAGTGGACAATGGGTGTCGACGACTCTGCTGGTGCGGTCTTCAAGATTTCTTCTTCAACCGCGCTTGGTACCAACGACCGTCTCATCATCACTGGTGCTGGCCACATTACTCCAGGAACTGACAACACACAGAACCTCGGCTCAACCGCCCTGCGCTGGAGCTGTCTCTACTACGACGCCACCAACCTCGGTACCTGTACCTCAGATGAACGTTTGAAGAATAGTATTGAAGACCTCACCTTTGGTGATAACCCACTTGCGCAGCTCACTGGTCTCCAGATGCGTACCTTTGAATGGAACGACGCTCCTGGAAAGTACAGTTACGGCTTTATCGCGCAGGAGGTAGAGGAAGTAGCCCCAATGCTCGTTGAAGAAGGGGAGGACGGCTTCTTGCGCGTACGGTACGGTTACCTAGCCTACCTCCAGCTTGCGGCTACGCAGCAGTTTAAGTTTGACCTCGATGCACTCTTGACCAACGGTACCACCACCGCCACCTCTTCATTTGCCAGTCTCTTTGACCAGGAGACACCGAGTGTATGGGAGCGGCTGAGTACACTGGCACAGAACTTCGTCGACGGCATACTTACCGTGGCCGGGCTTAAGACAGATCTCCTCTGTGTAGGTGAGGTCTGTGTGACCGAGGAGCAATTCCGTGAAATGGTAGGGGAGCAAACGCCGGTAGTACCAGAACCTGAACCTGAGCCACCGATTGATCCAGTTCCAGAACCTGAACCTGAGCCAGAACCGCCAATCGATCCAGTTCCAGAACCTGAAACCCCACCAGCTCCGGAGCCGGAACCAACACCTGAAGCAGAGACACCACCGACTGAACCAGCACCTGAAGAACCGCCAGCCGAACCAGAGCTGGAACCAACAACACCTGAACCTGAGCCATCTGTATAGCACCAGATTACTGACTCGATACAGTAAAACCGCTGAAGCCTAAGCTTCAGCGGTTTTAATTTTCCTTTCCTTTCTTTTTTCTATTTAATTTTAAATATTTAATATTATCCTGCCTAGTGAATATCTTGCGTCACTGTCCCTGGCTTTCGGTTGTACACAATCGGTATCAAGACGAGCGTAATCACTACCGAGAAAGCGAGACCAAACATCACTGCGTACGCCAGTGGTGCCCAGAGATCGCCAGCGAGTGTAAGCGGAATCATACCAATCACGGTTGTCAGTGTCGTGAGGAGAATCGGGCGGAGACGACTGACTGACGCATCAATCACCACATCGCGAATTGGCTTCAACGGCTCAGCAAGGCGCTGCCGGTTCATCATATCAATCAAGAGGATGGAGTTATTGACCACAATTCCGGAAAGGGCGATGAATCCCATGATAGACGGGAACGACAGTGGGTTCTGCGTAACTGCTAAGCCCACCATAATACCAATAAGTGAGTAGGGGAGAATCGAAAGCACGTAGCGCGTGTGGAGGTACGAGTTGAATTCAAGTACCAAGATGGCTACCATGAGCAGTGCGCCCACAATAAGCGCCAAGAACATCTCGGTAAACGCCTGGCTCGATTCTTCAGCTTCACCGCCACCAGAACTTACCGTTACACCTGCTGGAATAGTAAGTTCACGGTTGATACGCTCAAGCACCTCGGCTTGTATTTCACGCGCATTACCTTCAGCTGTTACGTTACTGGTAACTGACACTACACGTTGCCCATCTTCATGATTGATTACAGAGCTCGATTCACGGAGACTGATATCGACGAGTGAGGAGAGCGGCACTTGGCCAGCTGTGGTTGGCACCTGGATGCGACCAAGGTCGTCAATAGAAGAGACATTTGTCGCATCGCTAGCGACTGCGTCACGCTGAGTAAGATTGAGTCGTACCACGACGTCGATATCATCTTCAAGTGTTGTAATCGAAGTCGCGTCAGCCCCAAAGACAGCAGTTCGAGCCAGCTGCGATACAGCGAGCGGACTCACCCCAAGCGCTGCGGCTTTTTCGCGATTAAGTGTCAGTACAAACTCAGTGTTGTTATTGTTGGTACTCGTTTCAATGTTGGTTGTGTTTGGTACTGAACGAATGAGCTCAGCTGACTGCTGCGCTAAGCGAGTAATTTCATTAAGGTCTTCTCCCAAGAACTTCACGACAATTGGTGCACCAGTCGGAGGGCCATCACTTGGTTGATTTACGGTAACCTTCACATCACGCATGGGTGCGAGTTTCTCACGTAGGACGGCGATTACCTCGGTACTTGTACGTTCACGATCTTCGGTAAGATTCACAAAGATATTAGCAAACTTCTCACCACTACCCGCGCTACCAAACTGGCTACCGCTACCGACAGTCACACTAAATGACTCAACGTCAGTCTCAGTGTACAAGACCTCTTCGACGCGACGCACTGCAATGTCAGTCACTTCCTTGGTAGTACCTTCGGGGTACTCAATTTCGACAAAAATGTAATCAACGTCACCTTGTTCGAAGAATACAACTTTAACCGCACCAATAACCGGGAGCATGAGAGCAAGGATAAGCGCAATACGAATACCCCACATAAATTTGCGTTCAGCAGCGTTGTTGCCAAGTATTGCTGCAAGCTTACTACGGTACCAGCTCTCAAACTGATGTGCGTATGCTACCTGCGCCTGCTCAAAGCGCGTCGTACTGCGACGGCGCAAAAATAGTGAGGCGAATAACGGAATCATGGTGAGCGACACAAAAAGTGACGCCAGGAGAATGAAGATGAGCGTAAACGGGATCGACGAAATAAACTGCCCAATGACACCCGAAACAATGAAGAGTCCGGTGAACATGGCTACCGTGGTCAACGTGCCCGAGATAAGCGGTGCCGCAAACTCACGCACAGTAATAATCGCCGCCTGTCGCTTATCAATGTTCGGGTCCGACTTCATGCGTGCATTAATGCCTTCAACCATCACAATGGATGAGTCAACGATGATGCCAATACCAAGAATGAGAGCAAAGAGCGAGAGGAAGTTAATAGTGTTACCGGAGAGGTAGAGACCGATGAAGCCAAACAAGAAGGTGAGGGGGACCGAGAGACCAGCCAGCACTCCTTCACGCCACCCAATAGTGACAATAAGCAGTGCAACAACGAGGAATACCGTTTGGAGTCCAGAACTCGTGAGATTCTTCAAGTCTTTCTCAATCAGTTCACCTGAGTCAAGTACAGTGACGCTCGTAAGCCCAGCAAGGAGCTGCCCATCAGCCTTGAGACTCTCTATTTTTTCGTTCACATCACGTGCAATCCGCGTAATGTCTCCACCACGCTGCTTGTAGACATCAACGACGATAGCGCGAGCAGAAGGTTCGCCTGCACTACTCAAGCGAGAAATTGTTGCCGCTGGGGCAAGTCCATCAACTACGGTTGCGATGTCGCGGACATACACCGGCTGTCCACCACGCGTCGTAATTCCGACATTCTGCACTTCTTCGCTATTGGCGACATCACCTTCAAAAGCAATATTGTATGAGACACCATCGTTCTCAATCTGACCAATCGGGAAGGTGAGGTTAGCACTCTGTATCGCACTGGTCACTTCAGGGAGCGAAAGCCCGTAGCGTGAGAGTGCAGCCTGGTCGACAACCACCGTAATTTCTCGATCGCGGGCACCACTGATAGTCACCTTAGCCACGCCAGCCATCCCTTCGAGCTCCTCTTCAAGCGCTTGTCCGATTTCTGTAAAGGCAAAATCGCTGCGATCACCCGAAACAGCAATAGTCATTATTGGCTGGTCTACGAAGTTAACCTCAAGGACCTGTGGGTCCTCAGCGTTACTTGGTAGCTCGGGAGCAATGGCGTCTACTTCATCTTTGAGATCCTGAATTGAGTCGTCAATGTCAGCACTCGCTTCAAACTCAACCGTTACCACTGATACACTCTCTCGCGAGACAGAGGTAATCTGCTTCACATTTGGTAAACCAACCAACCCACGTTCGAGTTCATTTGTGATAAGTGACTCTATATCGGCAGCTGGTGCACCGGGGAGCACCGTTGAAACAATGCCGACCGGAATTTGCACCTCAGGACCTGACTCCTTAGGAATTGCGTAGACGGCGTATGCACCAAAACCAATCAATGCGACAAGAAACAGGAATGTGAAGCGGCTTTTGTTAATGAAAAATTCCCACATAGCACTAGTTTTTTGTTACGGCCTCTACCTGCTGCCCATCCGCTAATCCACGAGCATCGATAATGAAGACAGTTGCCGCGTCGATACCTTCAGTAATTTCGACTACATCACCGCTAATGCGACCAAGAACAACTGGACGAGCAGTTACAATGCCGTCTTCCACGGTAAACATAGACCCATCGGTCGCAGTAAACTTCACTGCTGTCAGAGGGACAAAGAGGGGGGCGTCTACGACCGGTGCACTTGGTGCTGCATCAATACCTACAGTATCTGCGTCAGTAGTAAGGGCAATTCGCACCGTATCACCGTTAGCAATTTCAGCACTCTCAGTCTGAATCTTCACTTCTACCTTTTGGGTAGCTGGGTTAATCGCTGGAGCAATCGCGGTAATACGCCCTTCGTAGAGACCTTCAATCAACACTGTTTGTCCTTCTAAGATAGTTGCCAAGTCCTCAGCACCAACGTAGGTCGTAATCTCAAGCGCTTGGTTATTAGCAATGATAGCTGCTGGCGCGTTCGGTCCAACAAAGTCACCAACCTTGAGTTCAAGAGTGTTTACCACGCCTGCAATCGGGGTGCGAACAATCGTCTTGGCGTAGGCTGCCTGAGCAGCGCGGAGCGAGCCGAGCGCCTGCTTTACCTGCGCGTTTGCGAGTGACACATCACCACCAGTACCACCGAGCTCTGCTTGCGCGAGGGTGTCGCGTGCACTATTTAAAGTAGACTGGGCTGCATCGAGCGACGCCAGTGAAGCATTAAGACTTGTACGTAGCGCATTAAGTTCAGAAATCCATGTCTCTATGAGTTTACCCTCAAGTGTATCCTTGTCGCGTCCATTGAGTGCAAAGATAAAAGCATCGACAACGCCAATCGTGCGGCTCGTGTTTGTACGAGCAAGCGTGAGCGCACTGTCAATATTGGCGGGGTTAGCAGCACCAGCTACTGATGCTTGCCACTGCGGAAGAATATCCTGAAACGCTACGCGCTCTTGATTGAGGTACGAGGTTTGTGAACTTCCAACGCGCACCCCAGGAAGGGTCGACTCAGGGTTACCGTAGAGACCATCGATCAGGGTGTAGAACCCATTACTCGATACTGTGTACGCACCACGGAGCGCACTTGCGGCACTGTTTTCAGCCGCAGACAGCTGACTCTGTGCCTGCGTGACAGACACATCGCTTGATGCGGCTGCAGCAAGCGCACCTTCATAGGCACCTTCAGCTTGCAAAACTGCCGCGTATTGTGACGCATTCTCAAGAGTGGCAATAGTTTGCCCTGCGCGCACCCGGTCACCAAGCGCTACTGCTACGCTCGTAACCCGACCACCAGCTTCGGTCTCAAGATTAGCCTGACTAATTGCTTCAACAGTACCAATAAGTGAAATCTGCTGCGCGGTATCGAGGCTCGCTACCGTACCAACCATGACTGTGCGAAGTGGGGTGGCAGGAGCAGCATCATCGGCACCGCCACGGAATACAAAAAACACTCCTATGACAAGGAGGATAGTGAGGGCGGCAAGTCGATATCGAGCAGGTTTGGTTTTATAGCTAAAAAAGCGAGCAATATCACTCGCTACTGCATACAGCGTACGAAATAATGACATATCGGTATTTACAAGTTCAAAATAATTACTATGTGCTTATATTACACCATATTTTGGCATTTGTCAATGATTAGAGCCGTATCCTCAACTGTCTCAACCTTTTTAAAGAACTCTGGTATGATAGCTCTCATATGTTAGGAAAATTGAAAAATATGGCGATGAAGAAGCTGTTAGAATCACAGCTTAAGAATGTGCCAGCCGACCAGCGCGAGCTCATCATGACCATGATGGAGAAAGACCCGGCACTGTTTGAAAAGATTGCCAAAGAGCTTCAGGCAGAAATGAAAACCAATGGTAACAACCAAATGGCTGCCGCAATGAAAGTGCTCCCGAAGTACCAGACCGAGATTTTGGCCATCATGCCACCCGAGATGAAAGAAAAGCTCATGAAGATGCAGATGGGGAGTCAGGGACAGTTCAACCCTAACGGCACAATCCGTCGGTAAAAAGCAAACTGCTTTGCTTTTTATAGGATTGTGAGGCGGAGCGTTGTGAGTCGCTCATTCCTAGAGCGACGAACCGCGAGCCCGGGGAGGAGGTTCTTATGAGCGTCAGCGTGAGAAGCGAACACCTGGAGCTTTGCAAGACTCATTGAGAATTTTTGGCGACGCAAAAATTCCAATGAGTGGACAGTTCCTGTAAGGAACTAGAAACCTGACGCCAATCCGACAATAGCAAAAGTTCTCAACAGACGGCCCGCGCTAAACACGCGGGCCGTTGTGTATACTAGTGAGTAATATGGCAAAGAAAATACTCGTTCTTTTAGGACACACTGACAAAGAGACGTACACCGGTGCAATGGCCGATCATTACCAAGCAGGCGCTGAAGACGCCGGACACGAAGTTCGTCGCGTCAATATTGGCGAACTCCAGTTTGACCCAATCCTCCACAAGGGCTACAAAGAGATTCAGGCGCTTGAGCCCGACCTCTTGGCGCTTCAAGACAGTTTCCGTTGGGCAGATCACATCGTCGTTGTCTACCCGAACTGGTGGTGTGCGATGCCTGCCATTCTCAAAGGTCTCTTTGATCGCATGTGGATTCCTGGCTTTGCCTTCAACTTCAACAAAGTCACCAAGCGTATTGATCAACACCTCAAAGGAAAGACTGGCCGCGTTATTATCATCGCTGGAACCCACACGCCGTTCCGCACCTGGTGGCAGTTTGGTGACTACACCAATGAAATCCAGTTCGGTATTCTCGGCTTTGCTGGTATCAAGACAAACGTGAAGGCCTTTGGCCCGTGTGAGCGTGTGAGTGACACCTGCAAAGAAAACTGGCTCAAAGAAGCTGAGCGATTGGGGCGAAAGGGAATCTAAGTGCGGAACGCCTTGCATTTTGCTAGAATGCTGGTATAGTTCTAGTAGACATCGCACATCTTTGTGCTCGCCTGCCTGCCCTTTGCGAGCCCTGTCCCTCAACTGCATGTCTGAGCTTCCTCCGGGAAGCTCTTTCTTTTTTATAGCAACCCTCCAGTGCTACACTGTACCTATGCTAGTAGAACACGTTCTTATCGCTATCTTTGCGAGCAGCAATCTCGTTGCACTTTTTGTTATGGGAAGAGACAAGCAGAAGGCAGTTCGCGGCAACCACACCGAGCGCACCCCTGAAGGCCTCATCTTTTTCCTTGCCGCAGCTTTTGGCGCGGTCGGCGTCTACATCGGTATGCACCTCTTTCGCCATAAAACTAAAACCTGGTACTTTCAGCTCGGTATTCCACTTTTAATGATTCAAAATGTAGCTACCGTGTATAGTATCTGGCAGTTGCTCTTGTAGGCTCACCCATAGGCTATTTTGCAGTTGCAAGCACGCACTATATGTGATAATTTGCACCTACGGCTTAGTTCTTTGTTCAATTTCGAGCAGTCTAGTAATTAAGCCTCCTCACACTAGCAAAAGAAAGGAGGCAACAATAGGTGGTATATAAAATTTATTTTATAGACAATCGTGGTGTTATTCACACCAAGAGAAGCGACTGTATTGACGCAAACGAGCGGTAATTAACCGCACAACAACCCAGGCGGCCAGACTCACTACGAGCTGGCCGTTTCCTATTGCTTTGACGTATGGAGACAGATTTTTATATTATGAACGTACACATGTCTACTTCAGTACTCCATCTTGATCTGCACACAATCGCCCACAACAGTGCAGCGATTGACGCTGCCCTCAATGAGCTTTTTGATGAAGCAATACGCCGACGTGTGACGCAAGCTGAAATAATCCCCGGAAAGGGAGGTGGGCAACTGATGAAGCGGGTGCAGCGGTGGCT
>CAYRMU010000024.1:0-12143 GCA_964425655.1 uncultured Candidatus Saccharibacteria bacterium | reverse complement strand
TACCACCCTTACCCGATGCGTTGTCAGTCAACACACAAGTACGGTATGATGGCTGGCGTCACAATTTTATATTAAGGAGAGATGGCAGAGTGTGAGAAATGTGTGGGACACATTTCGCAAGACCTTGCCAGCTTCTTTCGATAAAGAAGCGATAAGGTGTACAGCGTCTGTAAACAAAGTTTTCTTTTACTGCATTCGCATCACAAGAAAGTAAACTTTCTTTGATACTCATTTGTAAAAGTAGGCCGGGAATGTACCGACAAACATACACGGAGGCGTCGCATAGTGGTCTAGTGCGCTCGCTTGGAAAGCGAGTAGGGTGTAAAAGCCCTCGGAAGTTCAAATCTTCTCGCCTCCGCAAAATACTGAACCAAAGTTCAAACCGAGGTATACTACTCTAGTAACTTCTAGTAACCATGAAAAATCAATCAACTATAGTTGTGGTAATTGTGGCTGTACTTGCGGGACTAGCCACTGGGTATGCACTCTGGGGTACGCCTCACGGCATGTACCAGTCACACCACACAGGGCACGATATGGACGTCCCAGCAGGCATGCACCGCATGCCCGACGGCTCACTCATGAGTAACGGTGGTACCGACAGCGACATGCACATGATGGGCGGCATGGACCACAGCGACATGATGGTCGAGAGTGAACGAGCGTTCCTCGAAGGCATGATTCCCCACCACCAGGAAGCGGTCGATACCGCTAAGGAGGTAGTGGCTCGCGGTGGCTCAACGCCGGAAATTAAGAAGCTCGCCGAAGACATCATTGTGGCGCAAGAAAAAGAAATTGCCGACATGAAAGGCTGGTACCAATCATGGTACGGTACTGCGTACGTCGAAAACCCTGACGCGTACAAGCCAATGATGCGTGACCTCAGTACCCTCCGTGGAGCAGAACTCGACAAAGTCTTCCTTGAAGACATGGTGATGCACCACATGGGAGCGATAATGATGGCCAAGAGTGTCGCGCCACACATTGAGCACCAAGAGATTACCGACCTGGCAAAAGCCATTATCGAAACCCAAACGGTTGAAATACAGCTTATGCAACGCCTCATAGATACACTCTCGAACTAACTACCTATCCTAAACGGCTCATTTCTTTAAAATGAGCCGTTTTACTGTGCCAAAACTTTACGGATGGCATCTGCTATACTTCTTCGCACTATGACCTATCTGGCACTGCTTCGCGGTATAAATGTGGGAGGCAACAGTACGGTGCCAATGGAGACACTCAAAGAATGCTTGATGAAGCTAGGCTTTCTAAACGTGCGAACGTACATTAATTCAGGCAATGTGCTCTTTGAAACAGCACCGACTGATGCTGGTGAACTGCAAAATATAATTGAGCTTGCCCTCCTCAAACGCTTCGACTTCCCCATCACGGTCATTATCAAAAGCGAGAAAGAACTCAAACGAATTGCCAAGGCAGTACCGAGCCACTGGCAGAATAACGCCACCCAAAAAACCGACATTCTGTTCTTGCGCGATACCTACGACAGCCCAAAAACACGGACACTCATCGCACACACGAAAGATGTTGACGCCATCATCTACACCAAGGGTGCGCTTATATGGAACGTTTCGAAAGATCAGTACAGCAAGAGCGGTATGCGAAAGTTTATTGGTACGACCGTGTACAAAAATATGACCGCCCGCAACGTGAACACCGTGCGAAAGCTCGCGAGCTTGGTGTAGGGAGGCATGGTAGTATAGACCCCTATTCATTAATATACGTTTATGCAAAACCCCTACTACGAAATGACGGTACCGGTATTTAGCCGCATGCTTCAAAACCTCGACCAATTGCTGGAAAAGGGATTGGCACACGCCACCGCTGCTGGCATGAGCAAAGCTGACATGCTCGCGCAAAAGCTGGCGCCGGATATGTTTCCGCTCCTCCGCCAAGTACAAATTGCCACCGATAACGCAAAAGGCTGTGTAGCGCGACTTGCCGGCATTGAAGCTCCAGTGATGGAAGACACGGAAACTACTGTTGCCGACCTTCAGGCACGTATCGAAAAGACACTAGCCTTTATGAAGAGTGTACCGGCAGAGAGCTTTGCCACTGCTTCAGAGCGCAAGATTGAGATTAAGTACTTCCCCGGTAAGTTCTTTACCGCACAGGACTATCTGACTGAGCACGCTATCCCCAACTTCTTTTTCCATGTTACAACTGCCTACAGCATCTTACGCATGATGGGTGTCGGGATTGGTAAAGCAGACTATATGGGGAACTTAAGCTTGCAAGACTTGGAGGCGTAGCTACTGGCGACACGTACAACAAACCGCCCACGGCACCTCATGGAGCCGTGGGCGGTTTGTTGACAAATGATGTTTTTTCAGTAGTGTACTGCAAAGTTACCAGCACAAGGGAGAACCGACGATGAAACGGGCAGCATTAAATCCCAACATCTTTTTTGAAACGGACCGCATCAAGGTGGCGGAAGTGAACGGTGAAAAGGTCATCATCAAAGTGAGGCGTAAGCGGCGTTCGTTTGTGACTACGGTCAGCAAACAGGACTTCTCCTTGCATGACCAAAGGCGCTTTGCAGCCGTGCAGCCTGACACCACGCTGCGGCGCTCCAACTGCTATTTCACCCTCGCCTGACGCACCAGGCCCCGAGCATGCTCGGGGCCTTTTTGTATAAATTCTCGGGGTTGTTCCTACTATGCCATCTCGCGCAGGCGCTTGATACGTTCTTCTGCAGGTGGATGACTATGAAAGAGACCACCAATTTTCTGTGCAATTCGGCGACCGTTTCCGGCAAAGGGGTCACTAATGAAGAGGTGGGCGGTAGCATGACTCGCTGACTGCATAGGGCGGGCGTGTCCACTAATTTTCTCCAACGCTGAAGCTAAGCCTTCTGGGTAGCGGGTCAAGAGTGCACCAGTGGCGTCGGCCAAGTACTCACGGCGACGTGAGACCGCCATCTGCATGAGCTGAGCGGCTATTGGTGCCAGAATGATTCCCACAATCGCTACAACAAGGAAAATCGGTGACTTCGCGCGATCATCGCCACCGAGCATCATCGCTCGCATGAAGAAGTCAGCGAGCATAGCTACAAAGCCAGCGAGTACGACCGCTACGGTCATCACGAGCATATCGCGGTTCCCGACGTGGGCGAGTTCATGCGCCATAACACCTTCAATCTCTGTGCGATTGAGGATCTGGAGTAGGCCAGTAGTAGCAGCGACCACTGCGTGCTCGGGGTTACGCCCCGTCGCAAACGCGTTTGGTGATGGGTCGTTCACGACGTACACCTTCGGCATTGGCAGACCAGCTGTGATAGAGAGGTTTTCAACAATATTGATGAGCTCGCGGTGCGCCACAGGATCGGCCGGGACGGCGTGCGTCATGCTGAGAACAAGCTTATCCGAGAACCAGTAGCTCCCGACATTCATTACAAGGGCAAAGATAATAGCGATATAGAGAATACTCGAGTCACCGAGGTACCAAGAAACTGCGTAGCCCACTGCTATCACAATCGCTAAGAACATGGCCATTAAAAACCACGTTTTACGAATATTACTGCCTTGATGGGTATATAACGTTGTCATGGGTAGAGTATACCAAAACTGTCAAGGTTTTCCATGTACCAGGTACGTAGCGCACGAAGCAGTGTGGGACTATTTCGCTACCCCTTCAGGTGTTTCATTGCCGTGATACTTCCCCGCTTCAGACCAGTGGAGGAAGTGCCGTAATGTATACAGACCTTTCTTCTCAATGTTTTCTTTAAGGGCTATTTGTATTTCGGCGGGCGCAATCTCCAGCTCGGCAGTAAGTGCATCGAGTACCACCATGAGATCGGCATACTCAGCGATGAATTCCGCTCGCGAAGTCGCTCGTGCTAGGGCACCAGCTTCTTCAATCACTTTTTTTAAAAGCTCTTGCTCAAACTCTGCTGCGTCTTTAATCACGCGTATCTCACACGCCTCACCGTTCTTTTCTATCTTTGTCTTGATACCATCACGAACAAGCTTGTTGTAGTACACCCTCCCTGAATGTTGCTCCGGCTGTTTTGACTCTGCCATAGACGAATTCAGACTTACACCACACTACTCATCGGTGCTGCCGAGGGTACCGCTGCCCCTTTCCGCACAAGCATACTCTCGATGAGTTCACGGTTAAAAGAGGCTGGAACAGTTTTTTCGGTCGCATAGATGTAGAGCAGCGTCTTCAAGATGCCGCCAAAGATAGATGACACGAGCATGAGGAAGATGAAGGCAGCGAAGTAGATAGCCAAAAGAATAATGGCCAGCCAAACAATCTCATACGCGAGCGCCAGAACGACAAGACCTATACCCGAAAGAGTCAGCACAATAAAGAGTACAATAAAGATAAATGAAGCAGATACATTACTCACGGCCGTCTCTCCCCAACTATCCTTAAAGACGCGACCCGACTGCGGGATGGCTGCAAAGGCTGACTGATTACCAATAACCATAGCGGGAACGACGAAGTAGGTGAGCACATTCCAGGCCGCACCCAGCACCACCGTTACAATACGCCCAAAAAGACGTGACCGTTCCGAGAGCATATGGAGGATGATGCCGACGGTACTCGTAATAAGGGACCACACGAAGAGTGAGAGTGCATGCGAAGCAGCGCGACGCAACCCTTCACTGAGCGTAGCGTTACCGCCCTGCGCCCTGATGTACACGATGTGTGCAATAGCGGCTTGCGAGAACGCCAAAATAAAAGCACCTACGACGTACACCACAAACAAGAGTCCGAGCCAGATTGGTGAATCTTCGGGGATTTCTGTAGCACTCCCAAGCGCAATAAACATCATCGCCGCCACGAGCGCACCAAAAAAGAAGATGTTTGCAATCAGTGAGAGGACAGGGATCCACAAAAGCTCCTTATCGAGCATCATGAAGCGCCAAGTTTCTTTAAAGAGGAGCCAGCCAGCGCGGATACGACCCATAGGCTTACCATTAATAGTGACAGGGGTGGACATGGTGATTTGAAAAGTTAGCTATAGTATTTCGAATAATTACTGCAGAAAACGAGCACCTCTGTGCTCGTTTTCTTTGACTCTTTAAAATGCAACTTTGACGTTCTCTCGTTCAACACTTCCCTCTTCCAGTTCAAAGAATTCCATCTCTTTAAAGCCGAACATGTTGCCGATGACGTTGCTCGGGAACGACTGGAGCGCAATCGCGAGATCGCGGACGTTACCGTTGTAGAAGCGACGAGCCGCCTGGATTTTGTTCTCGGTATCTGAAAGCTCTGTCTGGAGCTGCGAGAAGTTCTGACTAGCTTTGAGGTCTGGGTAGGCTTCAGCTACTGCCAAGAGCTTCGAGAGAGCACCACCGAGGGCTGCTTCGGCACCAGCCATAGCCTGGATTTGCTCAGCGGTGATGTTAGTTGGGTCAACGTGCACCTGGGTAGCGGCAGCGCGTGCATTGGTGACTGCGTCAAAGGTCTCTCGTTCGTGTGAGGCGTACCCCTTAACGGTTTCCACCAAGTTTGGAATAAGGTCATACCGGCGCTTCAATTGCACATCGATATCGGCCCACGCCTCCTTTGTGCGTTGCACCAACTTGACGAAGTTGTTATAGGTAAAAATAGCGTAGAGCGCTACTGCGGCAATCGCTCCAATGATAATCCAGGTGGTCATAACAAATATACCGTTAGAATAATGCCTAAATTATACCACGGAGGTCAGCCCGCGCAATAACTCCCGTTGACGCAGGTGGCTCAAAATAGTAAAGTCAGGCGGGCAAAAATCAGGAGTTACCCTACCATGTTGCGATCCGTTCAAGGAGTTCCTAACGGGAAGACACTGGGTGTTCTTTCGAAGTACAATAACCTCAAAGAGCTGTATCAGTTCTACTGCCACAACGGCACCAAAACTGACAGCTGTCGCCGGCTTAATCGCCGACTTGCCAATGAAGTCATCTTGATTCAGCGGGCTATGGTACGCTTCGCTTCGATTGTCGAGGTAGGCCAAAAGCAATCACCTGCCGGAGGCATTACGTTTGACTTTGGTGGGCAGCACCGTCAGCGGGAGATTCTCTCCGCCGCTGACTACATCGACGCTTTGGCTGCCGTGGCCGAACACATCACGCCCCAGTGTTGGCAGACGCTCGAATTGATTGCTGCTACCCTGCTCAACATGAAAGCTGAGCACCACAGTAACGAAGTTGTTGCCGTGAAGTGACCACGCCCGTGCGTATCCTATGGATGCGCACTTTTTCTATTGTAAAAGTACCTGCAATTAGTACCGCAGCGTTGCTAGTACCCCAAAGTGATCTGAAAGATTAATTTCTGCTCCATTTTTAAGCGTAACGGGATTTTTGAACAGGACTTCGTTTTTGAAATGGGTAATTCGCTTCATGAACTGTGTCCCGGTAAAAATATGGTCTAAGGAGTGAGGTCGTGCGAACGGAAAGAGTCGATTCATAGGATTTTTTGGATCCCACGTGATTTCCTCATTGGTGAGGTTAGTGTACCCAAGCGACAGTACGTACTCATAGTTTTGCTCGGCCACTGTGGGACCAAAATTAAAGTCTCCAGCCATCACTACCTGCTGACCAACCTCACGTAAGACGCCATGGAGATGGTCAATCATTTTATTCCGCAGAGCAACTATTGGCGCAAAAGCTTGAGAATTACCAACATACCCACCGTAAGGAAAATGTACATTAGCGAGCACCAATCCCGTATGCGGGCCTTGTATAAACCGAATCACCGAGGCTCCTTTGTGGGCAAACTTTTCAATACCAACCGTTTTAAACCCAATCTCATGGATATGCTCGAATCGGTGCTTAGAAAAAATTGCCAGACCTTTGTTAAATAGTTTCCACCCCTTATTGTCGTGGTACGCATACGGATACATGTCCGACAGCTCATGCTTAAGCTTTTTAAAAAGTCGGTTCTCGAAAACCTCTTGCAAGCAAATCACGTCTGCCGTGTGCATTTTGAGAGCAGCCGGTACGAGCTGCACCCGCTCGGCGACCATGGGTACGAAGTTGTACTTAAAGGGAATAAACGTAAGTCGTGTTAGTCCCACGTTAAAAGAAATGATTGTAAGCTCTTCCTGCATACGCAATAGTCACAGTATAGCGTACAAATATTTCCTCTGTTTCTTTATTAACAAAAAATCCCACCAGTAGTTGGTAGGATTTTTGCTCCACGAAGGAAAACTACATCATGCCACCCATGCCGCCCATGTCAGGCATCTGCATCTTCTCTGGCTCCGGCAAATCGGCAATCGCTGCCTCTGTGGTGAGGAAGATAGCTGCGGCAGACACTGAGTGCTGCACCGCTGCGCGTTCCACCTTGACCGGGTCAATGATACCGGCCTTAATCATGTCCTCCACCAAGATACCCTTCGACGCATCGTAGCCAGCGTTACCGCCCATCTCCTTCACCTTCTGCACAATAACGCCACCTTCATCACGACCAGTGTTATCGACAATCTGTCGCAACGGCATTTCAAGTGCTTTGAGGACAATGTTGTAGCCAACAACTTCTTCGGCTGAGAGATCTTTCTTTCCGAGCTGGTTCTTCTCGACGTGTGCCGCAGCCTTCGCAAGGCTTGTGCCACCACCTGAAACAATTCCCTCCTCAATCGCCGCCTTGGTGGCAGCCACAGCGTCTTCAATCTTGAGCTTGAGGTATTTCATTTCAGTTTCAGTTGCAGCACCAACGCGGATTACACCAACGCCACCACCGAGCTTTGCGATACGCTCTGCCAACTTCTCTTTATCAAACTTCGATGACGTATCTTCAAGCTGTGCTCGGAGCGCCTTAATGCGATCCTGAATCGCTTCTTTGGTTCCAACGCCACCAACAATCGTGGTACTGTCCTTGGTCGCTACGACACGATTCGCCTTACCGAGGTGTGCCAGTTCAGCAGTCTTGAGATCGAGACCGAGCTCGTCAGCGATTACCTGACCGCCCGTGAGAACCGCAATGTCTTGCAGTACTTCCTTCTTCCGATCACCGTACCCTGGCGCCTTAATACCCAAGACTGAGAAGCCACCCTTGAGTTTATTAACGACGAAGGTAGTGAGAGCCTCACCATCGATATCGTCTGCGATAATCACGAGTTCCTTCTTGCCACCTTGCGCTACCTTCTCCAGGAGCGGCAAAATCTCTGACACGAGCGTGACTTTCTTGTCGGTAATCAGAATGGCGGCATCTTTGTACTCTGCTTCCATACGCTCGGTGTTGGTGACCATGTACGGCGAGACGTACCCGCGGTCAAACTCCATACCTTCGGTGAATTCAGTTTCAATACCAAATGCCTTACCCTCTTCTACGGTTACAACACCATCCTTCCCCACCTTTTCAATCGTTTCAGCAATCTTGGCGCCGATTTCTTCGTTTTCAGCTGAAATGGTAGCTACCTGCTTGATTTCTGCGGTAGTGGTGATAGCGGTAGCCTGTGACTTAAGTGCTTCAACCACGTCAGCGGCTGCGTGCTCCATACCGGTACGTACCGCCATTGAATTGAGGCCCATGGTGGTCTGTCGCAAGCCTTCATTGATGAGGGCCTGCGTCAACACAGTAGCAGTGGTGGTTCCATCACCGGCAAGGTCGTTAGTTTTGGTGGCCACCTCCTTAATGATTTCCGCCCCCATGTTTTCAAACTTGTCCTTGAGGGTGATTTCTTTCGCAATTGAAACACCATCATTGGTAATGGTTGGACCGCCGTAGCCCTTATCGAGCATCACGTTGCGCCCGCGCGGACCAAGGGTCACTTTCACGGCATTTGCAACGGTATCAACACCCTTCTGCAACTTCTTCTTTACCTCTTCTCCGAAAATTACTTCTTTTGCCATATGTATGCTCTAGAATTAGATACGAATAAAACTACCCGAGAATTGCAAGAATATTGCTCTCACTTACGACAAAGTACTCCGTGTCATTCACTTTCACTTCGTCAAATCCATACTTCGAGAACACCACACGGTCTCCCACTTTTACATCCATGGCAAGGCGGTGCTTTCCATCTTCATCCCATTTACCGGCACCAACCGCAATGACGACACCTTGCTCAGGCTTCTCTTTCTTGGCTGAATCAGGAATGATAATTCCCGAAGCTGAGACGGTACCCGCTTCTGCGTCAGTGAGTGGTCGAACCACTACCCTGTCTCCCAATGGCTTGATTGCTACGTCTGACATATATACGAATACATTTAGATAAACCAGTTTAATAACGGCACATCGCACAAACGTACAAACAGAGTGTCACGTTTCGTGACCGATGCGGGCGTATTATACCGCGCACAGGAGCGATTGCAATTTTCGCACCAGTACCCTATAGTGCGCGGAGTTAGCATAGTTACAAGAGAGGAGTGCATACGATGGACAGCATCAAACCGATAACCTTCGTTCGGTACCTCACTAAAGAATTTCGCGACACCCTCGGCAGTGGCGTGATTGGTACCGCACTGGTCCCAATCAGCTTTATGACAGCGGTCGGTGTTCTCGTATGGAGTATCTATGCCAGCTACACCGGCACCAGGCCGTACGCATGGCTCGTTGGTATCCTCCAGATGGGCGGCATGTTGAGCCTTGTCTACCATCACCCCATGCGGGGAATGTACGAGATGTTCTTTATGGGAGAGTTTCGTGGTCGAAAGGTGCACACAGCGACAGCGACGGTAGTCTCTCTTCATGAGACCAAAGACGCTGACCAACTCGGCGAACGATACGTGGTCATTCGATTCACGCATGAGCAAACGACGCATACTATCTGCTTGCGTTTAAGTGCCAGACTCCATGCCACACTCAAAACAGGAAGTGAATTGCCGATTGGATTCCAAATCTCCCGCGACCCGTTTCTTAAAGTATCGGGACACATCAACGTAAGAGCTTTTTATCTCCCCTAACCACTGCGCGACGCCCCTGGCTGCGCGCTTTTTCATACCACGAAGCCAAACCATTCCTTTCCCCACCCATCTTTACGAAATGCCCCTTTTCTGCTATTCTAGCCCGCATGGAATCAATTATGACTGTTGTGCCTTACGCGCAGATCGTCCTCTCCGTCCTCTTTATTGCTACTGTGCTCTTACAGCAGCGCGGATCGAGTATTGGCGGCGCCTTTGGCGGTGACAACTTTAGTGCAACCTTCCACAAACGACGTGGTAGCGAACTTTTCCTTTTTCGTGCAGCGATTGTCCTTGCAACCTTTTTAGTGGCAAGCATTATCTTGACGGTGATTTACTAACCCCTGGTTGACACGCATACATAGCGTCAACCTTCACTTCGAGCACTCTATAAGCATTACGCTTTTTACCGTGGTAGCACACGGTGCCTCTACTCCATGAACCCTCAATCAAAACACACCCGTCAGTCACTTCTGTCACGTTACTTTGCTTTTCTCGAACGCCGCTCGATTGGTGACCGCTTCATATTTCATATTGTGCTCGCCACATTTGTAACTGCCCTCTTGTGGAGCTTGTTTGTCGTAAATCAGCAGTACCTCAGAGAGACTCCGGTTCCAGGAGGTATGCTCGTTGAAGGTGTGGTTGGTACACCTCGTTTCGTAAACCCCGTGCTCGCAGTGACTCGCGCAGATCAAGATATGGTGTCACTCGTCTACGACGGTCTCATGAAGATTGACCCAAGTGGTAACCTCGTACCCGAGCTCGCTGAATCAGTAACAGTGTCCGACGACGGACGGATGTACACTATTACCCTGAAGCGCGACATTTTCTTCCATAACGGCAACCCGCTCACGGCTCGCGATGTCCTCTTTACTATTGGACTCATTCAAAACCCAGAGCTCAAGAGTCCGCTTCGAGGTAACTGGGATGGCGTCACAGCTACCGAAGTGAGTGAGTACGAGCTCACCCTCACCCTCGGCGAACCGTACGCGCCGTTCATTGAAAATCTCACCGTCGGCATCCTCCCGCGCGGCGTCTGGGACGCACTCCCGATTGAGCAACTCCCATTTAGTCAGTACAACACTGAACCAATCGGTACTGGCTCATTTGCCATTGAAGAAGTTATGCGTGATGAAGCTGGCCTCATTAACGCCTACATCCTTACCGCAGCACCATACGGCAGCCAGCAGCCAAATATCAGCAAGGTCATGCTTCGCTTTTACCAAAACGAAGCTGCTCTCGTTGAAGCACTCACACAAGGCGAGATTGACGGCTCCCCAAGCCTCTCACCTGAGTCACTCGCGACCCTCGACACGAGCGAGTACACCGTAACTGAACACGCCCTCCCGCGCACCTTTGGTGTCTTCTTTAACCAAAACCGTAGTGCTGCCCTTTTAGACCCTGCCGTTCGTGAAGCACTCGAAATGATGATCGATCGCACTGCGCTGACTGAGCGCGTCACCGCCGGACACAGTATCCCCACAGCCACACCTGTCCCACCAGGATTCCTCACGGTAGAATCTACAAGTACTGCGAAGGAAGCCTCACAATCACTCGAAGAACGTGTTGCATCAGCATCGTCACTACTCTCTCAAGCTGGCTGGACGCGTGGCGATAATGACCTCTGGCAAAAAACCGTCGATGAAGAAACGGTAACGCTCAGTCTGACCATTAGTACGAGTAACACCCCCCTCTTTGACGCAACTGCCACCGTGGTAACTGAGTGGTGGCAAGCCTTAGGAGTGGAAGTATCTGTGGACCAGTACGAACAAACCGACCTCGTCCAGGCCATCATCCGCCCGCGCAACTACCAAGTGCTACTCTTTGGGAGCGACGTTGGTCGCGCACTCGACCTCTACCCGTTCTGGCACTCATCACAGAAAGATGACCCTGGGCTCAATATTACGCAGTACACCAATATCGAAGCTGACACCTACCTCAAGACAATTCGTACCGCTAAGACAGCTCCCGAACGCGACCAAGCCATCGTTGCCTTAACTGGCCTAATTGCTGAAGAGCGTCCTGCCATCTTTCTGTTTACCCCTACCTTCACGTACCTCTTGAGCCCTGACGTCACGCACGGCGCAATGAACCGCCTCGGCAGCCCAAGCGACCGCTTTGCCAACATTGACGAGTGGTACACGAGTAAAGAACGGTTGTGGCCAATTTTCCAGCAGTAATTAATCAAGCGAGACTCCATTAGTTAGGAGCCGAAAGCTTCCCCTCCACCCGAGAGAAGTTTCCGACTATTCACTAATAGTAATTAATAAATTCAGTAATGATATG